>SIBQ01000032.1 GCA_009695095.1 Lacunisphaera sp.
CACCTCCACTCTTCCAAGGTCTCAGGGCTTGCCCGAAGAATCCTTGCACCATCACCCCGCCGCACGGGTAAGATATGTGACCAGTTGCCCGTCCTTGCATTCGGGCGCCATCCGGCGCGAATTAAGTTTTATATGAAAGAAATGACACGCCGTGATTTCGTAGGAACATCAATCGCCGCCGGTCTGACGCTTGGAGCCCTGGCCCAGAAGGGCATGGGGCAGCAGGCCGCTCCCCGTCCGGCTGATTCACCCAAGCTGGGCAGCGCCAGCTCCCGCGGTCCCCGGCGTTTTATTTACGTCAGTGATCCCTCCAGCATTGCGGGCGCCTACCTGCCCTTCAGCGATGACTCCGATGCTCCCGTCACCCGCGGTTCCGTTCTCGCCCCGGCGGGCCCGACCACATTGGCCGGGGCGACCCAGGGAGTTTACGGCTTTGTCGACAGTCCCAAGCCGGTCACGGAAGCCGCCCTGCGACGCTGGGTCGACGAACTCGCGGACGCGCAGGTCGACACCTTCATCCAGGAGGCCTACACGCAGGGATGGACCACGTATTGGCGGACGGAGGGTTTTGAATACGATGCGCGGCCGCAACACCGGCGATTTTTGGCTCTCCTCGACTCGGGCGTGCAACCACTGGAATTGTTGCTGGATCAGGCACACAAGCGAGGGATGGAGTTTCTCGCGGGCATCCGGATGAATGACGACCATGGCCATATCTCCATCGGCCAAGGAGTGGCTGCCGGCGCCGCCTTTCTGGCGAATAATCCGCAGTGGGCGCTGACCGAAAAGCACCCGGGGTCGTACTACAAGTTGAGCCATTCGTTGAATTTCAGTTTTCCCGAAGTCCGGAACTATGTTTTCTCGGTCGTGGAAGCATTGCTCGGCCGCTTTCAGGTGGATGGCTTGGAATTGTGCTTCCGGGACCATCAATATTTCCCGCACAACCGCGGTCCCGAAAGCCAGCCGCTCATGACCGAACTGGTGCGGCGTATCCGACAGGCGCTGGACAAAAAGGGCGGAAGTGGAAAACGGCGCCTGCAGCTTGGTGCTCGGGTATATGAGACCATGGAGGAGTGCCGGAGCCAGGGGCTCGACGTCGCCGCCTGGATTTCCGAAGGGCTTCTGGACTATGTCGCGCCAGGCGACGTGATGTATTCCACTCCGAACGCGCTCTACGAAACCTTCGTCCAGCCGGCCCACCGTGCGAACTGCCAGGTATACCCCCCGCTGCAGCCGTGGAGCAGTGTCCGGATGCGACGCCGCCTGGCGGGCATGCCCATATCGCTGGATCAGCAGCGGGCCGTCGTGAAGAACATCCTGGGATCCGGCGCCGACGGATTTTCCTCTTACAACCATTTTGTGCCCATTCAGTCGGCCCCCTTCTATCCGCTGATGCTGCAGGATTTTCCTGAGCTGCTGGACCCGGATCGGATCGCGCGCGGCAACCGCCACTACGTCTTCGAACCAATCTGGGCCGGGAGCCGCGGCTTTGGCGCGGACGGGGTCGCCCCGACCGGCGCGCTCAAGGCGGACCGGATTGTGCTGAGCCGGACGAGCCCGGGCGCCAAGGGCCGCTACCGGTTTCGGATCTCCGAGGACTTCAAGCAGGTGCGGCGGGCGCTCCTGCTTTTTCGCGGCGGGCCCATGACGCTCAAGGACCGGCTGGAGATCCGGCTCAACGGGGTTCCGATCGCCGCCGCCAAGCAAAAACGTCGCAGCGATGAGAAGCGGATCGATATGGCCGCGGGTGTGGACGTAAACTCCCGAACCAGCGCCGGCGAACCGCTGATCCCGGAGATTCCCGCTGGGCCCACCCTGACCACCTGGTTTGATCTCACCGGTCCGCCCGCCGTGGACGGCGACAACTGGCTGGAAGTCACGCTGGTCGAAGCCGACCCCGGTATCGCGCAGGATATCATCATCGACGAGATCGAGGTCTTCATCCGGCCGAAGCTGGCTTGAAGGGTGACCGAGACGCGGGACTGGAGCCAGAGGCAGTGTTAGTCCGGCAGGTTGTCCTCTGTCCTCAGACCGAGACCTTGATGCCCTTGCGGAAGTAGGTCGGCACGTCCAGGTCCTGGCCCTCAAAGAGATTGCGATCGGATCTTTCAAACGTGCCGCGGTTCTCCGTGGGCACGACGCCGAAGCCGAATTCCTCCTGCGTGGGCTTTTTCGCGTGCAGCGCGGCCGGGGTGCGATGGGGCGTGACCGTGGTCGTGAGGTTGGTGTTGCTCTCCGGCGCGGACGAGGTCGCCGTGTTGCCGGGCTTGTCCAGGGCCTTGCGACCGGACGGCGGGAGCGCGCGGCGCACGAAGTTTCGGCCGCCGAGGTCGGTGGTGCCAATGACGCAAATCTCCACGCGGCTCTGCAGGCCTTCGTCGATGGCGGCACCCCAGACGACGTGCGCCTCGCTGCCAAAGGCCTCGGTCAGCGCGGACATCATTTCATGAACCTTGGTCAGGCTGAGGTCGGCGCCGCCCGTGATGTTGACGATCAACCGGTCGGCCTTGCGCGCAAACTCCGGCGTGTGGAGCAACGGGCATTGCTTGAGGTCGTCGAGCGCCGCTTGCGCGGGATTCTCGCCCGAGCCGACCCCGAGGCCGAAGAGGGTCTTGCCGCCGCGGTGCAGGAAGACCTGGCGGAGCGCCGTGAAGTCCACGTTGATGAGGCCGGTGCGCGAGAGCATCGCCCAGATGGACTTCACGCCGCGGCCAATCCACTGGTCGGCCCGCGCGAAGGAATCGAGCACGCTGGTCTGCTCAGTGCCCTCCTGCAGCAGCATGTCGTTCGACAGCGGGATGACCGCGTCGCACACGCGGCGCAGCTCGGCGAGTGCCTCCTCGGCCTGCTTCCGACGCCGCCCGCCCTCGAAGCTGAACGGCAGTGTGACAAACGCGATGACGACCGCACCCGCCTCTGCGGCGATCTCGGCCACCACCGGCGAGGCGCCGGAGCCCGTGCCGCCGCCCAGGCCGGCCACGAGGAAAATGAGGTCGGTGTCATTCACGATCTCGGCTATCTTGTCCGCGTCGGCCTCCGCGGCCTTGCGGCCGAGCTCGGGATCGCCGCCGGCGCTGAGCCCGCGGGTGAGCGCGGTGCCGATAAGGATCTTGTCCTGCACGGGCGAGGTGCCGAGGGCCTTGAGATCGGTGTTGATGACCGCGAGCTGCAGGCGGTCGAGATTCTCCATCTTCAGGCGGTCGACGGCGTTGGAGCCACCGCCGCCCACGCCGATCAGCTTGATGCCGACGTTGCGGTCGGTCAGGGCCTCGAGGGGCAGTTCGTTGGGGGTCTGGTCCATGGGTTCAGGAGGTCGCGAAGATTTTGGTGAGGCTGCTGAGCAGGCCGGCCTTGCGGCGGGCGGGGATGGCATGCTCGTAGGCGCCGCGCAGGCCGAACTGGAAGACGCCCAGCACGGTGCTGAACATCGGGTCCTTCAACTCGTCCTTAACCCAGTCGGGCGGCTCGCCGCGGCGGGCCGGCAGGCCGAAGACGCGCGCCGCGGCCTCGTCGATGGCGGGCATCCTCGAGGTGCCGCCGGTGAGGATGATACCCGCACCGCAATGCTCGGCCACGAACGCCGGCCCGAGCTTCTGCTTCACGACTTCGAGCAACTCGAGCGTGCGCGCCGCGGCGATGCTTTCGATCGCCAGCTTCGGCAGCTGGCGGTCGCCGAAGGAGGCGTCGCCGTTCAGCCAGACCTTGGCGGACTTGTCACGGGTCAGCGCCGTGCCACGAGCATGGCGCAGCTTGAGCAGCTCCGCCTGCGCCGTGGTCACACGCAGGCCGATGCTGAGATCGTTGGTCAAATGGTCGCCGGCGACAGGCAGTGTGCCGGTCACCAGCACATGGCCGTCGCGGTAAAGCACGTAGTCGGTCACGCCCTTGCCCAGATCGATCACCAGCACGCCCTGTGCTCGCTCCTCCGTAGTGGTGAGCAGGGAGCCGCTGGCCAGGCTGGCGAGGACGAGTTCGCGCACTTCGAGATGGTAGCCGCCCACGACGTGGATGTTATCGCTCACCTTGCTCTCGGGCCCGTGCACAATCCAATAGCCGACCTCGAGCCGGCGGCCCGACAGGTGCTCGGGATCCGGCACAGCGCGGCCGTCGAGCCGGAACGGCCGGCGGATCTCATGGATGCGCGAGCGGCCGGCGGGAAGCTCCTTTTCCTTCGCCAGCTTGCAGACCGAAGCGATGTCGAGCTGGGTCACGGTGTTGTCGGCCGACTTCACGTTGACCGACGCCTCGTTGTAGAATGCGTCCAGGTGGCCGCCGGTCTGGGCGAGCCACACCTCCTCAATGCTCGCGCCGGCGCCCGACTCGGCCATCTCAAGCGCATGGTGGGTGGCCTCGCACGCCGCCTTGTAGTCGACCACCTCCCCCTTCATGACGCCGCGCGAGGGCGCCACGCCCACGCCGATGATGTTCAAGCTGCGACCGCAGGCAATTTCGCCCACGAGCACCGCGATTTTCCCGGTGCCGATTTCGACGGCCCCGACGATGCGACTGCTGTTAGAGATCACGTTGTCCTTTCCGTTGGGGGGGTTGGATTTGAAAAATTGGCTCCGCCACCAGAGTCAGCTTGTCCGGCACGTTCTCGAGCCGCACCGGCACCTGGCCCTCGAGCGAAAGATTGATCGACCTGAGCGCCGGGTCTGGCAGCACGCGCGCCGCGTCGATGACGTAGTCGAGCCGGGCGACCTGCTTGAAGAAATCGCTCTTCCGGCTGAAGATAATTTCCGGAATGTCCTGCGCCCTCACCACGATCTCGTCGTTCGCGGCCAGCCGCGCCAGCGACACGATGAGCCAGCCGCGGTAGAGGTGCGGCGCCTCCTGTTGCGTGGTGGCCAGCAGCGTGGACACGTCAGCCATGCCGGCGATGGGTTCGAAGCCCGGGCCGGACTTCACGAGCCGGATGCCGTCGAGCCAGGGCAGGCCGGCCAGCATTGTCTTGTTGTAATTCAACCCGTCGTAAACCACGCCGTCCTTCGCCACCAGCAGCTGTTTCGTGGCGCCGAAACCGTCACTCGCCGAGACGCGCGCGACCGGCGTGCGCTCCTGCAGCGTGACCACCAGCGTGTCCGGAAAATTCCGCGTCAGCACGGCGACGCGCACCTGGCCGTTGGTCAGCAGCTTGTCCCGCAGCGCGCGCAGCTCGAGAGACATCAGACTGGCCGACTTCGGCAGGGCGAGCACCCCGGCGGCCCAGGGCTGCGTCAGCACGCCGTCGGTGATCAGCACGATCTGGCGCACCGGCTCGCTTTGCACGGCCTTGGTCAGCGCCGCCCGGTCCGTCTCCCACGAGTGCACGACCTCAACGATGCCCCAGCCTCCCGCCGCCACGAAGGTGAACAACGCGCCGAGCTTCATCCACGCGACGATCTGCCGGCGGCGACCCTTCCGCGACATGGCCAGCGGCCTCACTTCCTGGCGGATGTTGCGCCAGGAGCGGCCGGGGGGCGGAGCGGAGATGTCGGCGGCGGCGCTCATCTTTTCAAGGCGGGAGCCAGCGTGAACCGTTCCAGGGCGGGCGCGACCATTTCGCGGCACAGCCCGACGAAATCCAGGCCCACGCAGGTTGCACTCATCGGCAACAAACTCGTCTCCTTCATGCCGGGCAGCGTGTTGATCTCGAGCAGATACAGCTCGCCCTCGTTCGAGAGCATGAAGTCGACCCGCGCATAGTCGCGGCAGCCGCATGCGGCAAAGACGGTTTCGGCAGCCGCCTGCACTGAGGCGGTCAACTCGTCCGACAGCTTGGCTGGCGTGAAATACTCGGTGAGGCCCTTGGTGTATTTGCTCGCGTAGTCAAAAATGCCCGATTTCGGCGCGATCTCCACAATGCCCATCACCCGACCGCGCAGCAGACCGACGGTCAGTTCGTGCCCGACAATGCGCCGCTCCGCAATCCACTCGCCCTGACGGATGCCGCCCAGGGCGATCTCCAGGCCGACCTTGGACGAGACAATCTGCAGCCCAATGCTGCTGCCCTGCCGGTTGGGCTTGAGCACCACCTGCTCGCCCAGCTCGGCGGCCAGCGCCGCGGCAGTGGGCTTGTTGGTGGCGTTGAAATGCCGGCCCGGCGCCACTTGCACGCCCATCGCAGAGACGGTCTGGCGCGCCCGCCATTTGTCGAAGCACAGGTCGCTGCTCCGGGCGTCGCAACCCGCATGGCCCACGCCCGCTGCTTCCATCAGCTGTTGTATGCCGCCGTCCTCGCCGAAGATGCCGTGGAGGGTTGAGCAGACGATGTGCCGCGACGGATTGAGTCCGTCTGGCAGCGCGTCCGAGTCCACGATAAAAAACTGGGTGGGATGCGAGTAGGCCATTGCCAGCGCCACGGCCTTGCCGGAGCCGAGGGAGACCTCGCGCTCGGGCGAGGTGCCGCCGGCCAGGACGGCGATGATAGGATCAGTCATGGTATGACTCCCTGAGGAGCCTGCTTGCAGGCTCCGCCAAATGAAGTTCCGCTCACAGCACGTCCCTCCATTCCTGCCCGTACAGCAGCACCTCGGGCTCGAGGTCGATGCCCCGGGCGCTTTTCACCCGGGCGCGGATTTTTCGCACCAGCTCGATGATATCGGCGCTCGTCGCGTGGCCGCGGTTGACAATAAAATTGGCATGCACAGGCGACACCTCGGCGTCGCCCACCCGCTCGCCCTTCAGGCCCAGCTCGTCGATCAGCCAGCCGGCCGAGGAGTTCGGCGGGTTCTTGAAAATGCAACCCGCGCTAGGTTCGCGCGGCTGCGACTCCACGCGTTTTTTCTGGTAAACATCAATCTGCCGGCGGATGTCGGTCGCGGGGGCGCTGGCCGCCGGCATCAAGCGGGCCCCGAGCGCAATCGCGTTCTGCAACTCGCCGCAAAGCCGGTAATCCACATGCATCTCGGCCTTTGGCATCACCCGCACCTCACCCGACAGGCTCATCAGATAGACCTCCTCCACGACATCGAACATCCAGCCGCCCATCGCGCCGGCGTTCATTCGCAGCGCGCCGCCGACCGAGCCGGGGATGCCCTCGAGAAATTCAAAGCCCTTCAGCCCGGCCTTGGTGGCGAGACCGCAGAGATTCTTCAGCCGCAGACCCGCCCCCGCCCACACCCGGCCGTCCGGTTGCGACTCAAACTTCTGCCAGTTGGCGTGGGCCAGACTGATGACCAGCCCGTCCACGCCTTCATCGGGAATGATGAGATTCGAGCCGCGCCCGAGCAGCAGCACCGGCAGGCTGCGGCGGTTCGCCTCCACCAGCAGTTGACGCAGATCTTCCGTGCTGGCGGGCTCAGCATAAACGCGAGCCGGGCCGCCGACACGCATCGTCGTCTTGGCCGCGAGCATCTCGCGCTCAAGCAGCCTGGTCTCTGCGCCCAGGCGCATCCGCGCCGCCGTCAGAAATTCGCTCCACGCCGCCTCGCGTTTTTCCCCGGCCTTCAGCTTCGCCACGAATTGCCGCGCAGTCTGCTCAATGTCGCCCGCGCCGACGAACACCAGGGTGTCGCCGGGTTTGAGCGCTTGTTTAAGCGCGCTAAGCAGGCCGGCATCATCGCCGGGCAAATAAGTCACCTGGTGCTCCCCGCCGGTCCTCTTCAACTCGGCGTAGATGTCAGCCGTCGTGCCACCTGCGACCGGCGACTCGCTCGCGGCATAAACATCCAATAGGAAAAGATTGTCGGCTCCGGCCAGCGCGGCGGCGAACTCCGCCTTGAACTGCGCCGTGCGGGTGAAGCGGTGCGGCTGGAACACCACGACGAGCCGGCCTTTGCCCCCGCGGCCCAGGCTGCCGAGCAGGGCGCGGATTTCCGTCGGGTGATGCGCGTAGTCCTCGTAAACTTTTATCGCCGACGCATGCAGCATCGTCTGGCGCCGGCGCACGCCGGCGAAGCTGGCCAAAGCCTGTGAATCAATCTTGGCGCCCAGATGCTGCGCCACCGCGAGCGCGGCGGCGGCATTCGCGGCATTGAACTCGCCCTGGGCGCACACGATTGCTTCCTTGAGGGAAAAACATCCGCCCAAACCAAGTGTGAGTCTCCCGACAGTTTCACGTATTACGTGAAACTGGTATTCCCCGGTCCGGCCGAAGGTGAGGTAGGGACGGATTGCCGGGCCGGCCGTATCTTTCGACGCGCCCAGCGGTCGCGCCCTGCCCGCAATCCGCGCCGAGAGCGAGCAAGTGTCATAATAGAACACCGCGCCCTTGGTGCGGGCGAACAAGGCCCCGAAGGCGGCCTCCATGTCGGCGAGTTTTGCGTAGTGGTCGGCGTGGTCCCAGTCGAGGTTGACCGCCACCGTCACTTCCGGTGCGAAACCATCGATCGTGCCGTCGCTTTCGTCCACCTCGGCCACGATCCACTCGCTGGCGTCCGCCCGGGCCGGGGGCAGTGCATCGTCCTGAAAAAGTCCGCCGAGGATCCACCCGCAGGGAAAATTGGCGCGATGCAATGCGGTGATGAGCATCGCCGTGGTGGTCGTCTTGCCGTGCGAGCCGACAATCGCGACGAGCTTTTTCCCCTTCACCACCTCGGCCAGCATCTCGCCGCGGCGCACCTGCGGCAGGCCCTGAGCGGCCGCGCGCCGGCGCGAGGGATGGGCCGGCGCAATGGCCGAGGAGAAGACCACGAGTTGGGTGTCGTCCGGCAAGCCGCCCGGGGCGGTGATCGTGACTCCGGCAGATTCGAGAAGACCGCGCACTGCCGGATTCCAGCCGTCGTCCTCGCCGCTGACGTGGAAGCCGAGTTGCCCAAGATGGAGCCCAAGCGGCGCCACGCCCATGCCGCCCGCGCCGAGCAGATGCACGCGGGTGACGTCCTGGCCGAACACTTTGGGCAGCTGACTCACCGGGAAGCACGCCGGCAAAGGTGGAGCGGCCTGACCGCATGCCGCTTGGAGCGCGTTGGGGTCAACGCGCTCCACCGGTTGAAGTTTGATCGGGCACTCATGAGGGCGAAGGCGCGGGCGGGCGCCGTAGGTGACGGGTTGGTGGCGTGCCGGCGGCGAGTTCCTCCAGGTCGTGCACAAGGGTGTCGATCGTGTTCTCCTGCGACATGCGGTGCAGGTTGCCACGGAATTTGTTCAGCAGCCAGTCGTTGAAGATGACATCGAGCACCTCCTGGCGCAGGCCGGGCAGCGCGGACTCGGCGACCACCACGCCGCCCCCCTGCTGCTCGAAATAGGTGGCGTTGGCCCACTGGTGATTGTCGGCGGCGTGCGGGTAGGGAATCAGAATGGCCGGGGTCTTGCAGTGCACGAGCTCGGCCAGCGTGCCGGCGCCGGCGCGGCTCAGCACGAGGTCGGCCGCGGACAGCAGCACACCCACGTGGTCGGAGAAAGCCTCGAACCACGCGCGCACGACCTGGCCGTTCCGGGTGCGCAGCTCGCGGACGCCCGCACTGCACTTGCCCAGGCCGGTGACGCAGTAAACCTGGATGCCTTCGAGCGCGAGCTCGGCCAGGTTCTCCTCGACCCAGTGGTTGAGCGGACCGGAGCCCTGGCTGCCGCCGATGACGACGAGCAGTTTTTTGGCGGGATCGATCCCGAGTTGCCTCTGGGCCTCGGTGCGCATCAGGCGGCCGACCTCGGCGCGCACCGGCAGGCCGGTATGGCGGACCAAAACGCCGCGAATGCCGGGCAGGCGCACCCCGGGCGGCAGGTAAAGGCGCCGGGTCACACGCGCGAGCAAGCGCACGGCGCGTCCGGGAATGCGGTTGGCCTCGTGCAGCGCGACGGGCAAACTGAGCAGGCGGCCGGCCATGACCACGCCGGCGTTGGTAAAACCACCGAAGCCGACGATGGCGTCGGGCTGGAGCGCGTGCAAGAACTTGAGGCTGAAGAGCAGGCCCTGCGACTGCCGCCAGTGGAAGCGCAGGTGCACATCCGGCCGCCAGCCGAACGGCGCGCTCGGCACGCGCACCGCGGCGAGGTGCGGGTAGTTCTCGAGGAGTCGGGTGTCCACCTTCTTGTGACTGATGAACAGTGTCGCGGTATGGCCACGCGCAATCAGCGCCTCTGCCAGCGCGATGCCGGGCGAGAGATGGCCGCCGGTCCCGCCGCAGGCGATGATGAACTTGCTCATGCCATTCCCCCTCCGGCATTCGTTCTCGTTGGGGCACCGCGATGCTTCGCCCCGAAGACGCGGGGCCGGGTGGGCCGGTAAAGATCCGGTGTCTTCATGCCACCACCTCCGTGAGGGCGCGCCGGCGGACGAGAGGCTTGGGCCGCTCCCATGTACGCTGGGTGTTGATGACAATGCCGACGAGCAGGCCCATCAGCAGCAGGTTCGAGCCGCCGGCACTGATGAACGGCAGCGACATGCCCTTCGTCGGCAGCATGCCGGTGACGACGCCGAGGTTGATGATCGCCTGCAAGCAGATGAGGAGCAGGCAGCCGGTCACGAGCAGGAACTGGAAAAGATTCGGGGCGCGGCGTACATGCATCAGACCCGCGACGAAGATGGTCACGAACAACGCGACGACCAGCAGCGTGAAGATGAGGCCCATCTCTTCGCCCAGGATGGCAAAGATGAAGTCGGTATGCGCCTCGGGCAGGAACGAGTTCTGCTGCCGGCCGTTGCCGAGGCCGACCCCGTCCACCCCGCCGGCGGCGAACGCCAAGATAGCCTGCCAGAGCTGATAGGCGCCGTCACCGCGGTTGGCCTCGATGTCCATAAAGGAGGTGATGCGGCGCAGGCGGTTCGGATTGTGCAGGACGAGGAAGACGAAGGCCAGCAGCGCGAGGCCGATGGACGGCAGCAGGAACTTCAGCCGCGCCCCGGCGAGGAACAGCAGGATCATGCCGATGGCGCCGAGGAGAAAGGCCGTGCCGAAGTCCGGCTCGGCGAGCACCAGTACCGCAAACAGGCCGGTCCAGGCCGCGGGCAGCACAAAGCCGCGCCAGAAATCATGCAGTTTGCTCTGGTTGAGCGCGAGGTAATGCGCGAGCGAGAAGACCAGCGCAAGTTTCGCGAACTCCGACACCTGCAGACGGATGCTGCCGAAACCAAGCCAGCGGCGACTGCCCTTCACCATGATGCCGAGATGCGGGATGAGCACGAAGACGAGGGCGACCAGCGCGACGACCGAGGCGATCCAGGCGAACTTGCGCAACTGCTCGAGGTCGACGATGGCGACAAGCCAGCCGGCGCCGATGGCCAGTGCGAGGAAGATGAACTGCTTGTAGAGGTAGGCGTAGGGTCCGCCCTTGATGGGCGAGCTCGCGCTGAACAGCACGGCCAAGCCGATGGACACGAGCGACGCCACGCAGACCACGATGACGCTCGCGGGAGTGATCGTGAGAGGTCGGCGGGGAACAGCGGCGCTCGGCAAACTCACCATGGTGATGGTGGCTTATTTCTTGGGCGGCTGATCGGTTTGGGGCTCCTCCACCTTAATGGTCGGCACCTCGGTGCCGGCGCCCTTCAAGCCGGTGTCGAGATCCTGCCCGGGTGGCGGAGCGGCGATCTCAAAATGGGGCGCCGTAACCTCGGGGGCGGCGGACTTGGCTGGCGTCGCGGTAGTCGTGCCTTTCCCGCTGACCGCCTTGAAGCCCGGGATGACGAGCTGCTGGCCGGCGCGGACCTTGGAGGGATCGGTGATATTGTTCTGTGAGGCGAGTTCGCCGACGGTCACCTGGTATTTGCGCGCGATGACGCCGAGGCTCTCGCCAACCTGCACGGTGTGTTTCACCGTCTCGCCGTTAGTGCGGGCCGGAGTGGCCGAGGCTTTGTCGGCGGCGGCGGGAGCCTTGCCCGCCGGTGCGGCGGCGGAGAGATCCTTGGGCGCGACCACCTTGCCTAGGATGATGAGTTTCTTGCCCGGTTGCAAAGTGGCGCCGACGCCGAGGTTGTTGGACTTGGCGAGCTCGGCGACGGTCAGGCCATTCTTCTGCGCGATGCTCCACAGGCTGTCGCCCCGGGTCACCGTATAGGTGGAGACGGGCGCAACGTCCGCCGCGGGCTTCGCGGGCGTGATGGCCACGGCGGCGGCCGAGCCCGGGCGCGTCGGCACCGCGTGGCCGGAAGGTGAAGCGGGCGAATACGTGATGAGGTCGACTGGTTGCAGGTTGGCGGCGCCGGAGTCGTAGGTGACAAGCGGCGTGGTCGGACCGGTGGGCACAGTGGCGTCGGGTGTCGGGATGTTGCGCGGGCCGGATTGACAGCCTGGGCTGGCGAAAATGAAGATGAACGCGAGCAGGTGCACGGCGACGACTGCTCCGAAGATCTGGAGGATTTTCATGGTGGGAATATGAGCGGTAGGTTTGGATATTTGCTATCTAATAATAGAGGTTATTCACAGGTTTTCCACAAGGTTTACGAACTGGCGGCCACGGTCGTCGTAGCCGCGAAACATGTCGAAACTGGCAAAGCCGGGACTGAGCAACACGTGGTCGCCGGCCGTGGCGCGGGCAAAAGCGGTGCGGACGGCGTCTTCCAGGCTGCCGCAGAGGGTGGCGGGCACGCGCGAATCGCGGCAAAAGCCGGCCAGCGCCGGCTGCGTCTCGCCAATGAGGAAAGCGTGGCGGATTTTTTGGGCGATCCGGCGCACAAAACCGGCCAGATCGCCCCCCTTGGCCCTGCCGCCGCCGATCCAGAGCACCGGGGCGGAGAAAGTGGCCAATGCGGCCTCCACGGCGTGAAAATTGGTGGCTTTGGAGTCGTTCCAGAAGATCACGCCGCGCTTCTCCCCCACCCGGGTCAGCCGGTGCGCGCCGGGCTGGAACGATTGGGCGGCGGTGTAAAGCGACGCTGCGGGCAGTCCCGCGTGGCGCCACCAAGCGGCGGCGAGCAGGAAGTTTTCGCGCTGCGGGTAGCCGGCGAAGACCGTGCCCGCCAACCGGGCGTCGGCTGGCTGGCCCTCGGTGGCGATGCATGCCGTCGCCGGCAGGGTGCAGGTCTGGCCTGACTGGCCGGCGCAGTTTTGCACGGACGAACCAACAAAGACAGCATGGGGCGGGGTGCGTTCGAGCAATCGCCACTTGGCAGCGAAATACGCGGCCATCCCGGGATGTCTTTCGAGATGGTCCTCGGCAAAATTTGTCCAAAGGGTCGCCGTCGGCCGCAAGTGCTGCAGCGTCTCTGCCTGGAAGGAGCTGACCTCGCACACGGCGATCATGGGCCGGGTGTTGTCTGCTGTGGCGGCGCTCTGTGAGCGCCGTTCAGAATCGTTCCGGCGATCATAGGCCGCCGCCACAGGTTCGGCCAGGCCGCCGTTTTGGTCGACAACCAGCCGGCTGAGGGAATAGCCGACGTTGCCGGTGGCGTGCGCCCGGCGGCCCGCGGCGCTCAGCGCGTGGGCTAGAAACTCGGTGAGAGTCGTCTTGCCGTTGGTGCCGGTGATGGCGACGAGTTCCCCGCGCCAGAAGAGTGAAGCAAAATCCAGTTCGCCGAGGCAAACGCAGCCGGCGGCACGCGCTACCGCCAGCCAGGCGTGATCCGGCGCGAAGCCCGGGCTGAACACCACGAGCCCGTGCGCGGCGGCTTGCCAGACGCTGAAGGTTTTTTCCGCGCCCGCCACCTGCTCGTCGTAGAGTCGGCCAGACGCGCCGGCCGCCACAAGGAGGGACCGCACGCCCTGGCCGCTCACACCGGCGCCGAAGATGGCGACCGGACGCGCGAGCAGCGCGGCGATGTTAGCGGGGGGGCTGGGCAGCATGAAAGGGAAAGTAGGTGTCCGCTGGCAGCGAATGATAAGGTTCCGATTGTTAGTATAAAGAACCTGTCAGCGGACTCCTACGAAAATTTTGGCTCGGCGCACGACCGGAGCGAGGGGAATGGCCTGACCCTGGCGCAGACGGCGCAGCTGGGAAAGGGAGCGAACCATCGGACGCTCCAGCAACAGGTGGCTGGTGCGGGTGACGTCGCGGAAACTGGGCATGATTTCGAAATTGTAGTCGATGGGCATGGGCGGAAGGGAGAGTGATTGAGCCAGTGCGCGTTAGCGGAGCTTGAGGGTGGCGAGGCCGGCAAGGGCGAAACCGAGCGAGATGACCCAGAAGCGGAGCACAACCTTGGTCTCGGGCCAGCCGCGCTTCTGGAAATGGTGGTGGATCGGCGCCATGAGGAGGAGCCGCTGGCCGGTGCCAGTGCGGCGCTTGGTGAACTTGAACCAGCCGACTTGTAAAATCACCGAGAGCGCCTCGATCACGAACACACCGCCGACGATCACCAGCGTGAACGGTTGGTGGATCATGAAGGCCATGAGGCCGATGAGACCGCCGAGTGCGAGTGAGCCGGTGTCGCCCATGAAGACCTCGGCCGGGTGCGCGTTGAACCAGAGGAATGCCATGCAAGCGCCCACCAGCGCCCCGCACACGACCGTGAGCTCGCCGGTGCCGGGCACATGGCTGATGAGCAGATACTCGGCCAGGAAAACGTGGCCCGCCACATAGGCCATGATGCTGAACACCAGCGCCACCGTGATCGTGCAGCCGACCGCGAGGCCGTCGAGACCGTCGGTCAGGTTGATGGCGTTGCTGAAGCCGACGATCCAGAGGTAGATCAGCACGAGCAGCAACCACCACGGCATGGAGTGGATGACCGCCGTCTTGTAGAACGGCACCCAGAGCTCGCGGATTTTCGCCGCGCTCTGCGGGTGCCAGAGCAAAATGCCGAGCGCCACCACCGTGGCGAGTGACTGCCAGGCGATCTTCTCCCAGGATTTGATGCCGTCCTTGTTCTTGTGGACGATCTTCAGGTAGTCGTCGCGCCAGCCGGGCACCGTGAGCACCGTGTAGACAAAAAGCGCGACGAACACCCAGACATTGGGCTCGGTCCAGAGCACCGTGCTGACAAACACCGCGATGAAGATGATGAGCCCGCCCATGGTGGGCGTGTGCTGCTTGTCGCAGTAGATTGCGCCGAGCATGCCGGTGCGCTCGTCAATGTAGCCCTGTCCAAACTTCAACGCGCGGAAACGCCGGATGAGCCACGGGCCGACGAGGAAGCCGATGAACAGCGCCGTCACCGCCGCGCCAAGCGCGCGCACCGTGGTATAGTGCAGCAGCCGGAGCGGGCCGAAGTAGTGGGCGTAATCTGAAAGATAGCTAAGCATGTCGTACCTGGATCGCTTGGAGGGTTTGTCAGATGCCGGTGACCCGTCGGGTCGCCGGAGCGCGCCGGGGCCATTCACACCAATGCTCCTCGGTGGCGCCCGGCTGGCTCGGGTTCGTCTGCATCGCCGCGGGGTGACCCGCGACATGACGGAGCGCGTCATCGCGGGCGGTGAAAAGGCGGGCGGCCTCCGAGGTCGGGCTGAAGTTAGTGCGCATGGGCGGTGGCGTGGGGTTCGAGGACGGATTCGAGCTGGTAGCGACGGCTCCCTTTCAGGAACAGGGTGCCCTTGAAGCCGGCAAGGCGCTCGCGGACGGGCTCCAGGCCGGTGATGACAGCGACCTGCGCCGCGTCGTTGCCGTTCTCCAGCAAGCCTTCGCGGAGTGCGCCGGCCTGTGCACCTAGGACGAAGAGAAAATCCCCGCGCCGCAGGTGCAGGGTCCGGCCGAGCTGCCGGTGATAAATGGCGGAATCCGAACCCAGTTCCGCCATGCAGCCCAGGACGTAGAGCCGCGGCAGGTCGGCCGGCACGGTGGAATTGAAGGCCTCGATGGCGTCGGTCATCGACGCCGGGTTGGCGTTGTAGAAATCGCAATAGACCGTGGCCTCGCCGCTCGACCGCAGTTCCCCGCGCCACTTCGAGGGCTGCCAGTTTTCGAGCCGCGACTGCAGGGCGGCGTCCCCCACCCCCAGTTCGGATGCCAAGGCAAGGGCCAGCGCGGCATTATGCGCCATGCCGGCCGAGACGCGACGGAGGATGAAGCGGCGTTGGCCGCCCAGCGACACCTCGGTGCGATCGGGCCGGTGGAAAACGTTGAACTTCAGCGTGCGGCACGCGACCTTGGCCATACCCTCGCTTTCCGGGACGAGCACGAGCGGATTCGCCAAGGTGCGGAAGGACTCGTAGGCCCAGCACGAAACGGGAAACACGGCCACGCCGCCGGGATGGTTGGCGGCGGGCAGCCGGGATTTCTCAAACGCCACGTCTTTGAGCGTGCCGAGCATTTCAAGGTGCGCCGGGGCGATGAGGGTGATGACGCTGTGGTCCGGTTCGATCATGCCGACCAATCCAGCCATTTCGCCCGGCCCGCTGATGCCGGCCTCAATCACTGCCGCCCGGTGCAACGCGGGATCCAGCCGGGTGAGCGTGAGCGGCACGCCGAGGTGGTTGTTCAGGTTGCCCTCGGTCGCGTGCACGTCGGAACTGCCGCCGAGCAAGTGGGCGAGCAGGTCCTTGGTGGAAGTCTTGCCCACGCTGCCGGACACGCCGACCACCGTGCCGTGAAATTCCCGCCGGTGCTCGCGCGCGATGCGCTGAAACGCGGCCAAAGGGTCGGCGACCACAAGCTGCGGCAACGTGGTGCCCGGGACGGTCCGACCGACCAGGGCGGCAGCCGCGCCATGCGTCTGGGCTTCGCCAAGAAAATTGTGCCCGTCGCGCCGGTCGGTCTTTAGCGCGACAAAGACTTGGCCGGCAGCGAGCTGCCGCGTGTCCTGCGTGAAACCGGCAATCGTTCCGGCCGGCAAACGGGTCCAGTCGCCACCCGTCCAGGTGGCAAGTTTTTCTGCAGCGAAAGTTGGCATGAAAGTAAACTTAGCCCGGTTTGATGTTCTTGATGCCGATCAGCTCGCGCACGACCTGTCGGTCGTCGAAGGGAATGATCGTGTCGGCGAATTCCTGATAGGTTTCGTGACCCTTGCCGGCGATGAGGAGGCAGTCGCCCTCGCGCGCGGCGTCGAGCGCGAGGCTGATGGCGCGGCGGCGATCATCCACGAAGCTTATCTTTTCCAGCGACTTTACTCCGGTCTTCATGTCGGCGAAGATCTGTGAGAGTGCCTCGGTGCGGGGATTGTCCGCGGTGGCCCAGGCGAAATCGGCGAACTCCTGCACCGCTGCCGTCATCAGCGGACGCTTCAGGCGGTCGCGGTTGCCGCCGCAACCGAAGACGACGAACAGCCGGCGGGGCGTGACGGCGCGCAGCATGCCGAGGGCGTTGCGCAGGGCGTCGTCGGTGTGGGCGTAGTCCACGAGCACGTTGTAGGGCTGGTTCTCCTCGATACGCTCCATGCGGCCGGGGACGCCGGGGAAACTTTTCATGCGGGCGGCAATCACCGCCGGGTCGCGGCCGAGGGCGTGGCAGGCGGCGAAGGCGGCGAGCAGGTTGCTCACGTTGTAGCGGCCGATGAACGGGCTCTCGATCTCAAGGACGCCTCCGGGCCAGACCAGACGGAACTGGGTGTTCTTGAAATTCAGGCGGAGATTCTCGGCCCGGACCAGGGCCCCGGGCGACTCGCCGAACGTCACGACCTTGACGTGCCCGGGTAGGGCGGCCGCGAGCTGGCGGCCATAGGGATCGTCGACATTGATGGCGGCGACCTGGGGCGCGCGGCCGGTCCCGCCGTTGAAGAGACGCGACTTCACCTCGAAATAGGCCTCCATCGTCCGGTGGTAGTCGAGGTGGTCCCGGGTGAGATTGGTGAAGACCGCCACGCCGAACTGCATGCCGAGCACGCGATACTGGTCGATGCCGTGCGAGCTGACCTCCATCGCGGCCTGCCGGCAGCCGGCGTCGCGCATCTGCGCGAGCATGCCGTAGAGCTCCAGCGACTCAGGCGTCGTGCGGTAGGACGGCACAATGCGCGCCCCGAGGTCGTAGTGGACAGTGCCGATGAGGCCGACGCGCTGCGTGCTCGTCGAAAGCAGGTGCTTGATGAGGTTGGTGACGGTGGTCTTGCCGTTCGTGCCTGTAACGCCGATGAGCTCGAGCGACTGGTCCGGAAAGTTGAAATAGCGCTGCGTCACGGATGCGAGCGCGCGGCGGGCGTCGGCGACCTTGAGGTAGGTGACGCGGGCGGCTGTGCCGGAGGGGATTTTCTCGGCCACGATGGCGACGGCGCCGCGCATGATGGCCTCGTCGATGAAGGAGTTGCCGTCGGTGCGGCGGCCGGGCAGCGCGAAGAAGAGGTTGCCGGGCATCACGCGGCGGCTGTCCATCGCGAGGCCGGAGATGGGCCGCTCAAGGTCACCCTTGCTGGCGAGGAGTTCACCGGCGGAGAAATAATCGGAAAGCTTGGGGGCCATTTTAATAATTCGCGGAGTGAGGCGGCGAGGGCGGTTGAGCGACTGGGAGCGGAAGGCGGCGACGAGGGGATGGTTGGGTGTGTGATAACCGATCACCGGGCACCTCCCTGCAGCGCGAGGAAGTTGCGCGTCGCCGGCAGCACGGGCTTGATGTCGAGATACTGGATGAGTTGTTCCGCAATGTGGTGGAACGCCGGCGCGGCGACGACGCGGCCCCAGGCGATGCTGCCGGTGACTTTCGCGTCGTCCACGATTACGGAGAGGACGACCTCCGGCCGGCTGGCGGGAAAGAAGCCGACGAAGGACGCCACGTGGTGGTTGCTGACGTATTTGCCGTCGATGAGCTTTTGCGTCGTGCCGGTTTTGCCCGCGACCTCAAAGCCGGGGATGTCAAAGCCCTTGGCCGTGCCCTCGCGCACCACGCCTGTCAGCAACTGGGCCAGCAACGCGGCCGTGCTGGGCCGGAGCACCTGGGTGCGTTTCTCCGGCGCAAACGTGCGGATGACGGTCCCGTTTGTGTCCCGGATTTCCTTGATGATTTGCGGGCGGAGCAGCACGCCGCCGCTGGCGACCACGCTCATGGCCATGTGAATCTGGAGGGGCGTGGCGTCAATGGCGTGCCCCATCGGCAGCCGCGTAATTGTCAGGCCGTCCCATTTTTTCGGCGGCTCGAGAAGGCCACGCACCTCGCCGCCGAGCGGGAAGGCGGTCGTCTGGCCGAAGCCATATTTGCGGGCGTAATCGTAGAAGCGCTGATCGCCCAACAGCATGGCTAGCTGGGCGGCGCCGCGGTTACTGGAATGGGCGACAATGTCCGCCACGCTCAGCGTGCTGAACGGCTCGTCCTCCTTCGGCAGCTTGAGGGTGCGGCCCTTGTAATCGATGGCCGGGCTGCCGCAGTCGAACAGCGAAGCGGGAGTCACCAGGCCCTCGTTCAGCGCCGCGCCGACCGCGACGATCTTGAATGTGGAGCCGGGCTCGATCCGGTCGGTGACTGCATAGTTGCGCTGGGCGTCGAGCGGGGCCTTGTTGTAATTGTTCAGGTCGAAGCTCGGGTAATTCGCCAGACCCAGGATCGCCCCGGTCCGCGGGTCGCTGGCGATGATGGTGGCAAAGTGTGGCTGGTATTTCACCGCGATGGTCTTCAGCTCGTCCTCGATGATGTGCTGCACGACCGAGTCGATGGTCAGCACCACGTCGTTGCCGTCCTGCACGGCAATCTCCCGCGTGCGAAACTGGGCAAGCTCGCGTCGGGCGCCGTCCTTCTCGGACTCGATCCAGCCGTCCTGTCCCTTGAGGTAGAGGTCGAAGTGGTGCTCGGCGCCGTTGACCGCCGTGCCTTCCTTGTTCAGATAGCCGATGAGGTGCGCGGCCAGCGCACCGCCCGGGTAAGCCCGCCGGTAGATGCGTTCATGGGTGAGCCCGCGGATGTTCAGGGCCTCGATCCGGCGGAACGTCGGCTCGTCGACGGCCTCGCGCAGCTTGACCCAGCGGTCGTTGGTCAGGCCGTCCACCTTGCCGTCGCGCCGGTCGGCCTCGGGCTTGATGAAGCGCATGGCCGGCTGGAAGGCCTGCTCCACTTGGACTGCGGGCAGACCGAACAGTGCGGCCAGCTGAGCGTGCTTGGCCAGTTCCTCGCCACACTTGCGCGCCCGCCGCACCTTGTTGGAGTCGGACTCAAGGTATTCGGCCAACGCCCACGGGTCCACGGCGATCGTGATTTCCGAACGGCTGGTCGCCAGCAGGTTCCCGCGGGAGTCGAGAATGGTGCCACGCCGGGCGTGCTCGACGACGATCTGGCGGCGGGCCCTGTCCAGATACCGGAGCAATTCGTCGCGATCCACCACGTGCAGGAACACGAGCCGCACGCCCACGCCCATGAAGCAGGCGATGACGCCCATGGCCAGCAGCGTCATCCGGTTGTTGGAGGCGAATCCCTTCGACATGGGCTTAGCGAAGGGACGCGGTCACGACACGGAAAGAAAGGGCGCTGTCGCCGGAGTCCGCCGCGAGGTTGAAGATTTCGCGGTTGCGCTTCGAGACAAGGCGCAGCTCGGGCGACTCGTTGACCCGGACCACCTGGGCCTCGCTGGGCGACACCAAGGCGAGGTGCATAAACTGGTTCTGCTGGAGCAGCGCCTCAGGATTCACCGCGGCGGCGACCTCGGCGTTGACTTCGTCGAGCCGGCGCTCGACGTCGGCAATCTTCACTTCGAGCGAGCGGCTGAGGTTGGCGGTCTGCGAAATTTTCTGCCGCACCCAGACGGCGCCAAGGCCGAGGGAGCCGGAGAAGACGAGCAGGAGGAGGGTCAGGGCGATGAGCCGGTTAACGAGGGTGTTGGCCGGGGGTGGCTTCATGGGGTGTTAGAGTTTGCGGAGGACGCGCAGCTTGGCGGAGCGGCTGCGGGGGTTGGCGAAAATTTCGGCGTCGGAGGGCATGACTGGCTTGCGCGTGAGCAGGTCGGCGTGCTTGGCGCGCAGCTGCTGCGGCGTGGCGTCGTTCGCGTCGACCGGCAGGCCGCAGACCTTGCGAAAAAACTGCTTCACCGGCCGGTCCTCGAGGGAATGGAAGCTGATGACGGCCAGCACACCGCCGGGGGCGAGCTTGGCGAATGCCGCGGGCAGGGCGCGCTCAATGGCGCCGATCTCGTCGTTCACGGCGATGCGGATGCCCTGAAAAGTGCGGGTGGCGGGATGGATTCGGCTCGCGCGCTTGACGGCGGCCGGGATGGCGTCGGCGATCAGCTCGGCGAGCGAGGCGGTGCGCGCGAGGCCGCCGCCGCCGCGGGCGGCCTCGATGGCCGTCACGACCCGGCGCCAGCTGTTTTCCTCACCATAGTCGCGGACCGCGCAGACGAGCGCGTCGTGAGAGGCGATTTCCAGCCAGCGGCCGGCGGGTTGGCCGGAGCGTGGGTCCATGCGCATGTCGGCCTCGGCGTCCGAGCGGAACGCGAAGCCCCGGCTGGCATCGTCAAGTTGGAAGGACGAGACGCCGAGATCGAAGAGGATGCCGTGAAAATTGGTGTCGGGCAGCGACGCCAAGTCACTAAAATTCAGGTCAACAAAGCGGAAGGTGGCGGGAAATTCGGCGTGGAGCTCCGCGGTGCGCGGTTGGGCGGCAGGATCGCGGTCGAGGGCGATTACGCTGGCCCCCGTGGCGAGGATGGCGCGAGTGTGCCCGCCCCCGCCGAAGGTGCAGTCAAGGTCGCACTGGCCCGGGAGCGGCGCGAGGTATTCGAGCACCTCGTGCAGCATGACGGGTTTGTGCCCTCGGGTCATGGCGTGCCGGAAGGTTTCAAGAGCGGGCGCGGGCATGGAGTTTCTTCCACGGCAGAACGATCGAGATCGGCTCCCGCAGCAGTGGACGGCGGTTTGCGCAGAAGACCGGCAGGAGTTTGGGCAGGGATTGCGGACGGATGAGCGTGAGGTTCTTCATGGGTTAAAGTCCGATGCGGCGCATCATGTCGCCGAAGTTCTCGCCCGCGGTGCTGCGCGACATCTCCGACCAGCGCGAGGGGCTGAGAATGTTGAAGGTGTCGCCCATGCCGCTGAGGATGGCGTCCTTGGTGATGGCGGCATGGCGCAGAAGACCGGCGCTCACGCCGAAGCGGCCCTGCTTGTCGAAAGTGAAGGAGAGCGCATCGGAAAAAATCCGCGCCTTCACCGCCTGCGCGTCGCGGTCCGACAATTTCATTTCCAAAATCTGCGCAAGCAGTTTTTCCACGCGGGCTGGCGGCAGCACCGCGATGTAACCGTCGGGGTGCGGGATCGCGAGGAACGTCTCGGTGTCCGTATGCACCCAGCGCCACAACGACGGAATCGTGAGACGATTTTTGTCGTCGAGCGTGTGCTCAAAACGGCCGGAATAAACGATTGTGCCTGATTGCGCCATGGAGGTGTCCAGGTGCCCTTTCCACCAGAACACCCCATTTCTCCCCATTCCCCACCCCACAGTCAAGTAAACATAGGCCTTTTTGCCGTAAATTTATTCACAAATTGCTCGCAGGCGCAGGGTTTCCCAGATGACTGCCCCGTGTAAGAAACCATCAGCCACCCCGATTGCAGGAAGTCATGCCGACCAGAAATTGCGCATGGGTTACCTTTCCCCCTTTGGCTGCAGTAGATCCAAGCCAATCCCAGTGAACTCGAGCCGACGAGTTTACGGGTTGGAAGCTAGGCAAATTTACAGCGCAGTTGACCTGACCCCGAATTTTTGAGCCGCCTTCGGTGTTAGTCTGGGCCAACAAAGAGGACCCAGACCATGAAAGGTAAAAAGCACACGACCGAGGACAAGATCCGCATTTTGAGGAGTGCCGATGGCGGCAAGAGCATCGTGGAGAT
>SIBQ01000012.1 GCA_009695095.1 Lacunisphaera sp.
AACTACGCCGCTCAACTTCCTGCTGTCCCGACGGAGGGAGGCCGGAGGCCGACCGGAGTCGGGACAACGCAAACCCAACCCAACACATCAACCCATAACAGGCGCCCAGACTAACCCTCCGGGTGGCTCGAAAAGTTGAGGCCGGTCAAACTCCTTCAGCGGGTTGTAGAAGACATCCGAGTCAGGACTCTTGGTGTCCGCTCACCCCGCTTGACCATCAAGTTCAACCTTCCGTATTGTAACGATTCGCTTAGTTGGATTGATTCAAAAGATCACTCCAAAGACTGCAAAATCACCGGCGGCACTAACCTAATCCAAGTCCCTGTAACAGATGCTAAAAAAAAGCACAAATAACTCATTTCTCAGTGTAAGATATATGTTACAGGAAACTCAGAATACCACGCTGGAGTAGTCATGCAAGTCTTCCCAACGCGCGAGGAATTCCTGCGCCTGTGCAGACAGGGCAACGTCGTTCCGGTCCGGACCGACCTGCTGGCCGATTTGGAGACACCCGTCTCGGCCTACGCCAAGCTCCGGGGCAGCGGGCCGGCGTTTTTGCTCGAGTCGGTCGAGGGCGGCGAACACGTCTCGCGCTACAGCTTCATCGGCTGCAACCCGCGCAAAATCCTTTCGGCCAAGCCGGGCGCTCCCGACCCGCTCGCCGAATTGCAAAAAGAGCTGGCCGGCTACCGGCCCGTCAGCGTGCCCGGTCTGCCTCCGTTCACCGGCGGTGCGGTCGGTTATTTGGGCTACGAATTCATCCACAGCGTGGAGAAATCCGTGCCGCTCGCCGCGCGGGACGAGCTGGGCGTGCCAATGATGTGGTTCATGCTCTGCGACTCGATCCTGGCCTTCGACCGGGCGCACCAGACCATGAGGCTGATCGTCAACGCTCACGTCGGCACCGATGCCGGCGCCGCCTACGACGCGGCCTGCGCGGAACTGCACCGCATGCAGGCCGCCCTCGCCCGGCCGACGCCGCTCACTTCCTCTCCTCTGAGTGACACCGTCGCCGCCAAGGTTCCCGCCGGAAATATCCCGCAAGACGCCTTTGAAAAAATGGTCAGGGACTCCAAGGAATTCATCCGGGCCGGTGATATTTTCCAGATCGTCCTTTCCCAGCGTTTCTCCCGGCCGTTCTCCAAGTCGCCGCTCGATCTCTACCGCGCCCTGCGCACGGTGAATCCGTCGCCCTACATGTTCCTGCTGGAGACCGGTGACTTCGCCCTGGTCGGAGCTTCGCCCGAGGTCCATGTGCGCCTCACCGGTCGCAAGGTGGAGATTCGGCCTATCGCCGGCACGCGCCCGCGCGGCTCGACTCCGGCCGGAGACGCCGCCCTCGAAGAGGAATTGCTGGCCGACGAGAAGGAGCGGGCCGAGCACCTCATGCTGGTCGATCTCGCCCGTAACGACATCGGACGCGTTTGCACCTATGGCTCGATCAAAGTGCCGGAGTTCATGACCACTGAGCGCTACTCTCACGTTATGCACATTGTGTCACAGGTGGAGGGACAACTTGCGCCAGATCGCACCGCTTTTGACCTCATGCGCGCCACTTTTCCCGCCGGCACCGTCAGCGGCGCCCCCAAAATCCGCGCCATGCAGTTGATCGCCGGCATGGAGGCCACCCAACGGGGCAGTTACGCCGGGGCGCTCGGTTATTTCAGCTACAACGGCAATTTAGATTCCTGCATAACCCTCAGGACGGCACTGATTAAGGCCGGGCATATCCACATCCAGGCCGGGGCGGGCATCGTGGCGGATTCAGTGCCATCGGCCGAGTATCAGGAAACGATCAACAAGGCGTCGGCCTTGTTCAAAGCCATTAGCTTGGCCGATATGCTCACTAGCTGAGCATCCGCGCGGCACAGAACCGCGTATTGTCTGTCTTAACAGGCATCTGGGAATTTCCTCCCGCCTTCCGGCATCTAATGTGCATGGAGAACGGGATGAGTCCCAGCCTCCCAACGCCCAGACCAACCGCCATGCCTCACCGCGAAAAGACTCTCCGCTCCACACCGGCAGCAGTCGCGACACCTGTGGATCGAGCCAGGCCCAGCGTCCACATCCCCTCGCCCGACGAGGGTCTCGGTCTCCGCCCGGAAATCAAGCCCGCGGCCGCGCCTTCCCAATTCGACCAAGCCTCGCCCGTCGACCGCCGCGATGAACGCTCCAACCTCCAGCTTTATCTCAACAAGATCCGCCAGACTCCCCTCCTGACCATCCAGGAGGAGATCAAGCTCGCCGCCCGCATCAAGCGCGGTGACAAGGCGGCCCGCGACCACATGATCGAGGCCAACCTGCGCCTCGTGGTCAAAATCGCCTACGACTACAACCAGATGGGCCTCCCGCTCATGGACCTCATCAGTGAGGGCAACCTCGGCTTGATCAAGGCCGTCGAGCGCTTCGACCCCGCCAAGGGTGGCAAGCTCTCCACCTACGCCGCGTGGTGGATCAAGCAGTCGATGAAGCGCGCCCTGGCCAACCAGTCCAAAACCATCCGTCTGCCCGTCCACCTTGTGGACAAGATCTCTCGCATGCGGAAGATGATCGCCAAGCTCACCGATGAGCTTGGCCGCGAGCCCGAGAATGAGGAAATAGCCGCTGAGCTGCAGATTCCGACCGAAAAGGTCGCGCTGCTCAAAACCGTCAGCGTGCGTCCCGCCTCGCTCGACGCCCCCGTCGGCGAGCACTACGACTCGGCCACTCTGGGCGATCTCGTCGGCGACGAGAGCGCGGTCAGCCCCTACGAGGGACTGGGCGAGAAGAATCTAAGGGAAGACCTCAGTGCCATGGTCAACGCGCTGGAGCCCCGCGAGGCCAACATCATCAAGCTCCGCTTCGGCCTCGATGGCGAAAGCGAACTCACCCTCGAGGAGGTGGGCCGCAAATTCAAGGTCAGCCGCGAACGCATCCGTCAGCTCGAGTATCTAGCACTCGGCAAAATCCGCCGCCAGCTGCAGAGCCATAATAGGATTCGCACTGCCGGCGAGGTGGAACAGGAGACCCTGGCCGAGCATCGCGCCGAGGTCATACGCGAGTTCATCGCCAAGCAGCCCGTCTCCTCCAAGAGCTAAGGCCGGCCACAACGCAGTAAATTTGGTCACCGCCTAAAGCACGAGTCGCCCGGTTTCGCTGTCCAGCAGATTGCGGGCGCGCTTCGGGGATCAATGCTAGGTTTGTTATCAAAGCGCCTGTGATTCCGAGCGTAGCAAAGAATCCATCTGTCCAAACATGATGCCTTGTGCTTGGCCGTAAATTTTTCGCTACGCTCAGAATTACAGTACCGATGGTGTTGCGCGTGGAGGGTCCCTCTCCTGACGGGCCGCGGCCGGGCGGGAGACCAGCCCTCCAATCATGCCCCAAATAAAAAGGGCGCCCGCGGTAAGTGGGCGCCTTTTGAAGTTCGCTCGCCGACTGCGCCGGTTCAGTCTTTCTTGGATGCCTCGTCGAAAATATCGCCGAGGTTCGTAAGGTCGGAGGCGCCGGTGGTCTTGGCGAACTGATCGTAGGTTACCGTCTCAGCTGCGAGCTGCTCGGCCGAGTAGTTCGCGGCTTTGATGCTCAGGCCGATGCGGCGCTGCTCGCGGTCGATCTTGATGACGCGAGCGGACACTTCCTGGCGAGGCTTGAGCACGTCCTTCACCTTGTCGACGCGGTCTTCCTGTATCTGGCTGATGTGCACGAGACCATCGATGCCGTCCTTTAATTCGACGAAGGCGCCGAAGGTCGTGATTTTGGAGATTACGCCGGGCACCACGTCGCCGATGCGGAAGAAGCTGTCGATGTCGGTCCACAGGTCGGTGACGAGGTGCTTCATGCCGAGGCTGATGCGCTGCAGGTTCGGGTCGACGTCGAGGACGATAGCGTCCACCTCATCACCCTTCTTGAGCATCTCGGACGGATGGTTGATCTTGCGGGTCCAAGACATGTCGGAGACGTGCACCATGCCGTCGATGCCCTCCTCGAGTTCGACGAAGGCACCGTAGGTGGTTATATTGCGCACCTTGCCGCGGACGCGGGCGCCCATCGGGTAGTTGTGGCGGACCATGTCCCACGGGTTGGGTTCGAGCTGGCGGAGGCCGAGGGAAATTTTATGCCCCTCCTTCTGGATGCCGAGGACAACCGCATCGAGCTCCTGGCCGACTTTGAGCAACTCTGAGGGCTTGGTGATTCGCTTGGTCCAGGACATCTCGGTGATGTGGACGAGACCCTCGACGCCGGGCTCAAGCTCGATGAACGCGCCGTAGGGCACAAGATTGACGACCTTGCCGTGGATCTTGGAGCCGACGGGGAACTTGTGGTCGATGTTGTCCCACGGATTGTTCTTGGCCTGCTTGAGGCCGAGAGAGACGCGCTCTTTCTCGCGGTTGATGTCGATGATCATCACCTCGATCTCCTCGCCCTGTTTAAGCATCTCGGACGGATGGCCGATACGGCCCCAGCTCATGTCAGTGATGTGCAGCAGGCCGTCCATGCCATCGAGGTCGATGAACGCGCCGAAATCGGTGATGTTCTTGACGACGCCCTTGCGGATCTGGCCGGGCTGCAGCTTCTCCAGGAGGTCGCGGCGCTTGTTGATGCGCTGCTCCTCGATGAGCTCGCGGCGGGAGAGCACGATGTTCTGCCGTTCGTAATTGATCTTGAGGACCTTGAAGTCGTAGGTCTGGCCGACGTATTGATCCAGATTCTTGGGCGGCTGGATGTCGATGTGCGAGGCGGGCAGGAAGGAATCGACACCGATCGAGACGATCAGGCCGCCCTTGACCTTTGCTTTGACGCGGCCGGCGACGACGGCGCCCTCCTGGCACTTCTGGAGGATGTTTTCCCAGTTCTTCCTCTGCTGGGCCTGCTCGTAAGAGAGAATGGGGTTGCCTTCCCTGTCCTCGAGCTTCTCAAGGATGACCTCGATGGTGGAGCCAATCTGCAATTCGCCGAGGTCAGCGAATTCGTTGGCGGAGATGATGCCTTCCGCTTTGCCGCCGATGTCAACGACGACTGCATTGGCGCGGATTTCGGTGATGACACCCGAGACGATGGAGCCTTCCTTCAGCTTGTCGAAGGAGCTCTGGGCGAGCAGTTCTTGCATTAACGAACTCATGATGACTGTGGTCGGAATGACGGGCGTTTACTCCTCGGCGCTCGCCTTCCGGCGTGGATCCTTGCGAATCCGTTGGTTGAGGGTTGGACTGTCGAACAAGCCGGCGGGAGTCTCGCGGCAGCACCGGCTTGACCTAAGAACGCCGCGAAAAAGGTGAAAGTCCTCCATCCCCCCAGTGTCAGCAAGCGAAATAATTAGCCATTCTTGGCCGATTCCGATGAAGCCTCTCATACATAACATGCTGTAGTGTAGTTATTTATAGCATTAAGAAGCTGTGGTCCTGCAACTTCTGCTGGCTCGTGCCCCCGACAGACGAGCTTTGGATGGACTGGATCAGCGTTAGCTCGATCTCGGTTTTGCCCGGGCCGGGCTCGTTCAGGTGCAACCTGGCGACCAGTTGTTTGGAATCACCAAACGCCACGCTGGAATTGCTCCGGCCTAACGCATCAATCCGGTCGGAACTGGAACGGGTCATGACAAAGTCCAGTCGCTTGAAGGCCTGCTGCGCTGCGGCCAGGACCGTGGTCTGGTCGCCTTGGAAAATCTGTGTTTTGGTGGCACGATGCCTAAACGGTCCTGCATACGGGATGACATGGACTCGCAACCCGAGACAATGAGCATGGCCAACGCCAGAAGGAAAGAGGCTTGATTGAGTTTCACGTCTCAAGGCGTGTCATTCTGAGCGAATCTAAAAATCCAGATGAACGATGATGTTGGGTTATCAGCTTCGTTCATAATGACAGGAAAGGATATTTTATAGAGGCTGCTGCTGCGAGATGCAGTGCAAAGTGCCGAGGCCCCCGATCAGGTGGTAGCAATCGATGGGAATGACTTCGCGACCCCTAAAGCAATCACCAAGTATGGTGCACGCCTCGGCGTCGCGCTTTTTTTGGCGGAACTGCGGCACCAGTACCGCCCCGTTGATGATGAGATAATTTGCGTAGCTTGCCGGCACCCGCTGACCGCGAAATCCGAACGGCTTGGGCATCGGCAGCGTGACCAGGTCGAACTTTCGTCCGGCCGGCGTGCGGAAATTTTTCAGCCGCTCCAAATTCACCTCGAGCGGCTTGTGATTCACATCGCGTGCGTTCGGCTCCACCACAGTCACGAGTCCGTCGGTCTTGAAGAAGCGCGTCAGGTCGTCGATGTGGCCGTCGGTGTCGTCGCCCGCAATCCCCTCGCCCACCCACAGCACCTGCTTCACCCCGAGATAATCCTGCAGGTTCCGCTCAATCTGCGCCCGCGACAACCGCGGATTGCGGTTCCGGTTCAATAGGCACTGCTCGCTCGTGAGCAGCAGCCCGCGGCCATTGACGTCGATCGAGCCGCCTTCCAGCACCATCGAGTTCGCAAACCGCCGCAGCTGCAATTTTTCGGCGATGCGCGCTGGAATCCGGTTGTCGAGGTCGTAGGGCGGATACTTTCCGCCCCACGTGTTGAACTGCCAGTCAGTCACGGCCACCTCGCCCGTCCGGTCATGCCGCACGAAAATCGGCCCGTGGTCGCGGCACCACGCGTCGTTCGTGGGGTGATTGTAGAATGTGACCCGCGTGAGGTCAGCCCCGGCCTGAGCGCACAGTCGCTTCGCCCGAGGCTGCAGCCGCGCCAGGCAGTTGATGCGCACCGGTTCAAACCGGCTGATCTGCGCCACAATTCCCGCAAACAACCCCGGGATCGGCCGGAACTGCCCGGGCCAGGTTTCCCGATTGTGCGGCCACGAGAGCCACACAGCGGCTTGCATCTCCCACTCCGCCGGCATGCGAAACCCCAGTTTCGCCGGGGTTTCAATTATTGATTTACTGTTTTGGATTTTAAATTGATTTATTGAGGTAGGGCGCGCCGTTGCTGTCACGGACGGTCCGGCGGTCCGGTCCTCCCCCTCAGTCGATAAAACGTTTGGTCAGGTCACCGTAGGCGTCGATGCGGCGGTCACGCAGGAACGGCCAGTGCGTGCGCATGACATCCACCTGGCCGAGATTGATCGGCACGAGCAGAATCTCCTCCTTGTGCACGCTGGCTTTGGCCAGGATTTCCCCGCTGGTGCCGGCGACAAAGCTCTGTCCCCAAAACTCGATGCCGTCGCCGCCGACGGGCTGCTCAGTGCCGATGCGGTTCGCCACCGCCACATAGCAGCCGTTGGCGATGCCGTGCGAGCGCTGGATGGTTTCCCACGCGCCATGCTGGTTGGCGCCGAATTCCTTCTTCTCCGCAGGATGCCAGCCGATAGCAGTCGGATAAAAAAGTATCTCCGCGCCCTGCAAAGCGGTCAACCTTGCGCCCTCCGGATACCACTGGTCCCAGCAGATGAGCACGCCGATCTTGCCATACTTCGTCTGCCAGGCGCGAAAACCCGTGTCGCCCGGCGTGAAGTAGAATTTCTCGTAGTAGAGCGGATCATCCGGGATGTGCATTTTTCGATATATGCCCAGCACCTTGCCGTCGGCATCGATAACGACTGCCGTGTTGTGATACAGCCCCGCCGAGCGCTTCTCGAACAGCGAGGCGATAATCACGACCTTGTGCTTTTTGGCCAGATGCTGAAACGCCGCTGTGCTCGGCCCCGGGATGCTCTCGGCGAGTTGGAAATAATCGTGGTTCTCGCTCTGGCAGAAATACTGCGAACGGAAAAGTTCCTGCGTGCAAATGAGCTGCGCCCCCCTCTTCGCCGCCTGCTCGGCCAGCGCGAGGGCTTTCTTGAGATTATCCGCCGGATTGGTGGAGCATGCATGTTGCAGAAGTCCCAAGGTGACATTCATCTGCACAAGCGAACGGCTCCGGTGAGGCAATGACAAGAAATCTCTCTCCCGCAACCGCCTGCAAGACCTGCGAACAAGGCTTTGACAAGGCGCAGGTTAATTGTAAAAGTACCCCGGTCACCCCTCTTCACCAATGTGCGCTGAACCCCGTCCCTTAATTGTTGTCGTCGAAGATGAGGAAGAGCTCTCCAAGGTCATCACCCAGCACTTGGAGGATGCCGGCATGAACGTGCAGACTTACAATCGCGGCGCCCCCGCTTTGCGCTTTCTGCAGCACAATTTCGCCAACCTTCTCCTCCTCGACATCCACATGCCCGAGACCTCCGGTTTCGAGCTGCTGAAGCAACTCAAGGAGCAGGACATCAACACGCCCACAATTTTTCTTACCGCCAACACCCAGGACGAGGCCAAGGTCAAGGGCCTCAACATGGGCGGCGACGACTACATCACCAAGCCCTTCAGCTACGCCGAACTGGTGGCCCGCATCCACGCCGTTCTCCGCCGCGCCGAGAGCAAGACCGATTTCAACGTCACCAAGAACAACCGCACCATCGACGGCCCCTTCGAATTTCTAGGCACCAAGGTTCACCCCGAGCGCCTCGAGCTCGAGTTTCCCAACGGTGCCGTGTTCAAGACCGGCCGCAAGGAGCTCGGCATCCTCGCCTACCTCCACACCCATGTCGGCGTCGTCATCACCCGCAAGGAGCTCATCCATTCTGTCTGGGGCATCCACGCCGACATCCGCAGCCGCTCGCTCGACCAATACATCGTCAAGGTGCGGGCTGCCTTCGAAAAGAACGGCCTCTCGCTCGACTGCTTCAAGACCGTGCACGGCATCGGCTACATCTTTGAGCCGCCGGCGAAATAGACGGGAGACATGTTCATGGACAAGAAAACCCAGATGAAGGAAATCATCGCCAAAGTAGGCCGCGAGCGCGCCATCAGCATGGTGATGCAGCCCTACAACACGGAACTGTTAACCACCCTCTTGAACCGGCTCGAGGAAGGCAAAAAAGACCATGATCGGCGGCTTTAAGAGGCGCGCCCACCTGGCGGACGCGTTGGCTCGGGTGTCGGAAGTCTGCGATCTGACATAAGCGGACACTCAGAACAGCTTTTGCTGTTCTGAATATCGCTGCCTGGCTTCCGCCAGGCTCGACTTCATCTCAAGCGATCCCAGTAGCTTGAAAAGCCTGCCCGCCTGCGGCTCCTCCGGTCCCACGTGCAGCAACGGCGACTCCGTCCGTAGCGTCGTTAACTTCAGGTTCATCCGCAGCTTGTCCGCCTCCTTCGCCACCACCTCACGGAATCGCTCCGGCCTCAACTCCCCCGCGTGTGCGATGATGCCCTCCAGCGTCTTGAACTCCGCAAACCACTTCACCGCCGTCTTCGGGCCCACGCCGTTGATGCCGGGGATGTTGTCCGACGTGTCGCCGATCAGCGCCAGGTATTCGGCGATCCGCTCTGGCGGCACGCCGAATTTCTCCACGACCCCCGCAGAGTCCAGCACCCGCCAGCCGAGCTTCGGGTTCGCCGTCGGCGGTGGCAGCAGGATCTTGATCCGCCCGTCCACGCACTGCGCGAAATCCTTGTCAGCGCTCACGATCAGCACCTCGTGCCCCGCGCTTGCCAGCGCCCGCGCCTGCGACGCCACCAGGTCGTCCGATTCCACGCCGGCCAGCTCCACGCCGACCAGGCCCATCGCCCGCGTCAGGTCCTTGATGACGGGAATCTGCTTCTCCAGCGGCTCGGGCGTTTCCTTGCGCTGCGCCTTGTATTCCGGATGTAACGCCAGCCGGTCCTGTGAGCCGCCGAGGTCGAAAAACACCAGCATCGCGTCCGGCTTTTCCTGGTCCTGCAACCGCCACATCGTCTTAACCCAGCCGTGCAACGCCCCCGTCGGAAAACCGTCCGCGCGCGTCAACTCCGGCATCCCGTAGAACGCCCGGAACGCCATGTTGTAGCCATCGATCAGCAGCCACTTTGCCATGCCCCTGAGCGAAACGGAAACCCGCCGCGCGTAAACTAAAAATGCCCCCGTGAAGGCGCTGCCTAGCGTGTAGTAGTAATCCTAGCCATGTCATTGCGAGCCCAGTGCAGCAGGGCGGGCCGTAGCCTTGGCGAAGACTGATGACGATCCAGCTATCTGTACTGCCTCGTTGCCTGTTTCAGCTGACGCGAGGGCGAAACCCCATTACACGACCCCGCCGCAAAAGATTGATGATTAAACAAGTAGGGCGCGCCACGCACCCCCACACTTTTACTATTTCCTGCGCAAGGCCCACCTTGCCTTCTGCCCCCGGTAAACGAGAATTACGCCATGAATCGCCTCACAGTCTTATTCCTGCTTGGAGCCCTAATTGGCACCGCCGAGGAAATCACGCTCACCAATGCCGCGATGCTGAGAGCCGAGCGCAGTGTCGTTTCTCTGAAGGCCGGCACGGTCGTCGAGCTCCTGTCGCGCGACGAAAACACCCTCACCGTTCGCTACCACAAACTGACCGGCACCATTCCCGCCAGCAGCCTAGTGGCCACGGAAACCCGAAGAAGGAAGAGCCGAACCCCAGCACTCCCCCGCCGGCCCGGAGGGCCGAAACGACCTACGGTAAGGCCGTGGAGAAGGCCAAGGAGAACGCCGGCAAGCACGACAAGAACATCGTCAAGCCTGTCGACGAGATCCTGGGAAAGTAACGCCGAGCCGCGTTCGTCCGAGCGAGCCGTCAACCCCAAGCCCCAAAACCTGACCCCATCTGTTTCCCTCTGCCGCTGAAAATCCATCCTTTCGGCATCGGCAGGCATGTCACCCTGGGCATGAAGAAACTAAGTATGACAACGAACACGGCGAAGACCCATGAGCAACCGGAACAATTTCATTTCATTGGTGGCAGGCGAAGCCTTTTGGGGAATGGCCATGGGACTGGTTTTGACCTCCACGGTGCTCGCGGTATTTCTGAAGGAAAATGGCGCGGGTCTGGCGATGATCGGTTCGATTTCATCGATTGAATCGGGTGTGGGAGGATCGCTGCAGTTGGTGGGTCTTTTTCTGTTCACATCGCGTCGCAAGCGCAAACACCAGGTGCTTGGTTGGCACTTGTACGCGGTTGTTCCATTTTTGTTGATGAACGCCACGCTGGCGAGTGCGGCATCCCATCTTCCTCCTGTGGTTGTGCGCTGGTCCGCGTTGATGTTCTACGGCGGCTACATGGCGGCGCTGGGCGTCGTCGGCGGGGCATTCATGGATTGGCTTGCTCATGTCTTTAGCGAGCGCGAACGGGGAACGGTCCTGGGAACAAGCATTTGCTTCGCTGGTTTGGCGAGCATGGGAGGGAGCATCCTGGCGGGGAGACTGATCGGGTTGCATCCCGCACCAAACGCGTATGCGTATCTCTATTTCGGCGCGGCGATGACGGCTATCATCTCCGTCCTCATTTACTGGCGCGTGGACGATTCGCCCCTCGAACAGACGGAAGATTCGCCGCGCCCGACCAGTGAAGATGTGAAGCGCTACCTGCATGCGAGCCTTTCCAATCTAAACTTCCGTTGTTTTCTCGTTTCGAGAAGCCTCGCCACAATCGGATTCTGCATGGTTCCGTTCATCACGGTGCATTTCATGTCCAGTGATGGCGGCGGTCTGTCCAGCGACATCGTAGTGACCTGTGGCTCCGCAATCGCCGTGGGCTGGGCGGCCAGCAGTTTTGTGTTCGGACGCCTCGGCGACCGCGCGGGCCATGCGATTGGTCTTTTCCTCGGCCTGGTTATCCAAGTGGCAACCCTAGCGGTCTTGTTGTGGGGTGGAGGAAAGTGGGGCTGTGTCACGGCATTCGCCGGTGCCGGCGTTTGCCTTGGCGCGGGTCTCGTTTCGTATTACAACGCCTTGATGGAAACCTGCCCTCATGACAACCGCTTCGCCCATATCACGATCGGGAATTTCATCATCGGCCTTGTCGGCATTATCGCCCCGCTTCTAGGGGGAATCGTCGCGGAGCGGTGGGGCGTGCGGACGCTCTTTATGAGCTGTTTCACCATCAGCATAATCGGCCTGGTGTGGCATGCGCTCTTCGTGCGCGAGCCCCGGAGGGAACTCAGCCTGGCGGAAATGCTGTTGAAAATGTGAAAACAGATGTCATCGGCGGTGGCGCCGCGGGACTGATGTCCGCGATCGAGCGGGAAAGCGCGGTCGCTCCGTGATGCTGTTCGAGTACGCGGATCGGCTGGTATAAACCTGACCTCGGACGACGAGCGCTGTAACTTCACCAACAGGCATGCTGCGCCGGAGAACCGCATCTCCGCCGATCTGGACCTCTGCAAATCCCTCCCCCTTAAAATCCAGTTTCCTATCAGTGACCGTGACGGACAACGTTCCGCGCGGCCGTCCGGCTCAGGTTGAAGCTGAGGTTCTTACCGCATGCGTGCATGGGCTCAATCATCCGCTCATCTTAAGGATTCAAGAGTATTGCGATTGTTCGCCACAGAGGTAACGAAGTGCGGCCAGCGCATAGATTATCGCGCAGACGAAAATACTGGGAATTCCCATCCACCAACTGGTTGAGTGCGCCAACGGCAGCAGGCCCCGATCGAACACGGAAATCGTGGGAAAGCCCGTTGCAATCGCACCCAGGCGCTCGGTTCCAGCGCGATGGCCGGTCACCAGCAAAGCATGCGGCAAACAGGGAACATGCCAGAATTATGCCAAACGCTTGCGCGGGAATAACGAAGGGCAATTGCCAGGTTTGTCGTTCCTGATTTTTCAATCAATGGTAGCATTGGTGGCATTCTGGATTCTGACTCCGGAATTCGGGCTAATACGCCAACAGCCCTCCATCCACCACCCAGGTGACTCCTGTTACAAACTTTGCCTGATCGGAAGCAAGAAACGCAACCACGCTGCCGATATCCTCCGGCGCTCCAGCTCCCCAGGGAGTCTGCGGGATAAAACGCGGATCGACCTGCATGGTCTGAAGTTGATCACGTACCATGGCTGCGGTTTCGACCCGGATGTCGCCCGGGGCGACTGCAATTACGCGGATCCGATGCTGCGCAAGTTCCAGCGCCATGGTCTGGGTGAGACCGGTCAACGCCGCTTTCGTGGCGCAATAAACCGAGCCGGCTTGTTGTCCGCCAAATGCGCCCACAGAAGAAATGTGGATGATAACACCCCCTTGCTTCTGCTCCACCATTTGCCGCGCGGCGGCAATCGAACAATGAATGACACCCTTGAGATTGGTGTCCACGATGGCGTCAACATGTTCGGCGGTTTCCTTGAGAAACCAGCTGGCAGCAGGAACGCCCGTCACGGCGGCGTTGTTAATCAGGATATCCAGTCCTCCGAGTGCCGCCACCGCATCGCGAACTAATCGCTTGCATTCCGCTGACCGGGAGGTGTCGACGGGAAAGCCAACCAGCTGGGGAGCATGCCCCGCGGTTGCGTGGTTCCCCTTAGACCCATATTTTTTTAGAAGAGGCTCAAGCTTGGCAACATTCCGCTGTCCCACGGCCACGCGAACACCCTGGCCGAGAAGAGCTTCAACAATGGCTTTTCCAATTCCCGCCGCGCCCGCCGTGACAAGCGCGCGCTTTCCCTTGAGTTCACTCAAAGCCATCAATAGAGCGGAATTATTCATAAATCCTAATAGCCTGCTTAGTTCACAAGTTTTGACTTGATGGGAAATGCGCCACGTCATCCCGGGGTGCAAGATCGTTCGGGAGGAGGGGCTTATATTCCCCGCAGCCTGCCCCGATAGTTTCCGGGGGCAGCAGCGGAGCGGGGTTAACCCGAAGAGCCTCGACTTCCCCGGCGATTATTACCGCGTGCCCCGTGGACGGCCCATTGGGCGGATATTTTACGATGGCTTAGGGAAATATCCCAAACAGGCGGTCGCTCGGATAAATTGCGCACGGATGTCATTCTGGGCAAAAGCGAAGCAGCGGTGTTACTGGGCAAGGGCAAAGTTGGGCCGGCGAGTAGGCAATTGAGGACTTGCAGCATCTTGCGCATGACCGCGACGAGTGGGTCCATGGAGAGTTTGCCGGCCGCGAGCAGTCGTCGGTAGAAGGCGCACAGAATCGGGTTGTGCTGAACGGCGGCAACGGCCGCCATGTAGGGCTTAGGCCGAGCCACCGCGCACATGGCGCGTGCGCTGGCTTTTTGCGCCAGCGCGAGCGAAAGAGGTGACGTCGATCAGAGCGGACAGCTGCGGCGGCTCGATTTCGCCCACTTTGGGCACATCGGCGAGCAGGGTGCGCCCAAGACCCGTACGCCCATTTGATCACACGTAAACGTGCGGCCTTGCGCCGAAGGGTGTCGTCGTGGTCGATGGGCTCGTCCATCAGGCAGGCGTCTGGCTCAGGTTGATGTTGAGGTTCTTACGGCTTACGTGCCCGGGTTCAATCAGCTGCTCCTCTCAAGGATTCAAGAGTGCTGCGATTGTTCGCCACTGAGGTAACGATGGGCGGTTAGCGCATAGATTCTCGCGCAGGCGAAAATACTTGGAATTTCCACCCACTCTCTGGGCGAGTGCGCCAGAGGCAGCAGGCCCGGGCCGAACGCGGGAATCGTGGGCACGCCCGCTGCAATGAACCAGGGCGCGTCGGTTCCTGCGGGGTAGCAGGTCACCGGCGGAACTCGCGGCAGCACCTTGGCGCAGGCCTTTTGCAACGACGTGGCCAACGGATGGTCCCTCGGGAATTGCGTGGGCAGCACCCCCCATGACTCCCACACAATCTCGGCGCGCAGCTCGGCATCGCGGCGCCGATGACCGTCCAGCCAGGCCTCGATTTCCGCGCGGAATTTTTGCTGCGTCCATCCCGGCGGGACACGCACGTCGCAACCGAACTCCGCCAAACCGGGAACAACGCCGAAGAACACGCCTCCTTGAAGGACGACGCCGGCATTCACCGTGACCCCGGGCCGTTTATACTCCTGGGCAAACCGCCAAAGAAGTTCCGCCGCCTTCACGCTGGCATTGACCGCTTTGAATTCGTCGCTCAAGCTGCAATGCATCTGATCTCCATACACGCGCACGCGAAAAGGAAATGATCCGCGACTGTCCAGTGCGATGAACTCCAGTTCCTTGTGGACGCCGGCGGATTCGCTGATCAGGGCCGCGTCCCCGCGCACATGACCGTTCACCGACAGGAACTCGGCGCCAAACTTGCTCCCACCCTCCTCGTCCGCAGTGAACATTAGCTGCAACTCGCCGGGCATCGAGTCCCGCACTTCCATGACTGCCGCCGCAGCATACACCATCGCGGCAAGCCCACTTTTCATGTCGCTCGAACCCAATCCGTGCAGCCTGCCGTCCCGGATCACGGGATTCAGCGGAGCAAACTCCCACTCCTCAAGGTTGCCATGCGGCTTCGTGTCCAGATGCCCGTTGAAAATAAGCGTCAGCCCGGGACGGGAGCCCTTCAAGCGCAGCAACAGATTGGGACGCTCCGGCTTCAAGGCGATAATCTGGGCCTTGCCCAGCCCCAGCGTATCCAACTCTTGCTGAATTCTGCCGACAACCGCCCGCTCATCGCCGGGAGGTGTCGGACTGGGGGTCGCCACCAGGTCGCGCGCGAATTGCAGAAGGCTTCCCTCTCGGTCGGCGATAAACGCGAGCATCGTTTGCTCAGGGTCCATGCTGCTTGATCCTCAATCCTTCAAACGCAGGCGATGGGCAAGAATTTTCCCTTGACCTTCCTCAACGGTCCAATGCGTCACGAGAACTTCGCCGTTGTTCAGCCGAAGTAATGAAGCCTGTCCGAACCGCAGCGCCTTGGCGATCACGTGAAACTGCTGCCCATCCGTGTTTCGCTGCGTGCTGGACGCGCCCCAGATCACCGTTTCGTGCAATACTTTCCACTGGTCGTTGGTAAAGTCGATAATCCGAGCGTAGAGCCCCACTTTCTCCCCACGATGACAGTGGACGCTCACGAGGCGCTCGCCCCCGAGCGACATGAGGTTGGAGGCCTGGCCCATGTGACCGGTGTCAATCGGATCCGACCAAGTGTAGCCGTGATCGTGAGAAACGACCACCTGATTCGGCAGCTGTTTGCCTGTCCTGATATCAAAAGCCCAGCAAATCGCCACTAGGCGCCCGGGCTGCATCTCGCAGACGTGTGATTCGTAGGCGGTGATGGTTCGGTTCGGACTGCTGATGAATCGTGTGGTGTCGTCCCATGACTTGCCGTTGTCGCGACTGCGCAGCAAGACACCGAACTGGCCGCTGGGATTGGTTCCGTCCGGCATTTTGAATAGCCCCCCCGTCACGACGATGTCGCCGGACTGCAACTGGAGGCAGCGCGACGGAATCTCCACTAGTTCCGGAGTGCTGTGTGGAAAGACCTTTGGAACAGTCCACGTTCGGCCCTCATCCGATGAAAAGGACACGACTTCGTCACCCGACAAACAGCCGTCGGTCTTTGGATCGGCGATCGGCGCCTCCGGATCGGGGCGGTAAAAACGATACCCCAGCGCCATCAATGAGCCGTCCCGGAGGATTTGCGGCTTCATAAACTCGCTGCTTACCAGCTTTTCGTGTGATTTGTCATACAACGGACCTTGCAACTGCCACGTCCTTCCGAAATCCAGCGAACGCGTCACGTAGGTCGCCAGATTGGGCGACTCAAACGCCTCGCCCAGAACGAACAAGCCCAGCAGTTCGCCCGTGGGAAGCTGCACCAGACCTGGAAAATAGCCGTGCCGGCTCCGCACGTGCGGCTTGGGATTTTCGTACACGACGTGCTGCCCAAGGTATTCGATTTGTGGCATTTGTTAAAATAAGTTTGTTCACCTATGACCCAAGTGTCGCCAAATGTGCGGAAGGATGGCGGCGGCGGGATAAGTTTCAAGCATGGGTGGATTAGACAAGAGCATAATTCGGGGAGTTGTGAAAGGGCGGAGCTTCTCCACCTCCGGAAGTGAGCGTCGTCAGGGCGAGGGTTTTCAGCAGCTTGGTCAGGTCGGCGAGACCTTGGTGACATGGAAGCCGGTCTCAGCGCGCAGGAGGGCGGTGGCGGTCTGGCTGGGATAGTTGTTCATCACGCTTTTCGTCGTGTTGGCCGACAGCAACTAGACGTGCAACCTTGCTGGCACATTGAGTCGGTACAAGGTGATGTATTGGTCGCCGGCCTCGTCGCGACTGGCCAGCCCGGCGGTATTGCGCCCGGCAGCGAAATGTCGCAACTCGGCCAAAGCTTCGCGGCCCGAGGCCTGCCGTCCGTACCCGGTTAAAAAATCGATTTCTTGCTCTTGCCCGGATAGTCAGGCCCGAAGCCCTCATAATTGTGGACACTGCCGGCGCTGTCCGCCCAAAGCGGGAGGTTGTTCTTGCGAGCCAGCTTCTTGTTGAGCACGGCGGTGCGCATGAAATCGAAGTCGGTGTGCTATTTCCTGCACTCCGGCCCGCACTGCTCCTTGAAGCTGCCAATGCGCAGCATATACTCGTTGACGGCGGTGTAAACCAAGTCCTCCACGTCGCAGCCGTAGGCTTCGGCGGCGCGCTTGATCGGTTCGGATTCTGCCTGATCCAGATGCATTTTGATATTCATGGCTGTGTCTCCCCGAGTAGGTGGCTTGGGCTTGTTCTCGCCCTTGCAGGGTGCCGCCACTATGCGTCTGAACCTGCGGTTTGACTCGGCATATATTGACAATAACTGGGCGAGAGGGTCGCGGCCGGCCGGCCGACTGGAAGCCGGGCGGGGGCTAAACGGAGGCGAAATAAACGGGTCGTGTTGGGCTTGCCCCGATTCCTCGGACCGGGGTAAAGCCGGCGATGCTATTGGGTCCTGGGTCAGCCCGCACACAGTGTCAGTTGGGATGCCTCGGGAAACGCTAGCAGGCTCGTCGAGAGCCCCCGCGCTTGCTCAAGCTGTCATTTCTCTATTCGTCAGTCCTGAGTTCTCAAAGTACCACTCCGCTTCCAGCATGGCGCCATGGACATTGATGGTTCCGACCTGTTGGAGCTGGCGCCTAGTTTCGAGCATGGCGCGCAGTCGCGCGCCGGGAGATTAAGTCCAGCAGGCTGGGGAAGTCACAAGCCAGAACGGATCGGTTTGATGTGCGCAGAGGCCGCGCAGGCTTCACGGATGCCTTCGAGCGCTCCGGGGTCTTCCATGGTGCTGATGTCGCCGGGATCGCGGCCTTCGACGACCGCCAGGATCGCACGGCGCACGATTTTGCCCGAGCGCGTCTTGGGCAGCACGGTCACGAGGCCGATGAAAACGGGCCGCGCGATCGCCCCCAGCGTTTTCACCACAGCTTCCTCAATCTCACCGATGACGATGGCGCGAGCGACATTCGTCGCATAGCGGTCCGGTTGTTTGAGTACGACAAAGCATTTTACCACCTGGCCCTTCACTTCGTCCGTCGCGCCGACCGTGGCGGTTTCGGCGACCGCGGGGTGGGCACAAATGGCTTCTTCGATTTCGCGTGTGCCGAGCCGGTGGCCCGCGACATTGATGACGTCATCGGTCCGACCGAGAATGAAATAATATCCCTCTTCGTCCTGCACTGCATAGTCGAAGGTCGCATAAAACGGCTTGCCCGGAAATTGATTGCAATAGTGCTCGGTAAACACCTGGTCGTCTTTCCAGACAGTGCTCATGCAGCCGGGCGGCAGCGGCAGGCTCAGGACGAGCACGCCTTTTTCACCCCGGTGCAATGATTCTCCCGTCACGGGGTCCACCACCTGCACGCGATAGCCATAGCTAGGGAAGCCGGGCGAGCCGGGTTTTACCCGCACCGGTCCAAGTCCGGGAGTAAGCGTGAGGATTGGCCAGCCCGTCTCAGTCTGCCAGTAATTGTCGATGATCTGAACGTGCGGGAGCAATTCACTAATCCAGCGCGAGGTCGGCACATCCAGGGGTTCGCCGGCGACAAAAAGGGAGCGCAAGCTGCTCACATCGTGGCGCCGGATGAGCGCGGGATCATGCTTCTTGAGAACGCGCATGGCGGTCGGTGACACGAACATGACGGTTGCGCGGGCCTGCTCCACGATTTTCCACCAGATCGCACTATCGGGCCGGATGGGCAATCCTTCGTAAATCACGGTCGCCATTCCGTGAATCAAAGGACCATAGACGCCATATGAATGTCCCACCGCCCAGCCGAGGTCGGCGGCGGAAAAAAACGTCTCCCCGGGCCGGCCGCCGAATATGTGCTGCATCGATGCCGCCAGAGCCACGGCGCGGCCGCCCGTGTCGTGCTGAACACCTTTGGGCCGGGCCGTCGTGCCGCTGGTATAAAGGAGGTAGCTTGGCGCGCTGGATTCGAGCCACTCGCAAGGCACCTCGATCCCATCATATTGGCCGGCCAATTCAGTGAAACTCACGTCACGGCCCGGAATGGTGGGCGACGAAGGGTCCAGACCACGGTCGATGACGAGTACATGCTTCACCTTGGTCCCGGCCAGATTGAGCGCCTCATCGACCAGTCGTTTTAGAGGCACAAGCTTGCCGGCGCGCATTCCCGCATCACAGGTGATGACCAGCTTGGCGCCGGCATCGTCGATCCGGGTGGCCAGGCTCGGCGCGGCGAATCCGGCAAAAACCGTGGAATGAATGGCTCCGATCCGCACGCAGGCGAGCATGGCGATCGCGGCTTCCGGCACCATCGGCAGGTAAATGACCGCACAATCGCCGCAACCCAGGCCGAGCGTGCGCAGCACGGCGGCCATGCGGTTCACCTCACGGTGCAACTGGCGATAGGTCAGCGTGCGCTCTTCGCCCGTTTCCGAGGAAATAAAATAAATCGCCGGCTGGTCGGCGCGCGCGGCGAGATGGCGGTCCACGGCATTGTAGCAAAGGTTGGTGCGCCCGCCGATAAACCACTTGACGAACGGCGGGCGGGAATAATCACACACCTGTTCGAAGGGTTTTTCCCAGTGGATGGCGCGGGCTTGTTCCGCCCAAAATGCATCCGGACGGGACAAGGAATCGTGATAGAATTCCTCATAGGGAGTGGGAATGCTCATATTGGTGGAAGAAATATTCTGAAGCTGGGGCGACTGGCGAGCACCGGGCTCTGTCTGCGAGTCATGATTTAGTAATCGCGGACAGCCTGACGCCTCGCGCCTCACTGTCCACCCCATGTAATCCTTCGCACGGGCTGCGTCCAGTTGCTAGTGGCTGGATCTGCATCTTTTGCCTATCAGCCCGGTTCATGCCCCAGGGAGGAGTGAGGGTGGCAACCTGGCGGCGCCCAGTCCCGGTTGGGCCGCGCCGCCGGACCCAGCACAGCGGTTTCCCACAGGGCGCGGCTCAATTGACGAGATTGGTGGGTTTGCCGGCCAGGAAAGCAGCGACGTTTTCGGCGGTGACCTGAGTCAGGCGCCGCCGGGCGGCGAGCGCGGCCCAGGCGATGTGCGGCGTGAGCGTGATGTTCGGCGCCTTGAGCAGCGGATTGTCGGCGGTGATCGGCTCCGTGGTGACGACGTCGAGCGCGGCGCCCGCGATCGTGCCGGCGTGCAACGCCGCGGCAAGATCGGCGTCCTTCACCAGCGGGCCGCGCGAGGTGTTGATGAGGTAGGAGTTCTTCTTCATCCGGGAGAGCAACGCCGTGTCTACCATGCCGGTGTTTTCGGGCGTGAGATTGCAGTGCAGGCTGACCACGTCGGATTCGGCGAAGAGTTCCGGCACCTCGCGCCATTCGCAGGGATATGCCGGCGGATTGCCGCGGCAGATGTCATTGGCGAGCACCTTCATCTTGAAGGCGGCCGCCAGCTCCCCCAAACGGCGGCCGATGCGGCCGAAGCCGACGATGCCGATCGTCCGGCCCGCGACCTCGGTGAGCGGTGTGCGCCAGAAGGTCCACTCGCCCAACCTCGTCCATTCGCCCTTTTTCACAAGTTCGCTGTGCAACTGGGGCTGCCGGTAGAAATTCAGGATCAGCGCGATCACGAACTCGGCGACGGCGTCCGTGCCGTAGATGGGCACGTTGGAGACCGGGATGTTGCGGGCGCGCGCGGCCCGCACATCGATGATGTTGTAGCCGGTGGCCAGGGCGGCGATGAACTTCAGCCTGGGCAGCTGGGCGAGTGTCTCGGCGCTGAGGGGGGTCTTGTTGGTGAGGAGAATGTCGGCGTCTTTCGACCGCTCCAGGATCCGCTCTGATGGCGTGCGGTCATGGCAGACGAACTCGCCAAGCCTCGCGATTCCGTCCCAGGGATTGTCCCCGGGATTGAGGGTGGCACCATCGAGGACTACGATTTTCATAAGGGAAGGAATGAAGGCTGCGTGAAAACGGGGAGGCCGCGCGGGCGCACAAATTTAGCGCTGATCATTTGCGCGGATTCTGGGGAAGGCAAGGCCGGTGGTCCGGCCAGGAAGGTCATAAGAATTTTCGAACTGCCGCCGCCGGCACTCGGGCCCGCAGTAACTGCAGTGCCGCGCGGGTGTTATCCAGCCAGCTATTCTCGCGCCCAGCCTGCATGGCGAAAATCTCGGTGGCATATGTCTCAAGGCGCAAACGGCCTCCCTTTGTGCTGAACACGCCCAGCGTCGTCCGGCTGGCGCCGCAATCCAGGATGATTGCGCGGGAGGAATGGAAAGCGGGCAGCATGGAGATGCGGCCCGTGACGGATTTGATTGCCGGTCTTTCGCCAAAGGTCACGCTCTTTTTTAGGATGCCTCCCCCCCTGCCCTATAAAATCAGTGTCCTAGTCTTCATCGAGAATGCCGCGGGCGAGCAGCTCCTCCTCCTGCGGGCCCAGCAGCCCAACCTGGGCGTCTGGACCCCCATCGGGGGCAAACTGGAGATGACCACGGGCGAGTCGCCCTTCGAGTGCGCGGTGCGTGAGACGCTGGAGGAGACCGGCTTGCGCGTGAGCGCGGCCGACCTGCACCTCTTCGCCATGATCGCGGAAAAAGCCTACCAGGGCGAGACGCACTGGCTGATGTTTCTCTTCCGTTGCAAGAAGCCCATCGGCGGGCAGCCGCCGGACATCCCGGAGGGGAAATTCGGGTTCTTCTCGCGGGGAAAAATCAAGGGGCTGCCGATCCCCGAGACCGACAAGGCGGCGCTGTGGCCGATTTTCGACCAATACCGCGACAGCTTCGTCGCCCTGAAGGCGGATTGCGGGCGTTTTCCCATCGTGGTGACAGTGGAGCAGATTACGGGGGCTGCGCGGTAACTACCGCGCGCTCCCGGCGCCGTAAGCCTGAACTGACTTGATGGAGTGCCCGCGTCTCTGCGGGCCGGCTCGCAGGGACGCGAGCCCTCCAAGTTGTAGCCCATGCACCCAATCTTTCGCTTGTCTTCCCTTTTGATTCCCTAGAGGAAAAACGTCTGCCTCCACGCAGTGCTTAAAACTCAAACCATTATCCGTGACCAAGAAATCACCAGCGACCAAAAACACCGAAGCCACCGCCCGGGATGCTCGGCAAGCACCCATCAATGCGAAGCTGGGAGCAGACGAGAAAATCCAGTTCTACCGCGACATGGTGCGCATCCGGCGCTTCGAGGAGCGCTGCCTGCGGAGTTACCAGCAGGGCAAGATCGGCGGATTCCTCCACCTCTACATCGGCCAAGAATCCGTGGCGGTGGGCTGCTGCTCGGTGATGGGCGACAACGACCACCTCATCACGGCGTATCGCGACCACGGTCACGCGCTGGGCGTCGGCATGGGCATGAACGAGCTGATGGCGGAAAATTTCGGCAAATACACCGGTTGCTCCAAGGGCAAGGGCGGCTCGATGCACTATTTCGACCCGAGCCGGCATTACTGGGGCGGACACGGCATCGTCGGCGGGCAGGTCCCGCTGGGCGTTGGCCTCGCCTACGGGCTGAAATACAAGGGCATCAAGGGCGCCTGCCTGACGTTCATGGGCGACGGCGCCGTCAACCAGGGCGCCGTGCACGAGTCCTACAATCTCGCTGCGCTGATGGACCTGCCGGTGGTGTTCATCATTGAGAACAACGGCTACTCGATGGGCACGAGCCAGGAGCTTTCCTCCGCCGGCGCCTCGCTCGCCGGTCGCGCCGAGGGCTACGGCATGAACTGGGCCATCGTCGAAAACGGCTACGATGTCTACGCGGTGCGCGACCAGGTCAGCGCGGCGCTCAAGCTCGCCCACGACCAATCGAAGCCGAGCGTGCTGGAGATCCGCACTTACCGTTACCGCGGCCACTCGGTCGCCGACCCGGACTCCACTTATCGCGACAAGACGGAAATCGAGGAATACAAGCGAACAAAGGACCCCATCATTTATTACCAGACTGCGCTGCTCGCCGAGGGCGTGTTGACGGAGGACATCATCAAGAAGATCGACGAGTCCGCCCGCGCCGAGGTGGAGACCTCTGCGCAATTCGCCGAGCATAGCCCCTACCCCACCATGGAGGACGTCAAGAAGGACGTCTACTGGGAGGTCGACAACCCACAGGACAAGAAGTCCACCGGCTGCCTCTTTTTCGACTGAGGCCGTCTCTTGTCACTCGTCACTTAGCACTTTTCTAAATGCCCGTCATCACCTACCGCGAAGCCCTCCGCGCCGCAATGGCCGAGGAACTCGACCGCGACCCCAACGTCGTCATCATGGGCGAGGAGGTCGGCCAGTTTCACGGCGCATACAAGGTCACCGAGGGCCTGCTCGCCAAATACGGCCCCAGGCGCATCGTCGACACGCCGATCAGCGAGGCCGGCTTCATCGGCATGGGCATCGGCGGCGCCATGCTCGGCCTGCGCCCGGTCATGGAGCTGATGTTTTTCAGTTTCTACTCCGTCGCGTTCGACCAGATTTTCAACAACGCCGCCAACATCCGCTACATGTCCGGCGGGCTCATCAACTGCCCCATCGTGATCCGGGGCCCGGCCAACGGCGGCACCAACGTCGGCGCGACCCATTCGCACACGCCCGAGTCCATCGCCGCCTACCATCCCGGCATCAAGGTCGTCGTCCCCTCCACCCCTTACGACGCCAAGGGCCTCCTCAAGTCCGCCATCCGCGACAACGACCCCGTGATGTTCATGGAAAATACACTCCTCTACGGCGAGTCGGGCGAGGTGCCCGACGGCGAATACCTCGTCCCGCTCGGCTCGGCCAAAGTCATGCGCGAAGGCGGGGACATCTCCATCATCGGCCACGGCCGCGCCATCCAGATGGCCCTCAAGTCCGCCGACCTGCTCAAGGAAAAGCACAACCTCAATGCGGAGATCATCGACCTCCGCTCCATACGCCCGCTCGACGTGGAAACCGTCCTCGCCTCGGTGCGAAAGACCAGCCGCGTGCTCCTTGTCGAGGAGGCCAAGCCCTTCTGCTCCGTCAGCGCGATGCTGGCCTGCATCATCCAGGAAAAGGCCTTCGACTACCTCGACGCACCCATCCGCCGTGTGACCTCCGTGGATGCCCCCGCCATCTACAGTGCGCCGCTCGAAAAGGAACAGCTTCCCACCCCGCAGAAAATCTTCGACGCCGCCCTCGCCGTGCTGAAGTAACTTAAAGCTTACTGCTTAAACCTTAAATCTTTTCTCCCATGGCTGAAATCATCGACATGCCCAAGCTCAGCGACACCATGACGGTCGGCACGCTGGTCAAGTGGCTCAAAAAGGAAGGTGACCCGGTGAAGACCGGCGACATTCTGGCCGATCTCGAGACCGACAAGGCCACGATGGGACTCGAGTCGTTCTTCGACGGCACTCTGCTCAAGATTTTTGCACCCGCCGGCTCACAGATCACCATCGGCTCCGCGCTCTGCGCCGTCGGCAAACCCGGTGAAGTCGTCGCGGCTCCTGCTGGAGCCGCGCAGAAGTCAGAGGTCGGAACCCAGATGTCAGAGCCAAAACCAGCCGCCAGCACCGCGCCTGTGGCACAGCCACCGGACGAACCTCGCCGTAGCTCGCAGAGCGATGACGGGCCAGTCCCGGCAGCCAGCTCTCAGGTTTCAGGCCTCAGCCCGCAGGTCTCAACGGACCGCGTCATTATTTCCCCTTTGGCTCGCAAAATTGCCACCAGCGAAAATATCGACCCGGCGCGGCTCGCCGGCACCGGTCCCCACGGCCGCATTGTCAAGGCCGACGTCCTTGCCGCCGCCGCTAACCCCGCCCTGCTTAAAGCAACCGCCTCAAGCCTCTCGCCTCAAGCCTCCAGCCTCAGCGTGAGCATGTTCGCGCGCGGCCCCATCCAAGTCGATCGCACCGTCCCCGCCTCCAACATGCGCGCCATCATCGCGAAACGCCTGGTCGAGGCCAAGACGTCGACCCCCCATTTCTACCTCGAGATCGAGATTGATGCCGGGCCACTCCTTGCCATTCGGGCCCAGCTCAACACCGCGTTCGAGTCGGAGGGCGTGAAGCTCTCCGTCAACGACTTCATCCTCAAGGCCAGCGCCGAGGCACTCCGCCGCGTGCCGGGCGTCAACGTCTCGTGGACCGGCACCGGCATCCAGTATCACGGTGCCGTGCACGTCTCGTTCGCCGTCGCGATTGAGGACGGGCTCATCACGCCGGTCATCCGCGACGCGCACACCAAGACCATTTTCCAGCTCAGCGCCGAAGCCAAGCCGCTCGGCCAGCGCGCCAAGGAAAAGAAACTCAAGCCCGAGGAGTTCACCGGCGGCACGTTCTGCGTTACCAACCTCGGCATGATGGGCATCGAGCGTTTCGCGGCCATCATCAATCCGCCCAACGCGGCGATCCTCGCCGTCGGCACCACGGTCACCAAGCCCGTCGTGAAGAACGGCGCGATCACCGTCGGCCAGACGATGGCCCTCACGCTCTCGTGCGACCATCGGGTGGTCGATGGCGCGCTCGGTGCGCAATTCCTCGCCGCTCTCAAGGACCGGCTCGAAAAGCCCGCCTTGCTACTGGTGTGAGTTGGAGAAGGCAGACCTGAAAGCGAACCCGGTAACCTGAATTCTCCGGTCTCAAGTTTCAGCTTCCAGATTTCTCGTCCCCATCAGGTTTCAGGTCTCAGCATTCATGTTTCTCATGACTCCGCCCGTTTCCGCGCGTCGGCTTCGATCAGGGCCTTGAGCGCGGCGAGCGTGGCCTTGGCCTTCGCCTTGGCGGCGGTCAGGTCAGCCAAGGACTTCACCGGCTCCTGAGCGAAGACGTAGAATTTCATCTTGGGCTCGGTGCCGCTGCGGCGGGCGGCGAATGAGTAGCCGTTGCTGAGCGTCACGAGGTAGAGGTCATGCGCCGGGATGAGTTCTTTGTCGGCGTCGTAGAACTTCTCGCGGCCGAAATCCTGGAACCGGGTCACCTTCGCTTTGCCAAAGGCCCGCGGCGGACTGTCACGGTAGGCGTCGAGGATGCGCTTGATTTTCGCCGCGCCGCTGGCGCCCTCGTAGTAGAGGTTGATCACGCCCTCGAGGAAGAAGCCGTATTTCAGGTAAATCTCGTCGAGGTATTCCGGCACGGTCAGGCCGCGCAACTTCACCCACGCACAGACCTCGGCGAACATGAGGCACGCGGAGTTGCCGTCCTTGTCGCGCACCAGGTCGTTGGGCAGGTAGCCGTAACTCTCCTCGGAGCCGAACAGGTAGAATGAACTGTGTTTGAGCAGCAGTTCGGCGCGCTGGCGGAAGGGCGTGGCGTCGTAGGCGAAGCCCGGCCCCATTGCTGCACAGAGCTTTTCCTCGTAGCCGCGCAGCTTGCCCGCGATCCATTTGAAGCCGGTGAGGGTGTTGATGACCTTGATGTTGTGCCCGTGGCCGATGGCATCCTGCAACGGCGTGGTCACAAAAGTTTTCACCAGGACGGCTGACTGGCTGCCCGCTAGGGGAATCCAGCCAAGCTCCTTGTATTTGGTGATGCGATAGTCCGCGAGCAACGCGCCGACCTGGTTGCCGGTGAGCAGATCCATCTTGCCAGCCCGGTTGCGCACAGCCGCGCCCATCCGGTCGGCGTCAGGGTCGGTGGCCATCACGAGGTCGTGGCCGCACTTCTCGGCGAGCGCGACGGCGAGCACCAGTGCTTCGGCGTTTTCGGGGTTGGGTGACTTGACCGTCGGGAATCTCGCATCGAATGCCACCTGCTCCGGCACCTCTGTCACCATCACCCCGGCATGCAACAGCAGCGGCACCGTGGCCCATCCGCCCACGCCGTGAATGTTCGTGAAGACGACCCTCAGGGCGGATTGACGCAGCAGCTTTTGGTCCAGCGCCGCCTGCGCGGCCGCGGTCAGGTAGGCGTTGTCGGCCTCGTGCCCGATGATCACCACCTTGCTGATATCCTTGGCGAGGAACCCGGGCAGAACGGAAAGCGGCACGGCGTCGACCTCGGCGATGATGTTCCTGTCGTGCGGCGACGTGACTTGGGCGCCGTCAGTGAAGTAGGCCTTGAAGCCGTTGTCGTGCGGGGGATTGTGACTGGCCGTGATAACGACACCCGAGTGGGCCTTGAGGTCACGGACCGAAAAGCTCAACTGTGGCGTGGACCGCGGGCCGTCGAAAATCACGGCGGCGCCGCCGAGTCGCGTCCACGTCGAGGCGGCGAGCTCGCAAAAATGCCGGGAGAAATGCCGCACGTCATACGCAATGACGAGCTTGGGCCGGTCGGGGCACTGTTGGCCGGCGAGGCATTGGCTGATGTAGCGGTAAAGCCCCACCACGGCGCGAATCAGCGTGAAATCGTTGAGCAGGTTGCTGCCGACATTGGCGTGCTCGGGCGAGCCGTGCTCGTCGATCTTGCCGGTCTCCGCCTTGGCCGCGACCACGCCGATGGTGCGTCCGCGCATGCCGCCCGTGCCGAACTCGAGATAGCGATAGAAACGGTCGTTGAGCTCGCTCCACCCCCCGCGCTCGACGAGCTCGTCCATGCTTTGCTGCGCCCAGTCCGGCAGGCCGGCCTGCCGCCAGGCGGTCAGGTTCTCCACCGCGCTGGGCAGCAGCCTTCCTTCCTTGGCGGCTTGCAAGATTTTTTCGGCGGTGGTCATGGAAGGAGAGCGGAGAGCAGGAAGCCAGGAACAAAGAGCCAGACTATGGTTCAATGCTCATTGGCCAATGATCAGTTTTCATTTTTGCACACCATGGGCAGTTCAGCATTGAACGATGAAAATGAACGTTGAACAATGAAATACCTCCAGTTGTTCAATATCCAATTGACGGGGCCGTGGGATTGGAGCCAGGGACAGTGTCAGTCCGGTAGGTTGGTTGACGTGACGGGAGGATGTGGGTTTGGCAATCCCTCGGGGAGAGAGGCGACCGGAGCGAGGGAATGAGGGAGCGAGTTCGGAGCAGCCTTGTGGGTGCAACCAACGACCTCAACGCCCTGAACCCGATCAACCGTGAGGCCTATCCCTTGAGCTACCCGAAAGGGATCACGATCACCGTGACCGGTGTCGGCGGGTCGCGCACCGTTAGCTACGCACCCTGACTGAACCCGCCGGTTGGCTGCTGGCCAGCAAGATCCCGGAACTCTGGGTAGCATTTAGTCGCGCCCGCTCTCCCGCCTGTCTAGCTTTATGTCTGCATGCACCACTATATCGCCTTTCTCCGCGGGATCAACCTGGGCAGGCGCCGGCCCGAGATGGCCGAGTTGCGTGCGCTCTTCGAATCACTGAAGTTCGCCGACGTGGCGAGCTTCATCGCGAGCGGGAATCTGATCTTTGCCTGCTAAACGGCGGACAGTCGCAAACTGGAAAAGCAGATTGAAGAGCACCTCAAGAAGTCTCTCGGTTACGACGTCGATACCTTCGTTCGCACGCGGGCGGAGGTGGCGGCCGCGGCAACCTTCCGGCCATTTCCGATGACCGACCTAGTGAATCCCGGCCACACGGTGCATACCTGCTTTTTGCAGAAAGCACTCAGTGCCGAGCAGGAGCGAAAACTGCTGGCCTGCCGAACCGACGCAGATGAATTTTACGTCAAAGGACGCGAGTTCTATTGGCTCTGCCGGATAAAATCCAACGAATCAAAGGTCTGGAACTCGCCGAAGATGAAAGCTGTCAAGCTGCCCTCGTTCTCGATGCGCAACCTGACCACCGTGCGCAAATTCACCGCCCTCTACCCCATTGTTGCCGCCTAGGGCCACGCCGGCGGGTTGCTACAGACGTGTAAACTGGCTGGCCGGAGGCCGGAAGAATTGAACGGTCCAGCCCCTGGCTGCGTCTGTCCCGTTGTAGTATGCTAGTGTGTTAGGTGTAGGGCCGTCTAGGGGTAGACGGCCCTACTTACGCCCCCCCTCGCAGCCTCACCGCCGCGGGCAATGATGTTGCCGAGCCTCGTGTTGGAGATCGTGAACGCAAAGATGGCAAGCCCGGGACACAGGAAGCAGATGGCCATCCTCGTCGAGCACGACGGGATGTGCTCCCGGTGGACAGCATATCGGTATCCGAGCCTGGGCCGTTCCGCCCATCGCCATCTGGCCGATCACCGTGCCCGAAACGGGAGCGGCTGGTCATACGCAGACATGAACTCGAGGCCCTGCCTCTCCACTATGGCTATCGCCGGATCGCCAAGTCCTTGGCGAAGTCGTTCCATCGCTATGGAATCACCGAGACCGTGGAGCGCGAGGTGAGCGCCTTCGCATGCGAAGGCCCAGACCGAGGCCACTGGTGGCGCCAGTCCCAAGTGCGGTTTTATTTTTTAAGCATGGCAGATATTCCCGACGCGCGGACATCTGCCGGCGGTCACTTCATCTTATGGTCGGGATCGTTGGCTTTCGTATACCGGTCAAGTTTGGCGGGATCCTTCGGCCAGTCCGGCCGCAGACGCACATCCTGGTCGCCGGCCACCAAACCCGGCGCGGCATGCCCGCCTTGGGCGGAAGCCGGCCGTATCTCCCACCAGCACTGGCCGCGGTGGTTGTGCTCGTGGTCCACGACATAACCGGCCTCGCTAAGCATCGGCCCGGTCCAACCCATGCAATGATCGCAATAATCGCGGTAATTATTCAGTCCGTTGCGCAACAAAAATCCCCGCGATGGACAGTCATGGAAGTCCATGCGGTACACATCCTCGCGGTGGGAGATGTTAAACCCAAGACTGGGCGACTCCTCCAGGAGCGTATGACCCCAGTATTTCAGCATGCCCGGAATCCCCTCGTTACGGATCAGGTCGCGCGCATGACGCTGGGAGTCATGGTTGATGGCCTCGTTCCAATACTCCCGCACCAAGGCGTGCCCCCCGGTCCGCTCCAGCCAGCCGAAGGTCCACTCGTAGTGGCCACAGAAATCATAACAACCGATCATAAACAGGCCTCCTTGATTTGTTGCAGATCTTGGGGCGCGAGGCCGGCGGCAGGCCGCGCATAAGTGTGGCAGCAACTGCCGTTGCCACCGCTGAGCCGCATGGTCAGGCCGGCCGCCTCGGCGCGAGCGGAACCGAGATAGTAACAATGCTGGCAATATTCGCGCACAATCTCGCGCCCGCCCGCCCGCAGGTGCTTGAGGGCGGGGCATTCCCGCACCCGCACTTCCACCCGATCCGGCTGCTCGACGACCTCCACCGCCGAACCCGGCTCGGCCGCGAAAAATGCCCGCCAGTAACGGGCGACCGCGTTGAGACCGCCCTTCGACCACTGCCGGTTCACCGGGGCGAAATAGCCGCGACCCATTTCTTCCAGGTAACGCTGCCAGACATCCCGGCCCAGCCGCCTGAGCATGAAGCGAAAGGTCGAATTGACCGCGTAGTAGAAGTCCGGGGATCCCTGGGGCTTCGTATCAGTGTACGGCAAGTCGGATGCGACGGGTTGGTTCATAAGAAAATTCTCCAGGGAGGGCCGGCTCAAACAAGGTGGCGGTAAAATTTACGGGGTGAAAGGGAGCAGTGTGGAAAGCCGGTGCATTGGCAACAATAACTTCACCATCGCCAATGGCATGCCGGTGCTTCCGCGCGCGACTGGTCGGCGTAAATTGCCGGAATTCCACGCCTGCCCTACTCAGGGGCGCTACACTATCTGGAGTTAGTTTGACCATAGGGGAAAGCGCGCTGGGCAATTCCGCTATGGTCGCTCAAGTCCGAAACGCTTTCCGGCATAAATTGCAACAGCGGGCGCCTGTGGCTCGACTACGCGGTCGCTGTGAACCATGGCGAGAAGCGCGTCGGTGTGACTGCCATGAACCCCCGCCGCGACTGCGCCAAACGCTGCCGCCCCAAGGCAGGCGCGCTCGTGGCACCGCGGAGCGATGATGGTGGCATCGAGCATGTCAGCGTTGATTTGCAGCCAGGTATCGCTGCGCGCACCGCCGCCGGTGGCGATCACCCGGCGCACGGCCCGCACGCCCTGCACTCGGCGCAACAGCGTTCGCTGCGTCGCGCTGATCCGCTCCATCAAACCGCGCACGATCGCGGCATGCCGCAGGTCCGCATCCTCCCCTGCCACGGATTCTGGTAAGGCGCCCGGTGACACCGTGGCCGCCAAGGCCACCAACTGAGTAATGCTAAGGTGAGAGGCAAATTGCCGCTGATAGTCTTCGAGCTGGTTTGCCCCCGCCGGATCAAAGGCTAGCCGATAGAACCTTCCGTCCAAGTGCGGGCCATGGTAACAATCCGCCACCGGCTCGACCGCGTCCACCAGCATCATTGCGGCCAAGACGCTACCCGTGGAGATGCTGGCGCCGGCCAGCCGATCAAGACCAGATCCGATCGCGGCCACGTGGTGGTCCAAGCCGCCCACGGCAAAACACACCCCGGGCGGCAGGCCTATGAAATCCAGCGCGCGAGGCACGGTCCGACCACACGGTGTCCCTAGCCGCAGCGGAAGTGATAACGCGGTGCGCGGCACAGCAAAGAATTCCAGCGCCTCCGTCCACCACTCGCCCTTGGCGGTCGAATAAAGCCCGGTAAATGCCGCCGTGCTCCCGTCACCCACCACCTCGCCCGTCAACGCAAAGGTAAAATAATCTGACAGTGTCATCACCCGCGCTGTTCGCGCCCAGAGGGCGGGCTCATGGCGCTGATACCAGCGCCACTTTACTGATGCGCACTCCGGCGCCAGGCCGGCTAAGCCCGTCGTGCGCTGAAATCGCTCTGAGTGAGCAAATTCGCCGACCTCCATATCCAGGGGATGCGCTCTCCGATCAGTCCAAATGATCAGTGGTGTGAGTGGCTCGTCGTTGCGGTCGAGCAGGACGAACGTGTTGGCTTGCGAAGAATAAGACATCCCCACGATATCCTTCGCGCTCGCGTTCGCCTGGCGCAGGGCGTCGGCCAGACCTTGACGCAGCAGACGCCAAAAATCGCCCACGGGCAGTTCGCTCCGCCCCGGCAACGGTGACGCTTTAGCAACGGCAATGCGACCGAGGCCTCTTTGCGCACCAAAAGCATCGAAGAGGCCAACCTTAAAGTAGGTAGTACCGAAATCGATGCCGAGTAACAGGGCCATGGCGCAACGGGGATTTATTATTGATCGACTAATAAGGCGAGGGTCGCGGTGACGACCCGCAGACCGTTTTCCGGACTAAACAGCGCGTTTGTTGCTTCATATCCCCCGCGAGCGGCTGCCTCGGGCGTGACTATGTAGCCTTGCAGCTCGCCGTTAGCCATCGTGATGACAAAGGTCATGGGAACGCGGGCTTTTACCTCGAGCGCATATTCCACGAAAAACTCGCCAGGCCAGAAAACAAAATTCCAAGGCCCAAGCTGAATCACTTGAATCTCCGCCGGCGTGCAATTGGCGGCAGCGACTTCAAGCCGTCCGTCCGCCTTGGCCCGAGCCAGCGCCACCGCCTCCTCTGTGCCAAACCAATCACACTCGGCGGTGCGCACCGCCGCCCGCGGGGCCTGCGCGGCACGGAGCGCCTCAAACCGCGCCTTGACCTCGTGCGCCCGTGTTTCGGCTTCCTCCATAGAGGGTAAAGCGCGCATTTGCAGTTCGACATGCGTGCTGCGCACCCGCACCGGCAAGGCTTGGGTGTAGGCGATGCTCGAAAATACTCCTGCGATGGCCACCCCGAGCTTTTCCCCCAGCCGGCGGGCCTCCGGGAAGGTATTTTCCCTGGTAACGTGACGCGGGCTCTGATTGCCCGAGGCGCCGTTGTGATAGAGGACGGGACAATGTTTTGGCAGTATCCCCCGCGCCCGCAAATATTGCCGGGTAAAGTGAGGAAAATCGCCGCTGATCAACGTCGAGTCTTCGTGCAGCACGGTGGGGTGCATCGCGTAGACAACCATACAAGCCAGTGGCCTGTGGTCCGCCATCGCCCGCACGATGAAAACGGGAACCTCCGGATCCGCCGGGCCGGCCGGATCATGGCGGTTCGTGCCCACGCCCTCCGCGCGGGCAACCGCCAGGCCCGCCTCGGCGGGCAGGGCGGAACGAACTGCCTCACAACCCACCTCAACCATGCTATCGGCCACCCATTTCAAATAAGAGGGATCGGCTTTCGGGACCACCGGGTCGGCGGTGTTGCTCAAGTAGTCGAGCATCACGGGCCCGGAATGCGTGTGCGTTGCCGTGATGGCAATCGCTCCGGTCGGCACCCCAGTCCTGATGCTGATGCGACGGCGCACATCGTTAACGAGTTGCTTGCCGACGAAGATCAGGTCATTCGCGATGAAGAGCACCTTCTGGTCCTCATGCCACAGGAAGAGCGCCCCGGTCTCCAGCTGATCGTGCACGCCGGTGCTGAAACGCGGCACATGCGGATAGCCAAATAGAAAGACGCTGTCCTGCGGCGTTAGCATGGCCGTGGCGGCGCCAGCCCAAAGAGTGGGGTCCGCCGAATGAGAACTAGTCTGCATAAGGAACCGCCTAGCGTGCCGCGCGCGCGCTGCGTGTAAATGTTATAATATGTTCGTTTTCCTATTTAGTTGACTTTTAATCACATTAATCGGCCTATCGTTTAGGTGAGAAATCTGCCCCCCGCCGTGCGCCAGACCCAGATTCGCGAACGCTTTGCCTCGCGGTCGGGGGTGTCCGTCTCGGGGTTGGCGCGCGAATTCGATGTGAGCGGGATGACGATCCGGCGCGATCTCGCCGCCCTCGAGGGCACGGCGAACATCCAGCGCACCCATGGGGGTGCCGTCCTTACCCAGCGGATGATGCTGGAGTTCGACTACCGCGGCCGCCGCGAGCACAACCGCGCCGCCAAGCAGGCCATCGCGGCCGAGGCGCGGAAACTCGTGCAGCCCGGCCAGCGCCTGCTCCTTGACACCGGTACTACCACGCTCGAACTCGCCGCCCTCTTGAAGGACGCCCAAAATCTCACCATCATCACCCCGAGCCTCGCGGTCGCTTCCGAGTTGCAGCATGCACCGGGCGTCGAGGTGATTCTTCTCGGAGGGGTGATCCGCCGCGGCAGCCCCGACCTGACGGGCCCAGTGACCGAGCACTGCCTCGAACTTTTTGCCGCCGACCTCGCCTTTCAGGGGGCGGACGCCATCGGCAACGACGGCACAATCTACAACTCCGATCTCCGCCTAGCCCGCGTGGACAAGATCATGCGCCGGGTGGCAAACCGGTTCTGTGTCCTGGCCGACCATACCAAGATCGGCCTTACGGCCCTCGCCCGCAACGGTACGCTGGCCGACGTCGATTATTTTATCACCAACACCGCCGCCCCCGCCGCGGCGCTCAAGCGCTTCGCCCGGCTCGGGCCTCAGGTCATCACCGTCAGCCCCTAAACTTTCCTTCATGAATACCACTCCACTTGAATCCTTCTCCCTCGACTGGGGACGCGTCGATCTGCAGCGCGTCCCTCATCTGCCTGTCCCGCCACCGGGACCGCTCTCGAAGCACTGGCACGACCGCTGCACGAAGCACTTCAAGGGGCTCAGCAGTCAGGTGAAGCTATTTCCCGTCTCCTTCGAGTCGGGCGCCGGTTGCGTCCTGCGCGATGTCGACGGCAACGAATACATCGATTTTTCCTCGGGCATCTACGTCACCACGCTGGGCCACTGTCATCCCAAGATCAGTGAAGGCATCGCCAAGGCCGCCGCGCAGCTGATGAACGCGCACGACTTTACCACGCCCATCAAAACCGAGCTGATGGAGAAGCTTGCCGCCATCCTCCCGGGTGATCTGAACGGATTCCAGCTCTACGACTCCGGCACCACCGCGGTGGAAGCCGGCATCCGCGTGCTCCGGGCCGCCACCAGCAAGCACGAGACCGTCAGCTGCTTCAATGATTTCCACGGCAAGACTTACGGCGCCGTCTCGCTCGGCCACATCCGCTCCCACGTCTACGGCGCGGTCCGGGCCCCCGGCGCGCACATGGTGCCTCGGCCGGATCCCTATCGTCCGGTTTGGGCCAAGCCCGACGGCTCGATCGACACCGACAAATATATCGAATTCTACGGCCAATACCTCGACAAGGGCACCATCGGCGCGGTCGCCGGCTTCGTGCTCGAGCCCATCCAAGGCTGGGGTGGCTCCGTCATGCCACCGGATGATTTTTTCCCGAAACTCCGAAAGTTCTGCGACGCCCGCAAAATCCTACTCATGGCCGATGAGGTGCTCACCAGCTGGGGTCGCACCGGCAAGTGGCTCGCCATGGAGCACTGGGGTGTCGTGCCCGATGTCGTCACGCTGGGCAAGGGCTTCGGCAACGGTTTCCCTGTCACCTGCGTCGCCGTGCGTGAACCGTTCAAGGAGTGCTTCGAGAGCATCTCCGCCTCGAGTAGTTACGGCGGCAACCCCATGGCCTGCACCGCTGCTCTTATCTCCACCCAGATTATTGAGGAGGAAAATCTACTCGAGCACGCGACGCACCTCGGCAACCTCGCCCTCAAGCGCATGGAGCGCATGAAACAGCAGCACAAAATCATCGGCGATGTTCGCGCCAAAGGCTGCCTCATGGGCATCGAACTCGTGAAGGATCGCGCCACCAAGGAGCCTTTCGATCAGGCCGGCACCCTGGTTTATCAGAAGGCGTTCCGCAGGGGCCTCGCCTGGATTCCAGCCGGCCACATCCTCCGCATGAGCCCGCCCATTGTCATGGACGAAACCACGCTGCTCAAGGGCCTCGATCTCATCGACCAAGCCATCGGCGAAACAGCCCAGGAACTGGGCTATTCCTGAGCCGCCCACCCTCTTCCGCATGACTGCCTACCGACTCAAGCGACTGTTCCACACACGCACGCGCCGCTGTTTCGATGTCGCGATCGACCACGGAATTTTCAACGAATACGGATTCCTCGCTGGCATTGAGAACATCGAACACGCCGTTGCCACGGTTGCTGCAGCCGCACCCGATGCTGTTCAGCTCAGCATCGGCCAGGCCCGGCATCTTCAGAATCTCCTCGGCCGGTTTAAGCCCTCACTCGTACTTCGCGTCGATGTCGCCAACGTCTACGGCGCGAAGCTACCGCGCAAACTCCACTGTCGCATGATCGACGATGCCGTCGAGCAGGCACTGCGCCTCGACGCTGCGTGCATGTGCGTCAATCTTTTCCAAATCCCCGGTGAGCCGGAAGTAGGCGAGGACTGTGTGAACAACATCCTCCGGCTCAAACCACTAAGCGACCGCTATGGGATGCCCATGATGATCGAGCCCCTCGTCTTCCAGCCTAATGAAAAGACCGGCGGCTACATGGTCGATGGTGACGAGAAGAAAATCATTCCGCTCGTGCGCCAGGCGGTCGAACTCGGTGCCGATGTCGTCAAGGCTGATCCCACGGCCGACATCGGCATCTATCATAAGGTGATCGAATCAGCAAGCGGAATACCCGTGCTCGTGCGTGGCGGCGGCAAGGTAACCGATCGGGATATCCTCCAGCGCACCCACGACCTGCTTGCCCAAGGTGCCTCCGGTATCGTTTACGGCCGCAACATCATTCAGCATCCGAATCCTGCCGCCATCACCCATGCACTCATGGCCGTGGTGCACGATGGCGCCTCCGCCGCGGAGGCGCTGAAATTCCTCGCCTGATTTTCCCATGAAATCTCCGTCAAATTCCTCTCCCGTCCGCATCGGTATCATCGGCGGCGGCCTGATGGGCCGCGAGGCCGCCAGCGCACTCGCCCGGTGGTTCACGCTGGTGGATTATCCCGTCCGCGCCGTGCTCATCGCGGTCTGCGATCTGCAACCCGGGCTGCTCGATTGGTTCCGGCAGGTGCCGACCGTGAAGCATCTGGATACGAACCACCGCGATCTGCTCAAGCGTGACGACGTGGACGTGGTCTATGTGGCGGTGCCGCACCACCTGCACGAGGAGATCTACCTCGATGTGTTGCGCGCGGGAAAAGACCTCTTTGCAGAAAAACCCTTTGGCATCGACCTTGCCGCTTCGCGCCGCATCCGCGACGAGGCAGTTAAGCTCGGCCGTTTCGTACGCGTGTCGTCGGAGTTTCCCTTTCTGCCCGGCGTGCACCGCGCGTGGACACTGGCGGCCAGCGGATCGCTCGGCCGGATCATCGAAGCGCGCTGCGCCTTCTTGCATTCAAGCGATCTCGATCCCACCAAGCCGATCAACTGGAAGCGCCAGGCGAAGTACTGCGGCGAGATCGGCGTCATGGGTGACTTGGGCATGCATGTCACGCACGTGCCGCTGCGACTCGGCTGGAAACCGGCGAGCGTTTACGCACAGCTGCAGAAAATCTATCCCACGCGACCCGATGGCAAGGGCGGCACGGCGGCCTGCGACACGTGGGACAACGCCACGCTGCACTGCACCGCACCCATCGCCGGTCATCCCACTCCGCTCACGCTGGAGATGAAGCGGCTCGCGCCGACCGAGACCAACACTTGGATCTTCGAGGTGCTCGGCACCGATCGCGGGGTGCGTTTCTCGACGAAGGAGCCGAAAACTTTTTGGACCTACCGGCGTGACAAGGAACAGTGGTGGGAAAAGACGGATCTCGGTTTCGGCACGCCGTTCAAGACCATCACCGGCGGGATATTCGAGCCAGGCTTCCCCGACATCCTCCAGCAGATGTGGGCCGCCTTCATCGCCGAGCGCGCCGGGCTGCTCGGCGACAAGTTCGGCTGTGCCACACCCGACGAGGCGGTGGCGCACCACGAAATCTGGGCCGCCGCCCTGGTTTCGAATCAGGGGCAGAAGGTCGTCAGCCTGTAGGGTGGCGTCATTTGTTGCCAGGCGCTTTTACCCATTGCGCCAAACTGAAAATGTCCTCCCTTACTACCTGGACAGTTTGCCGCCATAATATCCTGGCGATTGGCGAATGACCGGATGAAGGCGTTTGGCATCTGTGGCTGCAGGCAGCTCGCGCCTGTGACATTCAACCCGGGGCCGGCCCGGTGCAGCCCATCGCTATCGCATTTTGGCACGATAAACCGCCGCCCAAGGGCACGCCTTGCGTGGGGGGACGTAAAATCTCCACCACGTATCAAACCGCATTTCTCGAATCCGAATTCACCGCCAGCCCGGAGTTGCGGCGTGGAACAGGTTCAAGACCGGGGATTTTTTCGCGCGACTTCTACCGTGCAGCCCTTGGCGCGGATGCGTTCGTCCGCGGAGGTCGGGATGGCCCCGTCGGTGACCCAAAACTGAAAATCCTCCCAGCGGGCGAATGTCACTCTTTGGGGTGCCTCCCACTTGCCGATGTCGGCCGCAAGGATTCGGGTTTTGGTGCGCTGCAACAACTGCTGCTTGACCGCCGCCTCGCTCAGTTCTGTCGTGGCGGCGCCATCATCCGCCGTGATGCCCGAAGCTCCGATCACCGCGTAGTCAAAATGCAGGTTCGCGAGCCAACTCAAGGTCAGGCCGCCGACCAACGCCCCGCTGACCTCGCGGATTTCACCACCGACGCAAATCAAACGGGTGTTGTTCTTCGACCCCAGCGCGGTGAGCGGCACGGAGTTCGTAAAGATCGTCAGGTCTTTCCGCAGCAGCAACCGGCGCCCCACTTCCAGGCAGGTTGTTCCCGAATCAACAAAGACCGAGGAGCCGGGAGAAATTAAATCCGAAACGCGCGCGGCAATCACCACCTTCGCATCAATCGCCTCCATACTTTTCTGATCAAACGTCGGCTCCCCCTCGAGGTAACTCGAATGGACGATACCCCCGCGGACTCGGACGATGCGACCCTGTTTCTCCAGAATCCGCAGATCGCGCTGCACCGTCGCCGACGAGGCGCGCACCAAGTCCTGCAGTTCCCCGGTGGTCATCCGCATGCGGGCCGCCAGCCCGTTGGCAATCAGCTTGTGTCGTTCCTCGGCAAACATTGGGATGCTGGCTGTTGATATTCCGATGCCGTGCGGGACATCCTGGGCGGCAGGACCTCCCCGTCAAGCGGCGGGGAAGCGAGGCCACAGAAAACTCACGTTTTCCAGGGTGGGTGTTGTTTCAAAAACGCCTGCTCGTCGCTCAGCTTCCAGTGCTTTGCCGACACCAAGGCGGTCGGACGGATGTGGGGGTAGAGGACGATTTTCCCCTCAGTTTCCGTGTTCTTCACCATCTCCAGCGCCCGCGGCACCTGATCCAGGCTGCCGACCATCGTCATGTGAAGTCCCGGATCACACTCTCCGGCTGCCACCATCCGCAGGGTCTCGGCAATATCCGCGGGCGAACCGCCGCTTGAACCGACCACGCGGATGTCATCGTAGTGGACCCGCAGCGTGTCGAGGTCGATGATGTGCTCGCCCTTTTTCAGTCCGCCGAAAAGATTGAGCGTGCCGCCGCGAGCGAGCCAAGCCTGGGCCTGGATTTGCAAGGCGCGAACACCCACCGCCACGATGATATCGTCGGCGCCGCGGCCGTGGCTCAATCCATTCATCAATTCCAATCCGGCCTCATTGGTGAGGGCGTGCATCTCTACGCCAACGGACTTCGCCCGCACGGACAGCACGTCCCGCACCCATTGCAGCCGCGCTTCGGCGATGTCGATCACGATGACGCAGCGCGGCTTGAACCGCAGCGCCGCCTCGGCGTGCATACGCCCCATCGGACCCGCGCCGACGATCAACGTTACGCCGCCCGGCAATAGACCGAGCCGGGACTCGCGCGGCGATCCAGGCGTTTTTTGAAAAATATGAATGTGGCGGTCCTGTCCGGAAATGGCGCACGAGATCGGCTCGCACAGCGCCGCCGCAAAAAAGGACATGCCTTCGTCGGGTATCGGCAGCAGGCAGTCGGCCGCGATCGTCTCCTCGGTCACCAGGATATACTGCGCAAAATGCCCTGGCAGGCAGTAGCCGACCGCCACCTTCTGCATTCCCTCGGCGCTGTTGCGGAAGCGCTCGCGGTGGTTGATCGGGGGATGGTCAACCGCGGGCTGGATGCAGTAGCGTTTGCCGACGGGAAAGCGGTCGCGGATATTCTTGCCCGCAGCGGCGATCGTGATGCAACCCTCGTCGCCAAGCTGGGCTGGATACTTTTTCAGGTCCATCCCGTTGATGAACGTGTGCTCGTTTCCCTGGGCGAGGATCTTGAGGTTTGAGGCGCAAACTCCAGCCGCATCGACCCGCGCGAGAAGCTGGTTTTCGGTGGGCACCGGAACCGGGATCTGCTCGACCTTGAGATTCTCGAAGCCAAGTCCATGCAATCGCACGGCCTGCATGGTTGGTGGAATGTTCATAGCTTTCTCTTGGGAGGACTGTGGATTGCTTCGCCGTGGACGGAGTGCGCGGCCTCCATCCATACTTCGCCAAACGTGGGATGGGCGTGGATGGTGCGGCCCAGTTCCGTGGCGGTGAACTCGGCCCGGATCGCCACCGTGGCCTCGGAGATCAGTTCGGTGGCATGCGCGCCGACCGCCGCCGCGCCGAGAATCTGATCGGTGGACGCGTCGGCGATCCACTTCACAAATCCCCCTGTCTCGTCCACGGCCAGGGCTCGGCCCAGGCCGCGCAAATGAAATTTGCCGACCTTCACCGCCCGACCCTGTTTCCTCGCCTCGTCCTCGCTGAGGCCGACGGTGCCGACTTCGGGCACCGTGAAGATGACGTTGGGAACGAGGGTCTCGCCCCGGCGCAGCCTCGGGCGGCACGCGTTTTCCGCAGCCACAATGCCCTGCGAAGTGGCATAATGGGCGAGCTGCACCTTGCCGGTAACATCGCCAATCGCGAAGATGTGGGCAACGTTCGTGCGGCCAAACACGTCCGCCTCGAGGAAACCACGCTCGGTGGTTTTCAATCCGGCGTTGGCAAGATTCAAGCCGTCAGTGACCGGCTTCCGGCCAATGGCACACAGGAGCATGTCAGCCTGGACGGTCTCGTCCCCAAAGTTACCACGGACTCCGTTGGCATCAGCGGTGATCTGCTCCAGCGCTTTGCCGGTCATGACACGAATCCCGAGATTCTTCTCCATGTGCATGCGAACCTCGCGCCGCACGTCGGCATCGAGGAGCAGCAAAATGTCCTCCAGCAATTCAACAACGGTCACCTTGACGCCGAGCAACGCCGCCAGACAGGCCAGTTCGCAGCCGATAAATCCGCCGCCGAGAATCATCAGGCTGCCGGGCAGACGGTCAATTTCGAGAAAGGCGCGGCTTTCCACCACCCGCTCGTGTTTGGGCAGGAAGCCGGGCATGGCCGACACCGAGCCGGTAGCAATGATGATCTTTCTTGCACCAATCGCCGTCCCGTCGCTCAAGGAGACTGTGTTGCGGTCCCGGAAGGAGGCGACGCCGGTGAATTGCTTTACGCCGTTGGCCGAGAGCAGTTGCCTGATCCCTCCCTTGAGCTGGCCGACCACCTTGTCCTTGTGGGCGATCATGGCGGCATAATCCACCGTCACGCCCTGCACGCTGATCCCGAAGGTCTGTGCGCGCCTGATCCGGGCCAGCGTGTCGGCCGCTCCGATCAGCGCCTTGGTGGGGATGCAACCCCAATTCAGGCAGGTGCCGCCGAGCTGCTCCTTCTCAACGATGGCAACCGACGCGCCGAGCTGGGCCGCGCGGATCGCGGCGGGATATCCGCCGGGACCGGCGCCGATGACGACTAGATCAAATGTTTCCACAATGAATTTTCTCCGTTTTTAGGTTGTTTTGCGCCTCGGTGATGAGGTCGATCAATTGGGCCTTGCGTCCCGCCGGCTCGTCAGCGGACGGCCAAAGTTCCGCCAGTTGATCGGCTGCGCTCTTCGGTGATGCCAGCGCCTCAAGGGCGGCGGCGGCGCCAAAAGCGAACTTGCGCGGGACAATCCCCTTATCCAGCGCCAGCCTCATGGTTCCGATCAGGCGGTCCTCCCATGCGAGTTTGCGGCGGGGGTCGCGGGTGATGCGCTCCGTGCGGTCGCGAAGATACGGGTTGGTCATGCGGGGCAGAAGATCGTCTGTGTAGGCCCGGAAGCCCGCCGGTGTAAACAGCGGGTCCAGCCCGCGATACCGCGCGATCAGCGCCGCTCCGCTTTCCTCCAGAAACGCCTCCCGGGCGAAAGCCATGAGCTTCGGGTCGCCGGCCGCCTCGGACATGAAACGGCTGCCCCGATGTTGCAGCAGGTAGCCGATCAGGGCGTGGACGGCGTTGTGCCCGTAGAGCTTGGCCTCCTCAAACGGCAGCAGGTCGGTTTTCTCGATAAAAACGCTGATTCCGCGCCGGAACTCCGGGAGATCGATCCGCGTGATCAAAATCCGGTTGAATTCCTCCACAAGGAGCGCCCGGGGAAAGCCCTCCACCAAGCAGGCCAGGTTGTCCGCGGCGATCTCCCCGGTGTCGGTGATCACGCCGCTCATTTTTCCGACCACCGTGTTCAGAAACTGCCCCGAGCGGCGGATCGCGCCGAGACCGGCGGGTTCGAGCCCTTGGCCGCATTTTTCCTGGAGCATCTCCGCCGCGTGATTGTTGTTCTCCGCGGTATAGATGATGCAGGGCGGCAGATCCCGGCGAGCGGCCTTGGCTTGGAGTGCGCGGGCAATCAGTCCGGCAACGGAAGGCTCGCCGCGCGAAAAGAAATCCACGCTTGGCAGCGCCGTGGCGATTTCAGAGGCCTCGGCCAGCGCCTGCGACAGGATGCGCTCGTCTTCCGGAACCGTCGGATTGAGTATTTCCACCCCGCTCACCTTCCGGACTTCAATCCCCGTGCGGGTCGCGATGTTGACAGAATAACAACCCTGGGCGCGGCGGACGGCGGCAACCACCTCCGGCATGACTTCGGCGACCACGAGACGCTCGAATTTGCCCGAGAGGAAAGCCTCGTAAAGAAACAGTCCGCCCTGAATGGCACCGAACCCGAATCCCACGAATGTTTTTGGCATGGCGGCCATTTGTCACGCCGTCAGGAATTTCCAGAGGCCGAGATCCTCGAGCTTCTGCTTGATCGCGTTCACAAAGCGGGCTCCAAGGGCGCCGTCCACGACGCGGTGGTCGCATGAAAGCGTAAGCTTCATCACCTGCCGCACGACAACCTTGCCGTCGCGCACCACCGGCGTTGGCAGGGTGCTCGACACCGCAAGGATGGCGCTTTCGCCGGGATTGATGATGGCGCTGAAGTTTTCCACATCCAGCATGCCCATGTTGGAAATGGTGAAGGTGCTGCCGCTGAGTTCGTCCGGCGTGGATTTGCCCGCCCGGGCTTTTTCGGCCAACTCGCGCGACCGCTGGGCCAGCGCGCGCAGCGATAACTGCTCGGCCCGCTGGATGACCGGCACGACCAGGCCCTGTTCAAGCGAAACCGCGATCCCGAGGTTAACGTGGCTGCGCCAGCTCACGGCCTTGCCGTCGGTCGAGCTGTTCACGTCGGGAAACTCCTGCAGCGTGAGCACCACGGCTTCGGCAATGAAATCCGTAACCGTGTAAGTCGCACCCGCCGCCTTGAGATGGCCGCGGTAGGCGATGAGATCGGTCATGTCCACCGCCACCGTGACGTAGAAATGGGGAATCTCGCGGAAGCTCTGCGCCAGCCGTTGGGCGATCACCTGGCGCATCCTGGACATCGGCTTCGACCTTTCCGCCAGCGCCCGCCGGATATCTTCCACCATGATCCGGTCCGAATCTCCCGAGCTTTCGACCGTCAGAATGTCGATTTTTTCCTTGGCGGCGAGTGTCTTGGCTGTCGGGGAAATTCGCAGGCGATCATAACCACGACCCGCCAGATACGTCTGCACATCCTTTTCAAGGATGCGGCCACCAGGACCGGACCCCGTAATCCGCGAAGGATCGATGACGCAGTCCCGCGCCAGGGCGGCGGCGCGCGGACTGATTTTCAAAAAGGACTGGGTTGCCGCCGGCGCGGGCGGAGGAGAAACTGGAGCCGGCTTGGCGTTTGTGTCGGCCGCGGGGCTGGCCGGAACCCCTGCGGGCACGGCAACGGGTTGCGATGCCTGTATCGCAACGGAAGGCGCTGGAGCGGCCGGGACCGGTGGCGGGACCACCGTGGGAGCCGCCACGTCAGGAATCGCCTCCCCGTGCTGCCCGAGAAAGCCCACCACGCTTTGCACCGGGACGTTGACACCCGGTTGGACCAGAATTTTCAGGAGCGTCCCCGCCTCAAAACACTCCACGTCCATGGTCGATTTGTCGGTCTCGATGGTGAAAAGAACATCTCCCTTGGCGACCATGTCGCCCTCGCGCTTGAACCATTCGACAATGGAACCCTCTTCGGTCATCTGGCCGAATTTCGGCATTATGATGGGCGTGGCCATGGTATGCCTTACAAAATGGAGTTGGCGGCGGCGATGATATCCCCGGCGTTCGGCAGGAACGCAGCTTCGAGGATGTGCGACTGCGGCGCGATGCCGTTCTTGGCACCGACCCGCTTGACGGGGGCGTCGAGGTAATCGAACGCCCGATCCTGGATCGTCGAGGCGATTTCTCCTGTGTAACTGCCGATGGAAATCGCCTGGCTGGCGACCACGCACCGGCCGGTCTTCTGCACCGAGCGGAGCACGGTTTCGATGTCGAGCGGGACCAGGCTGCGCAGGTCAATGACTTCAACACTAACGCCGCGTTCGGCTTTGAGTGTGTCCGCCGCCTTGAGGCAGTCGTGCACCACGGGGCCCCAGGAGACAAAGGTGATGTCGGTGCCCGTGCGTTTGACATCGGCGACGCCGAGCGGCACGAGGTAATCGTCCTCCGGCACCTGGCCCTTCATGCCATACAGCGCCTGCGACTCGACGAAAAGGACGGGGTTGTTGTCGCGGATCGCCGCCTTGAGCATGCCTTTCGCATCATACGGCGTGGCCGGGTAAACCACATACAAACCGGGAATGTGGCAGAAAATGGACTCGAGCGTCTGCGAATGCTGGCCGCCGTAGCCCTTGCCGGCGCCGGCCGATGCGCGGACGACCAGCGGCACTTCCGTCTGCGCGCCGCTCATGTAATGCCATTTCGCCGCCTGGTTGCTGATCTGATCGGAAGACATCAGCGCGAAGTCGAAATACATCAGCTCGACCACGGGACGCAGCCCGTTCATCGCCGCGCCGCCAGCCGTGCCGCAAATGCACGCCTCGCTGATCGGTGTGTTGAACACACGGTCGCGCCCGAACGCCTCGAGCAGCCCCTTCGTCACCTTGAAAGCACCGCCGTATTCGGCCACATCCTCGCCGTAATGGATGACGCGCTTGTCGCGGGTCATCTCCTGGGCAAGCGCCTCCTTGATGGCGTCCTTGTAGGTCAATTCGCCGTTGACCCGCTTGATCTCGGGAAGCGGCCCTTGCAACTCGACCTTGGCAAACTTGGCGGGAACAACGTCGACCTTGGTGTCAGTATACATGAATTTCAGTACGTCCTTGGCCTCGGGATCGGCGGCGGCAACGGCGCGTTTGGCGGCGATGGCGTTGCGATCGATCACGCGCTTTTCAACGGCGGCGATGCCGGCGGCGGCAAGCACCTTGGCGGTAAGCAGCTCCTTCTTGTAGCTCTCAATGGCGTCAACGGCTTTCCACGCAGCCTCCTCCTCCTTGGCGCGGTATTCCGTACGCGGGTCGCTGAGCGAATGCCCCCAGTAGCGGTAGGTGTCGATGTCGAGGAGCACCGGGCCCTGCCCCTCGCGGCAGAGCCTAGTGGCGCGCTGCACAGCATCGCGCACCGCGAGCACATTCATGCCGTTGACGATCTCGGCGTGCATGTTGTTGTTGGCGAAACCCGCGGCCCGGCGCGCAATGCGGTCCACGCCCATGACTTCCTCGTCGCTGCGGTGGGTCATGCCGTAATGGTTGTTGCAAACCAGAAAAACGATCGGCAACCCGAACTTTCGGGCGTCTGCAAAATGGTTGGTGAACTGGGCTTGAGCGGCAAAATTCAGCGACTCGAGCACGACGCCGTTGGCGTACGCGCCGTCACCGGCAAAGCAGCAGACGACATTGCCGCGCTGCAGGTAGCGGTTGGCCATCGCCGCACCGGTGGCAATCGGCACCCCGCCGCCGACGATGGCGTTGGCGCCCAAATGGCCGACGGTGAAGTCAGCGATGTGCATCGATCCGCCGCGGCCACGGCAGTAGCCGTCGTCCTTGCCGAAAAGCTCGCATATTGTGCGGTAAACGTGCTGCTCCAGCGCCGCCTCGATCAGATCTTCACGCTTGGTCGATTTGCAGCTTTGCACGCGCTGGCGGAGCTGCTCATCGGTCATCTGGCGGATGGCAACCGTGCCCTTGGCGAGGCTTTCGCCATGGCCGCGGTGCGTGCTGGTGATGTTGTCGGGCAGCTCCAGCGCACAGCAGGCACCGGCGGCCGTGCCTTCCTGACCGACCGAGACGTGCGTCGGGCCGCGGTAGTTGTATTCCCGAATCGGATCATATGCGCCGGAACGCAGCTTGACGATCATCTCCTCGAGTTCGCGGATAACCAGCATGTCCTCCAATATCGCCACCGCCTCTTCCGGCGTGATGGTTTTAGCCGCAAGCTCGGATTTGAGGCCACTCTTGTAGCGGTAGGCGGGAATTTTGCCGCAATCGATGGTGAACGGCTCAAAATTGGGCCGCATGTCGCTGAGATAAGCAGGCGTCTTCTTCATGCTAAATGATTTATGATTGGTTTGATGTGATTGATAAATTTAGGGATTACGGTATCCGCCGATCGCGTTCAACCCTTGGATCCTTTCCCAAAAGCAAATTGCCGTGGGAACGTCTGCCTTTTTCTTCACCCCGAAATACCACATCTTGGAGCAGCATGTTCGCAGGAAATTAAGATGCGATGAGCGATAATGATTAATTATGAGTTTTATTGACCAATCAGAGCATTTGTCAACCGATTTTTAGCCCGATAACCCACGCCCGTTCACCTTGGAGGCGTTACAGGCTAATTATTGAATTGGTTAACAATTATACATATACTTGCACTAGTCCGTATATTTCACGGAGGGTGGATGTAGGCTGGAGGGCGGGACTGAGCCCGGATTCGCGACGGGCGCCGTAAGTCATCCGGGTTTGCGGCCACAAATCCACTCGACACGCAGTTTGCGTGTTACGACCGGCCTGCTGGAGTACTTTTAGCAGGTGCAGCGACCAAGTTCCGCCCTTGTGGGCAGGCACATGCAATCCGGGCGCTGCTGAAGCGAGCCACGGTGGGCCTGTTCGTTGGTTTTGGCCTGGTCCTCAACAAACATGCTGGTCACGTCTTGGAGCAGGAACTCAAAAGGCGCCATGTCCGGCAGAAAGGACTCGACGGCGGGCGTGGGCATGGCCTCACCCGACAACAGCGCGGACAAGTACCCCTAGCCCTGCGAGAGTCCCGCCAACTTGGAGTCATCGAGTTTGCCCGCGAGGCGACCACCCCTTGCCGGGGGCCTCGTGCCGGGCGGTGGGTAGCGCACAGACTCCAGTAGCTATAGCCCACACCGCGAGACTGTTTGTTTTCCGCCGCAAAAAGACACACCGTCAGTGTCGCCGAAAATCCTCCCGCCAGCAATAGGGTGTCCGGCACTACATCGACTTGCGCCCGGATCTTCCTCTGAAACCGAGGCATACTTTCCCGGCGTTTCCTCCTAAAGTGTTTTCGCCTCAGAGCCAAACTGCGGAACTTGGGCTAGATAAATCGACTATACAATTCGCCCACTTTTGGTCAGGATTAGGCATGGCAAAATATCATCCTGACCTGGGCGAAGCGGCGGAGGCAAGGTCGGTGACTGCGAGATCCTCCCGCGCCCGCACGGCCTCCTTGCGCAGGGAACCTCCGGCACTGTTTACGGCCGCAAAATCATCCAGCACGCCAACCCGGCCGCAATTACTAAGGCTCTCAGGGGTATTGTGCACGACGACCTGACGGTCGAACAGGCGCTGGCGCTCGAGCAAAGCCAAGTTCTCTCCCCTCTCCCCTAGTAGCACCTCATGTCATCCCTGCTGATCCGCAACGTCCGTCTCGTCGAACCAGGCAAACTCATCCGGCCCGGCGATGTGTTGGTGCGCGACGGCCGTATCGTGGCGATCGGGAGTATCGGCGCCAAGTCCACGGCCGGAGCCGAGATCGTCGACGGCGCGGGACGACTGCTGACGCCCGGCCTGATCGACGTCCACACGCACGGGATCATGCATAGCCTATACGAATCCGGTCCGGACGGTCTGCTCGCCGCCGCTCGCGAGTTGGGCCGGTTCGGTGTGACAACCGTGCTACCCACCATCGTGCCGCAAATTCGTGACGGCTGGCTCGACCGGCTCGGCGAGCTTTCCGCAGCGATTCCGTCGGTGAGTGAGGTCAACATCCCCGGCCTCCACATCGAGGGACCGTTCATGGCCGTTAGTGGGGCGGGGTGTCCGACGCTGCCCGGCGACCTTGAACTGCTGGAGAAAATTGTTTCCGCATGCGCGGGACGGCTTGCCGTCATGTCGGTCAGCCCCGACGCGCCGAATATCGTGCCGGTCATCCGCCGGCTGCGGCGGGAGAAGATCACCGTCTTCCTCACGCACACGCGGGCGAACGTCGAGCAGACCGAAGCAGCCCTCGATGCCGGCGCGGTGCATGCCACGCACTTCTACGATGTCTTTTATGCGCCGTCCGAGATTGATCCCGGGGTGCGGCCGGTCGGGGCCGTCGAGTCCATCCTCGCCGATCCGCGGGCCAGCGTGGATTTCATCGCCGACGGCGTGCATGTCCACCCCACCGCCATCCGCGCCGCCGTGGAGGCCAAGACCTGGATGGGGATTGTTTTGATCACCGATTCCATCATCGGCGCCGGCCTGCCCGCGGGCATCTACGACACCCCCTGGGGTTATCAGGTAAAAGTCTCGCCCCAGGATGCTGCCCGGCATTCGACCAAGAACTTCCTCGCCGGCAGCGCGCTCACGATGGACCGCGGCATGGCGAATCTCCTGCGCTGGCTAAAACTGCCGCCGGAGCAGATCTGGGCGATGGGCACGTTCAACCCCGCGCGCCTGCTCGGTCTCAAGCGCAAGGGCCGGCTCGAACCGGGTGCCGACGCCGACCTTGTGCTCTGGGACGAGGGCCTCACGGCGGCCCGCACCTGGGTCAACGGAATCTCTATCTATGAAAAACCAATCGAATAAATTCACGTTTGCCCCGGCAAGCTTCATTCCTTTTCGGGACACCAAGGCCATCGCCCGCGTGCGCCGGATCAAGCGCGAGGACATCACGAAACACCGCAATCCTGATTTCCGCATAACCGTCCTGCCCGGCGCTGATTTCGAGCACCTCTGGATCACGGACATGTTTTTCCGGATCAAGACGGCCATGGAGGCAGGCCGAAACTTCGTCGCCATTATGCCGAATCCCTGGCCCGGCTACGCCAAGCTCGCTGCGATGCTCAACCGCGACCGGGTCAACTGCCGGCGGCTGCACACGTTCAACATGGACGAATACGCCAGCGAACAGGGCCGGATCGCTCCTGAATCGTGGGAGTTCGGCTTTGGCCACTCCTTCAAAAAGTATTTCTGGGCCCAACTGGACCCCAAGCTCCGCCCGGCGGAGAAGCAGGTGCGCATCTTCACGGACAAGAACCTGAAGGATTACGGCAAAATGCTCGCCGACCTCGGCGGCGCCGACATCTGTTACAGCGGTCCGGGCTGGACCGGCCATCTCGCTTTCATCGAGCCTGACGCCCCCGAGTTCGCCGGCTCGCTTGAGGCCTGGAAGAAAATGGGGCCGCGTATCTGCACGCTCAGCCCCTTCACCCTCGCGCAGAATTCCCTCCACGGCTGCTTCGGCATGAGCGGTGACCTGAGCGCCGTTCCACCCATGGCCGCCACGATCGGCCCGGCCGAGGTCATCGCCGCCAAGCACCGCATTGATATGCATGCCCTCACCGTCGACGGCTCCTTTGCCTCCTGGCAGCGGCTCACCACCCGCCTCGTGCTGCACGGACCAGTCACACCGCGCGTGCCCGAATCCATCCTGCAGACACTCCGCACCGATGTGTGGGTGTCGGAGTCGATCGCCGCGAATATCGAGCCGCGCTGGGACAAGGGCTACTGAAGTCAGCTGCGACGGCCCGCCTTCCAGATCAAATGGTTGAATCCTCAAAGCTCTTGACACGGTTCGCCTGGCCGACCCGGATTGAGGCAAACCTACTTTAAAACCGGCCGGTGGCCGGAGACAACCCCATGCATAACGGCATCTCCCTCAAACTTCCATTGTTTTAAATCGGGCTAAAGGGTTATCTTCACGGCCGGAAGGCCTTGAAATTGGCAAAAGCCGCCGACCGGATGAGCAAGGATCTTGGCATCACGATCATTTTTGATCCGCAACACGTCGACATTCCCGCCATTGCACAGGAAACCAAGCATATCCTGGTTTTCGCCCAGCACATGGATCCGGTGGAGATAGGCCGGGGCGCGGGCGCGGTGCTGCCGGAAGCCCTGAAGGAAGCGGGAGCGGTCGGGAACGTTGCTCAATCACGTTGAACGGCGCCTCACCCTGAGCGATCTGGCGCGAACGATCCGGCGCGCGGATGCGGTTGGATTGCTCACGCTCGTCTGTGCTGATTCACCCGAAGAGGCGGCAGCGGTGGCCCAACTGGGCCCAAGCATGATTCTGGCCGAACCTCCGGATCTGATCGGAACCACCCGGTCGCTGGCGCGGGAAAACCGGGGGTTTATCACCCGTTCCTTGGAATTGGTGAAGGGAATCAACCCGAACATCATAGTCTTCCACAGCGCCGGGATCCGGACCGCAGCGGACGTTGTTGACATCATCCGGGCCGGGGCGGAAGCCACCGGCACAACCAGCGGAATAGTGCGGGCAGACAATCCCATCCGGCAAATGGATGAGATGCTTATCGCCCTCCGGCAAACATGGCAGGAGATGCATCCCTGATGACATCCGCCGCAGACCCGACAAGCCCCGGACAGGCGACCACGAACTTATGATCATGTTTCACGAAACGTTTTGCGTGCGCAGCGAGAAGCACAAGCCGGTCTTCCATAACGTGACCGCCAGGGTCAGGGACGCCGTGTCCCGCAGTAGGGCAAAGGATGGCCTGGTGACCGTGTTCTCGCAGCACACGACTTGCAGCGTGATTCTCCAGGAAGAATCGCATGACACCACCCTCGACGGCACGGAATTCCTGATGCAGGATCTGCTGAATGCGCTCGCGAAATTCACCCTCCATGCGGCCACGAGGGTCATTATCTTCATCCCGGACCACTCCACCTCGAGCATGCGGTCGGGAACTTGGGCGAGGAGGGCTGGTGGAGCCTGAACACTGATGCCCATCTGCGATCGTGCATCCTGGGCCGTTCGCAAATCATACCCGTTCGCGACCGGAGCCTAGTCCTGGGGGAATTCGGGCAAATTTATTTTGTCGATTTTGATTCTGTCCGCCAGCGAGAGCGCAAAGTCTTTGTGCAAATCATGGGGAGCGCGTGATTTTCCTCATCTTAGACACACCGCAATCAGCCCTGCTGGACGCGGTCCGGAAGGCGTCTTGGCGGAACCGGTTATTTGCCGATGACTGCTGAATTCACGCTCCTGCCCCGGGCGTGGCTGTCTGTCGGCCTGCGCTGGATGGCTGGCTGCTTTAACCGCCTCGTTCGCGTTTGGATCACCGCCCTGAGGCCTGACACCGAATTTTATGCCGCCAAGGCAGTTAGTCTGGGGCGGAAGAAAGGATCCTAGGCCATGAAAGGCAAAACACACAACCGAGGATAAGATCCGCATTTTGCGGGCAGCCGATGCCCGCAGGAGCATTGGGGAGTTCTGTCAGGAAAAGAACATCTCCAAGCAAACCTTCCCCCGTTGGAAGCGGCAGTTCAGCATGAGGGAGCTTCCAGAGGCCTGCGTGTTCAGCGACGACTTCCGCCAGGACTGCAACTAGGTCCGGCTCCCCAGTTCGCTCGGCTATAGCTCTCCCCAGCGCTTCGCCGCACTCGCTCCAGCAATCCCTCGCTTCGGTCGGCCTCCGGCCGCGCTCCGCGAGGGATTGCCAAGCCCACCTCTTTCTGTCATCTCAACCATCCTACCAGACTAACACTGTCCCTGGCTCCAATCCTGCGTCTCCGTCAGCTGCGCTGAACCATGTCTACGCTTTCCCCACCACGATCCTGCGAGGAGCTGCTTGCCCAAATGGTCTCCATCGAGACCGTGAATCCTGATTTCGGCGGGCCGGCCGGCGGCGAGGCCGCGCTCGCCGCTCACCTGGAAATTCTCGCACGCCACTGGGGGCTGAACACCCGCCGCTGCCCGGCCGGGACGGGCGGCGCGTTCAACCTGCTCGTCACCGCCGAGGTCGCACCCGCCGCGGAGTGGCTGCTCCTCGAGAGCCACCTCGATACTGTCAGCGTGGACAGCATGACGGTCCCGCCATTTCAGCTCACCATCGCCGGCGACAAGTTGCACGCTCGCGGGACGTGCGACACGAAGGGCTCGGGCGCGGCGATGCTCTGGGCGCTGCAAGCCTATGCGCGGCAGTCCGGCCGGGCGCGCAACGCCGGCGTGATTTTCTCGGTGGACGAGGAAGCGGGCATGGGCGGGGCCCGGGCCTTCGCTGCCCGCGAGCTGCGGGAATTCCAGCGCCTCCGCGGGATCGTGGTGGGCGAGCCCACGCGACTGCGCCCCGTCATCGCCCACAACGGTGCCCTGCGCTGGCGCAGTATCACGCGCGGAGTCGCGGCGCACTCGGCCGACCCGACGAGAGGCCGCTCGGCCATCACCGCGATGCAGAAGGTGGTCGCCGCGCTCGAGAAAATATTCATTCCACTGGCGAATCGCGAGCATCCTCTCACCGGCCGGGCCGCGGCCAGCATCAACATGATCCGCGGCGGCACGGCGGTGAACATCATTCCAGATTACTGCGAAATCACCTGTGACCGCCGGCTGGTGCCGGGCGAGACGGCCGCGCAGGTGCTCGGCGAACGCGACGCCGCCCTCGCCGGACTTGCCGTCGAGCACGACCGCCAATACCTCGCCCCGCCGCTGCCGCCTGAAAATTCCGCGACCCTCCACACGTGGCTGCAGCCGGCGTTCCTCGCGCGGGGCCTTGATCCCGCCGCCATAGGCGCACCCTACGCCACCAACGCCAGTCACTACGCCGCCGCAGGGGCGCAAGTACTCGTGCTTGGCCCCGGTGATCTGGCGCAGGCGCACACCCGGGACGAATGGCTGGACCGCCGCGCCCTCGCCGCCGCGACGGATCTCTACCTCGCGCTGCTGCAGCTCCCTTGAGTCTCATGCCCCAACCCGTCTCTGGGCTCCGTCCCTGGGTTTGCTGACGCCCGAACTCTTGCGACATGAGAGAATGCTGCGCCCCGCAGCGAAGCTATGGACTCGGAGCTCTTGGTTATTTCCGGCCACCGCACTGTGGCTTCGCGCAGCTTGCCGGGGCATGAAAATTGCGCCGCCGGCACTTGCGGTGGGCGGCGCGTAAAATATAAAGATCTCCGGAGCGAGCTCGCTCCCATATGATCAGACCAAGTCGAAAGCAGCTTCGGGGTAGTGGACCCAAAAGAGATACAGTGGGAGCGGCCGGGGGCGTGCAGTGGCATGACTCAATTTGCAGTTGCGGTAGCGCGATATTTAAGCAAGGCAGTGTCAATCAGGAAATGGGCGCTGCGCTGACGCCATTCACTCCCAGCTTACCCGATGAAAATTACCAAAGTTGTCTGTACTCCCGTGCACATTCCCATGGAGGCGCCCCTGCGCTGGAGCATGGGGGTCGAGAATGGCACCACGCGCACGATCGTTGAGCTCCATACCGACGAAGGCGTGGTTGGTCTCGGCGAAACGTACGGAGGGGCGAGCACGGCGGCGCGCTTCCGCAGCGCCGAGCCCTTTTTTATCGGCTACGATCCGCTCGAGGTTTCGCGCATCGTCAAAAACTTCGAGGTGTTCCGCACCACGAGCGAGCAGTCGGCGCTGACGATCGAGCTCCGCTATGTCGCGGCCGCGATCGAGATGGCGTGTTGGGACATCATCGGCAAAATTCAGAACAAGCGCGTGTGCGATCTCTGGGGTGGGGCCGACAGCGAACTCGTGCCGTTCGTGGCCTACCTGTTTTACCGGTATAAGAGCCGCGATGGAAAATTGGGTGGCGAAGACGGACCCGAGAGCATCTGCGATCAATACGCCGACCACGTCAGCCGGTTCGGCTTCACCGGCCTCAAGCTCAAGACTGGGGTGCTGAACCCCGTAATCGAGCGCGCGACGGTCAGGCGCCTGCGCGAAACTTTCGGCGACCAGATCCAGCATTTGCGCGTCGATCCAAACCAGGTCTGGTGCACCGCGACCGCAATCAATGAGCTGAAGAAACTTGCCGAGTACGATCTCGAGTATTGCGAGGATCCCACCTTTAATCTCGAGGGCATGTCCCGGGTGCGCGCCACGGTGCCGGTGCCGCTCGCCACCAACATGGCGGTGCTTAATTTCGACCAGGTCGCCCCCATGCTGCGCATGTGGGCGCTCGATGTGATCCTGGTCGATCCGTATTTCTGGGGTGGCATCACGCAGTGCAAAAAACTCGCGGCCGTCGCGGAGACATTTGGCTTCGGTCTGGCCATCCACAGCGACCGGGAACTCGGTATTGGCATGACCGCCAGCCTCCATCTTTGGGCGACAACGCCGTCGCTCTGCCACAAATACGACTCCCACTATCCGTTTCAGGTCGACGACATCATCACCCAGCCGCTGCGCTGGAAAGACGGCTCGGTGGCGCTGCCCAAGGGCCCCGGCCTCGGCGTCGAAATTGATCGCGACAAGCTTAATAAATATCACCAGCTCTATCTGAAAAAAGGTGACGAGATCGAATTCTTCGATTCCCAGCGCCCCGGCTGGATTCCCCACGTGCCACTATGGTGAGTCTGGCCCAATTGCCACGGCCATTCGTCGTAGGCGTGGTGGTCGAACGCGATTCCGCGGCGGCAGCCCGCGTGGCAGCCGCCGCTTTCCGGACTGGCGCCGACGCGGTGGAGCTCAATCTCGCTTCGCTGCGCGACAATGCGTGTCTGGACCGGCGTTTCTTCACGCGCTGGCGCCGGCCGCTTTACACCTCCTGCCGTCGGGCGCCGTTCATGGCGGTTTACGGCGCAGCATTTGCCCGGCTACCGGCACTCTCCGACGAAGCGCGGATGGCCCGGCAACTCGCGTTGCTCGACCCGGGGTCCGCGGGGCTCGACATCGAAGCGGACACCTTTGCCTCCAATTGCGACGAGTGGACCGACGACCGCACCGCGATCCGGCGTCAACGCGCCGTCGCAGCTGCAGCCCACCGGCACGGCGCGGCCGTGATCTGGTCGTGGCACCCGCCACGCAAACTCACGCAGACGGAGGCTTTACGGGGAGCGTGGAAACTGCGGGATCGCGGCGCCGATTTCGTAAAAATTGTCGAGCGCGTGCGCACCCGCGCCGAGGCACTCGACTCGCTCGCGATCAGCCTTGTACTGCGCGAGAAGCTCGGGAGGCCGTTTGTGTTTCTCGCGCTCGGCGCGGAGGCGGTGCGGTTTCGTCCGTTCATGACGGCGTTTGGAGCGTCGTATCTGCTCGCACGTCCGCCGGTGGGCGCGAACCGTCTGCCTGCCCAGCCGCTCGTGGCGTCCGCGCGCGCCTTGATCGACCTCAGATGAGAATCTCCGCCGTCGTCAGTCTGCCCACCGGCCAAAATCTGCGACTACTCGCGCCACCCGGCGTCGAGGACCCGGTTTATTATATCAGTCAGGGGATGCCGCCGGAACTGGATGCGTTGCGCCGCGGACAGGTGCGGGTGGAGCAATGCAGCCAGCGCATCAGCGACGCCGAGGGCGGCCCGCGCAGCCAATTCGTGCCCGGCCGCGACGTGGCGGGCCCGCTGAAAGATTTCCGCGAGACGTTTCCGGGCAACGGCCAGACCGACATGGCTGCCGTGTTTCTCGCCTGCCGAGAGATCGTCTCCACGGGCTTCATCCGGCCGGACCGCGTGCTGCAGCTCATCACCGAGCACGGCGAGAACGACGGCTATGGCCTGCTCGGAAATATTTTTGCCATCGCCTATTTGAAGGGGCTGATGGAGCCGTTATTCGGCAAGCCCGGTTTCCGATGAAGGCCGTCATCGCGCAGTTTCTTTTTGAGAGCAACACCTTCAATCCGGCGGAAGCCGAACTCGCGCTTTTCACCCAGGGCGGCACGTGGCGCGCCGGCGAGCCCGCGGTGCGGACGTGGTCGGGCGAAGCGCCGTCCCGGATAAGCGGCAGCCTCGGCGTGCTCGAGGCGGCCGGCTGGACGACCGCCCCGGTGTTGGCCGTCATGTGTGGCTCACCCGCGGGTCGACTCAGTCGCGCGTGTTTCGCACGGATTCGCGCCGAGCTCGCCTTGGCGCTTCGGACAGCGCTGCCGGCGGACGCGATTGTGCTGCACCTGCATGGCGCGGCCTGCGCGACGGGCGAGGATGACGTCGAGGGCAATTTGCTTGCGCTGGTGAGGGAGGAGCTTGGATTCAGGGGGACGCTAGTGGTGTCGCTCGACCTTCACGCCAATATCACCCGGCGTATGCTGCGGCACGCTGATGCGCTGACGGCTTACCGGACCATGCCGCACACCGACTTTGTTGCGACGGGCGCCCGCGCCGCGCGGCTCGTGCTGCAGGCCGGCCTCCGCCGCACGCGTACGCTGGCGAAGGTCGCCGCGCTCATCCCGCCGACGGACACGCACGACGCCGAGGGCCGGTTCGCGGAAATTCTGGCCCGCGCCCGCCAGCTCGAATCGCGCCCGGGCATTGAGGATATCAGCGTGTTTCCCGTGCAGCCGTGGCTCGATGTTGCGGAACTCGGAACAAGCGTTGTCATCACGGGCACTAACCCGGTGGAGGCGTGCGCGGCGGCGGCGGAATTGGCGAACCTTTGGTATGCACAGCGCCATGCGTGGCAAGCCGGCGTGCAGCCTTGGTCGGAAATCAAGGTGCGGTTGCGGGAGAAGCGTTCGCGGCCGTGGATACTGGTGGATTCGGCTGACGCGACAACCGGTGGCTCGGCTGGTCGCAGCGCCGAGGTGCTCCGCGAATTGCTGCCGCTGGCAGATGAGCTGCCGGGCGAAGTGCTGCTTTGGGTCGTTGATCCGGCGGCGGTGGTGGCGGCGGAGCACGGCGCCGCCCGATTCATCCTGGGCGAGCAGGGCATCGAGCTGACAGCGCAGGTGCGTTGGACGGGGGAGGGACGCTATGTTGCGCGCGGCCGCTCGTACACCGGACAGACTTTTTCGATGGGCCATGCGGCGGTGCTCAGTGCGGGACGGTTGCGGGTGGTGGTGAGCAGCGCGCCGTCCATTGGGGCCGATCCGGCATTCTATGAGTGCGTGGGCCTCGCACCCGACGACGCACTGGCGGTGCAAGTAAAGAGCCTTATGGGCTGGCGCGCGGGCTATGCGGCTGAGGCAGGTTGCGGGCTTGTGTTTGACGGACCTGGTTGCACGTCCCTTAGCTTTGCCCGGCTGCCGTTCAGCGCGCCCCACCGCGACATTTTTCCCCTCAACGAAAATCCTCAAACTCCGGTAACCTTATGGCAATCGAGCTGACCGACCTAGTGTGCGTGGTGACGGGCGCGGGCGAAGGCGTGGGCCGCGGCCTGGTCCATGGTTTTGTCAAACGCGGTGCGCGCGTCGTGGCGGGCGTGCTCAGTCTGGATAAATCGGCGGCGATCGTCTCACCGGCCCACCCTGTGAAACTTGACGTGACGAAGGCAGACGAGGTGTGCGCCGCCGTGGACACGATCGTGGCGCATTACGGACGCATCGACGTGTGGATCAACAACGCCGGTATCTATCCACGCCAGCCGGCGGACGAAATGAAATTTGCCGACTGGCGCCAGGTGCTCGACACGAATCTCGACGGGGTGTGGCGGTGCTGCGAAGCGATTATTCCGCACCTGAAGCGCCAGGGTAGCGGAGTTATCATCAACGTCGGGAGCATCCAACTTCGGCTTGGCAGCGCCCAACTCACCCACTATCTCGCGAGCAAGGGCGGACTTGTCGGGCTGACGCGCGGCCTTGCGCGCGATCTCGGGCCCCATGGCATCCGTGTTAACTGTTTACATCTCGGCGCCGTCCTAACCGAGGGTGAGCTGCGATCGTTTTCCGACTCGGCGGCACTTTTGAAAACCGTCGAGGAAAGGCAGGCGCTGCGCGGCCGGCTTACACCGGAGACGGTCGAACCGGTGTTCGCGTTCTTCGCGTCTCCCGAAAGCCGCGACATTACCGGCCAGTGCCTGGCTGTTGACCGTGGCTGGAGCCACGACTGACTCAGGACCGGAGCCAGATGAAAAAGCAGCCGGCGAAGTTACAATGTGTTCGCTGAGGTGACCCCCGAAACCTAGTCCACTCGCAGTGTTAGCCTGGAGCTGTCAGAATGGAGCCCAGACTAACACCGAAGGCGGCTCAAAAATTCGGGGTCAGGTCAGGTTGAGGTGACTCCCGGAAACTAGTCCACTCGCAGTGCTAGTCTGGAGCTGTCAGAGAGAACTATCACCAGCCTTGGCTCTGTTTCAGACGAACACGTCATACGGGCAAACCCCTGCAAACCCCACTAAAACCCACCAAATCCCCCCTGCTTGGGTTAAAGGGGGTCACCAGTGACGCTGTAGGCCGCAAGCGCAGTGCCAGTGGGTGGGCGTATTCGGAGGTGTAGGGCGTAGGAACCCATTACGGCCCCTATCTTAATAGTCTCCAATAAAAAGCCCCGCCGTGGAGAGAGGCAATGCTTCAATGAGGCCGCGCCGATGAAGGCGCGGAGACCCGCGACCATCGGCCACAATAGCCTCCGACCGGGTCCTTCAATGAGGCCGCGCCATATTTCAGCTGCACCCGCGCATCTGCTTGCAAGACCGTCGGAATGTTTTGGGCACGAATACTCGCCTGCGGTGATGCTGGGGCAGCCCGCAAATTTGCACCCACGGCCGCACTCAAAAAGCCGGCGATCGTTAAGCGGTAAATAAATATATGCATAAGCTTAAACCGCTGCGCGCCACTGCTTGCGCAAATCAACGCCTAGGGTTTGGGCATCGCGCCACGTATCACTGAAACAACTTAAACCATAAGACGGGGCCGCATGCCCAATCTCCGGGACCACCAATACCGGGGTGCGAGCTTTCTGTCCCTGTAAATGCGCGAATAATGCTGCGCAGTAGACCTGCCAGTCACGGTACTCAGGCGTGCGCCGGCCGGCCGCATTTAAAACGGAAATTTGACAATGATGGCCATTAAAAGGCCGGAGATGAAATTGCGTAGCGGCTGCTAACAACTCCGCGGGCTCACTGAGCCGCTCCCAATAAGTTCCTGAAGCTAGATGACGAATAATCGCAAAATGCGAGTGATCGAGACACAGCGGTAATACTTCCTTAGTCACCCGGCGATACCCACGGGCTAAGGCCACCGTCGCCTCTGGGGTCTCAGTAAAAGTATCGCGGTGCGTCTCAATGGCGAACGGCAACGTGAGCTCTTGGGCTACGGCGCGAATGCGTAGCGCTAACTTAACGGCATCCGCGACGGGTGTATCATAATCACCTAATTGAATATCAATCGCCACCGCCCCCAGCGCCTTCGCCGCCTGCAGGGCTGGCGCAATTTTTTGAGCGGCGTCAATACTCGTCACCGCTAAATAGCGGAGCGTGCCGCGCTCAGCCACATAGGGCTGCGGCGGAGCAAAGACTCCATCGAAACCAGCCGATTGAATCATGGAGAATTTCTTCGCCCACGACCATTCCCGCGCTTTGGTCGGATATTGCCGCAACGACCAGAGCGTCGCAAAAACCCACAAAGGCCGCTCCGCCGGCCGAGATCGAGTGGGCGTCGTTTTCATCGCCGAATATATTTTTGGGCCCGCTTGCCAATAATATCACCCGCGTAGATGTTGCCCTTGCTATCAATCGCCATGGTGTGAAACCAATTCAGCTCGCCCGGCTTTTCCTGCCCATCCACTCCTTTCGGGATCATCGTCAACTGCAGCAAACCCAGCAGCAGCGAGAAGTACTAACACTAGCAGTGAGTTGAGTTTAAAATTCATAGTGTCACTTCCCCTTCTGCAGCTTCGCGAATAGCTCACGAGCCAAGTCCATTGCCTTCTCTTTCTGCGAGTCAGTCATTCCTTTTTCAACAATAGCTAGATTCTCCTTCGCTTTCTCGTACCCCTTTGCTCCCGCGATATTCCACCAAACGTGAGCCTGCACTAAGTCCTTCGGCACGCCTGTGCCGTTGGCGTACGACACGCCGAGATTGGATTGCGCAGCGGCATGCCCTTGGTCTGCCGCCTTGCGATACCACTTCACAGCTTCAGCGTCGTCCTTCGGCACGCCTTCGCCAAACTCGTACATTATGCCGAGGTACCTTTGCGCAAAGGCATCACCCGCCTCCGCCTTCTTCTTTGTCTCGGCAAATAAATCCTCCGCCGCAAACCCTGCGGTCGCCAGCAGCGCAAACAACACGGCGAATCGGCAAATCTTCATGGCTGCATACTAATCCCCGAACCAAGCGATACGAGTCCAATTAGAGCGAGCCGATTGCACAATGCGCTGCGCGTCAGTTGTTCAGTCTGCACGGGATTCCGCCAGCCGTATCGCCGTCACTGGGTGCAGCTCCCACAGCGTTGCCGCCTTCTGACCGTGCTTGCCCCGTCGCGGTCCACCGGGATGGGTAACGTGGGCATCATCGTAGAACAGTTGGCCGGTCACATCGACCAGGATGGGCTTCTTGACGATGGTGCTGCCTTCGCTGGGCTTCTTGCCGTTCAGCGCGTTCTTCTTCAGGAAAGCCCGAACATCCGCCACCGCCTTCCGCAGTTCTGCCGATCTAACGAAGGCCGGGTCATCTATCGGCACCTCCACGATAAGGCAGTCATCACCCGACTCCTTGCTGGCGCTGATCTGGAAATGGTAATCCCCATCGTTCTCGCGGGCGACAATATGCAGCCAGCCACGAACGGTCAGAATGTCGCCTTCCTTCACCCCTAGCTTGTTTGCAAAGGCCGGATAGCGGTCATGGGCATACAAGTGGTCATTCATCTTCGGATGCGGCACTGGATCGGGCAGTGCGATGAGGTCAGCAAATGGGACGGTCTTGCCGTGCGCCATGTCGGTCCCGGCGGGCACGCTGGTCTTGATACTCCACCGCTCCACGCCCGGCTTGATGTCCTTGGCGAGAAGCGCACTAAACAGGACGAAACCAAGCAGGAGCAGACGCGGGGAATTCACGGGTGCAGATATATTCGAAGGCCGTCTTGCTGACAATGGGGATTCACGGCCAACAAAACGGCTCGCCCTTCCGATGTGAACCGATGTGCGGCCCAAGGAAAAAGCCCCGCCGTTTCGGGCGAGGCTGGAGGATAAACTGATGCTACCAGAGAGCGATGGTTCTAAGGCTTCTCAATGATGTCACGTCGCTTCTTCTCGTATTCCTCATTAGTAATTGCCCCCGCCTTATGAAGTCGCTCCAGTTCAGCCAACCGAGCATCAGGTGTTGCGGCAGGCGCCTACGCATTTATGGCTATATTAGACAAATAGTGATCGACCGGCGATCTCACCAGGCTGTCCATCCACCATCTACGACAAGGTTGTGCCCGGTGACATACGAGGCGCTGTCTGTAAGCAAGAAGAGCGTCGGGCCAACAATTTCAGGGTTTTGCCCAATTCGGCGCAAAGGAGAGCGTTCGGCTAATCGCTGGATAAATTCTGGGGAATCCTTCTGCGTTGAAAGATGTGGGAAGGGGCCCGGGGTGATACAATTAAAACGAATAGCTTCAGGCCCATAATGCACGGCAAGATACCGCGACATCTGGAGCACAGCGGCCTTGCTGGCGCCGTAATCGATTGGATTCGGCTTGATCGGCTCTGGATAGTTTCTGGGATCTGGCGAAACCACACCATACATACTAGAAAATAGTATGATACTACCTGATCTCCTTGCGCGCATGCGTTCGGCAAGGTTCCGACAAAGAACAAATGTTGGGATCAAGGCTTGCTGGAATGTTTTCAGGAATTCTTCCGGAGCAAGATCGACCATTGATTTGTTGGCACCGAAAGATGCATAGGGGAGGTGCACCACGCCATCGGGCAGCCCATGCTTTGCGACAGTAGCTTCGATCATCGCCGGCAAAGACAACGTATCTGAGAGGTCATGGGCTAATCCAATGGTCTTAGTGAGCTTTCGCTCTTGGACTAGGGCCTCGGCGCGAGGCCCGATATCGAAACAGACTACCTTACGACAAAGTGGGTCAAGCGCAGTGCTAATCGCAGAACCAAAATATCCGGCACCACCTGTAACCCAAATTATCTTATCTTTGAGAGAATACCAGGGATTCATTTTGAAATATACTGAAGGACGTGTTTTAAGGGCTTTCCTGTGCTCTATGCAATTATAGGGCGTGAAGCGGTGGGCGCTTATTTTGTAACTGTCCAAATTACCGCCCTTGCTTTGGCGCTCGCGGGTGAATCGGCTAGATCGTCCACTTGATAGTAGGCTGTGAAAACCCGCCCATCGGGGAGCTGCACAGAATTTGGATAGCCGCAGTCGGTATTAGGCGCATCCCATACCAATTGGAAGCGATTCCCTCGATCCCAAGTCCGTCCATCGTCTCTGCTCGTTACAGCTTGTACGCCAAAAAAAGGGGCCTTTCGATCTCCATAGCAAAGAAGGATTCTTCCGTCTCTCAATAACAGCAGGTTACCGGGCACTTCACCCGGATCGGTCACGGATCCAAGAGTCTTCCAGGTATGTCCTGCATCGGCGGATCCGTGTATGCTAACCGATCTAGCGCTACCTGAAACTGGCCCACCGCGAACGGCAGCCAACAACTTGCCCGAGGGGAGCAACAGCAAGCTTGTCTCGTCGCCTTTGCTGATTACCGACTGATCACCCCACGTCTTGCCTCCGTCTCGCGAACGCAAGACGATGCTCTGAAACTCCCGTTCAGCTTCCGGACGAAATAAATTAGCCCAGCCAGGTCTTTGCGTGAAGCCAACGGTCGCTTGCAACAGAAGGACCCCCTCTGGCAGCTCGATGATTCTACCATGCGGGCTCCCGAATGGAAAAGGAGACGTATTAACTTTTTCTGGGACACTCCAAGTCCGCCCTCGATCCTGTGAGCGCGTCACATAAACATTTACGTTAACTGGGTCGTACTGGGTTGGCGTTTCGAATCGGTATATGTGGAAAGACAACATGAGAGTCCCGTCCTTCAACTCCGTAACGAATCCATCCCGAAGGTCTTCCTCGGGCCTTGATGCTGCTACCCAAACTGGATCCGACCAAGTTTTTCCCAAGTCGGCTGAACGCACAAGCTCAAGGCGCGAACCACCACGAGTAATTCCGTGTGGTGCTCCCGTGCGGGCAATAACGATTAGCTCGCCGTTTTGGAGCATGGCCACGCTTGGCCAGAATCCCCCCTGCTGCATAATTGTAATTCGCTCCGCGGCGAATATGCGATACTGCAAAATCTGCTCATCCGCCTTGGCCGGACTCAAAGTGATCTCACGCACCCGCGATGCAACTTCATCGTGGGCCAAGATAGGCGCTTTAGACTGCGCTTGGAGAATCACTGCTTGCAAACCAATCGTGTAGAGCAGGGCGCAGGCAAACTGCCGGAGAAGAGAGGTATTATATATCTTGGCGATACGAAGGGCTAAGCGAGTTTCAATTTGCGGGCATAAAAGCATTCTAAAGAGCCATTAGAGGCATGTCGAGATATACATAGCCGCTTAGGATGCTAGCATGCGGTAGAAGCGACTTTGGCGGCCTCATCAATCAGACGAAGCTTGGCGACGGTGAAGACGTCGGTCTTTAAGGACTTCCATTTTTGCTTGCCGCTGAGAATCCATCTTCCGTAGTAGATGCCACTGGTCCGATTGCGGAGGAGCCCTTGCACTTGTGTTCTTTGCCAGCTTGTCGTGTTGCTCATGTTTTCTCTCCTTTGCTCTGGATTTGAGCTAAAGTGTAGAAAACATGTGTAGAAGGCAAGATACGTTAAATCAACAAGTCATTTTATATAAACCCTTAGCCAGAGTAGCTCAGTGGTAGAGCAGAGGACTCATAAGCCTTTGGTCGCCGGTTCAATCCCGGCCTCTGGCACCACTTTTTTGGTGCACTACGTTCATATGCTGCGGGGAGCCAGTGGCCGACATTACATTGGCATGACCTCTGACCTCGCACGCCGCATCGAGCAGCATCTGAACGGTCACACGCACACCACAAAGAGACTGGGCGGAGGGCTTCAGCTGGTGGCCAGTAAGGCATTTGATACTCGTGCCGAAGCTGCTGCCATCGAGAAGAAGCTCAAGGGATGGAAGAATCCCGCCAAGGATCAGGCCTTTCTGAAGTCTGACCAGTAGAGCGGCCCCGACAAGTCGGGTTTGGTCGCGGGCTTGCTCGCGACGCAGTCGGAGTTCACTCCTCGCCCCTGGCACCACTTTTTTCGGGAGACGTAAGAAAAGCGTCTACCATAGCCTTGGCGGCGGCGGACTCCCAAGAGCAGCTTTGAAGACCACGACTGGCAGAGGCTAGGGATGACAATCGCCCGCAGGTCAGATATCGCCCGGGCCGAGCCAGCGGAAGTAGGTGATGACAGCCAGCAGCTCGAGCAGCGTGAAGGCTGCGCGTGGGTAATTGGCCCCTGGGGGAGCCAAAAACATTTAGCCGGCCGGTTTACTCCTCATCGGACTTGAGGGCGGTGATGACGGAGAAATCTTCGAGCGTCGTGGTGTCGCCCTTGATCTCCCCGCTGGTCGCCAGCTCCTTGAGCAGCCGGCGCATGATTTTTCCCGAGCGCGTCTTGGGCAACCCGGCGGCGAAGCGAACCATGTCCGGCTTGGCCAGCGCGCCGATTTCCTTGCCGACATGCGCGCGCAGCTCCTCCTTGAGCTGGTCGCTGGGGGAATGCGTGCCCTTGAGGGTGACGAACACCACGAGCGCCTGGCCCTTGAGTTCGTCGGGCCGGCCGACCGCGGCCGCCTCGGCCACGGAGGGGTGCGACACGAGCGCGCTCTCGATCTCGGCGGTTCCGATGCGGTGCCCGGAGATGTTCAGCACGTCGTCAATGCGGCCGACGATCCAGAAGTAGCCGTCTTTGTCCTGCCGGGCGCCATCGCCGGTGAAATACATGTCGGGCTTGCCGGGGAATTCGCTGTAGTAGGCCAGCCGGAAGCGCTCATCGTCGCCCCAGAGGGTGCGGAGCATCGACGGCCAGGGTTTCAGGATCGCGAGCTTGCCGCCGCTGTTGCGCGGCACCTCGTTGCCCTTCTCGTCCACGATCTTGGGGACGATGCCGAAGAACGGCAGCGTGGCCGAGCCGGGCTTGGTGGGGGTGATGCCGGGCAGCGGCGTGATCATGATGCAGCCGGTCTCGGTCTGCCACCAGGTGTCGACGATCGGACAGCGTTTTTTGCCGATCATACGGTGATACCACATCCACGCCTCGGGGTTGATGGGCTCGCCGACGGTGCCGAGCAGGCGCAGCGAACTGAGGTTGTGGCTGAGCACGTAGTTGTCACCCCAGCGCATGAAGGCGCGGATGGCGGTCGGCGCCGTGTAGAAGATGGTGAGGCCGTGGCGGTCGATCATCTGCCAGAAGCGGTCCGGCCCAGGCTGGTTGGGCGCGCCTTCATAGAGGAAGACTGTGGCGCCGTTCGCCAGCAGGCCATAGACGACGTAGCTGTGGCCGGTGATCCAGCCGATGTCGGCCGAGCAGAAGTAGCGATCGCTGTCCTTGAGGTCGAAAACGTATTGCGCGCTGAGCTTGGCGCCGAGCAGATAACCGGCGGAGGTGTGCAGCACGCCCTTGGGTTTGCCAGTGGAGCCGGAGGTATAGAGAATAAAGAGCGGGTGTTCGGAATCGAAAGCCTTCGCGGCATGCGAATTCGGCGCGCCCTCCCAGACCTCGCGCCACCAGGTGTCGCGGCCCTCGAGCATGGTGACGGGATTGCCGCAGCGCTTGACGACGAGGACCGATTGGATGCTCGGCGCACCCTCGAGGGCCCGGTCCACGCTGGCCTTGAGCTCGACCACCTTGCCGCGCCGCCAGCCGCCGTCGGCGGTGATCACAAGCTTGGCCTTGCAGTCGTTGATGCGATCCTTGATCGCCTCGGCGCTGAAGCCGCCGAAGATGACCGTGTGCACGGCGCCCACCCTCGCGCAGGCCAGCATCGCAATGACCGCCTCGGGAATCATGGGTAGATAGATGGCGATGCGATCACCAGATTTGATGCCCATGTTCTCCAAGATATGGGCCATGCGACAGACGTGAAAGTAAAGCTGCCGGTAGGTGATCGTGCGGACATCCCCGGGTTCACCCTCGAAAATCAACGCGGCCTTGTTCTCGCGGGCCGTGCCAAGGTGCCGGTCGATGCAATTCTCTGAAATATTTAACTTCCCTCCCAGGAACCACTTGGAATGAGGCGGGTTCCATTGCAACACCTGCTTGAAAGGCTTGCGCCAGACGATGTGCTCCTTGGCCTGTTTCGCCCAAAACTTCTCTGGAACGTTGACAGACTCGGCGTAGAGCCTACGGTAAGTCGCGTAGCTGCCAAGGTTTGCTTGGCTCTTGAACTCGGCCGAGGGTTTGAAAATTCGACTCTCCCGGGACACTGAGGTTATCGTTTGGTCCGTCACAAGTTTCTCCTCTTTGGGGGTTGAAGCTTAATGGTTTCAACATGCCCCCGACGGATTGCACGGTCAAGCCTAGGCAGCTCCGCCAACCCGTTTTGTATGGATAAAGACAATCCGCCTGCCGCCTCCCCGGCGTCGCCGGCCACCTCCCCTCCGGTCCCGCCGGAAAACACCATTCGCGTCGAAGGCATCCTCGACATCGACAACAGCCGCAATGGCCAGTTGCTCGACCTGTCGCGCCACGGCAAGCGCCGTCCGACCGATCCCTTTGTGCCGCGCGAACTCGTGCGCCGATTCAAGCTCCAGCAGGGCAGCATCATTACCGCGCAAGCCACGCCGGACGACCGCTTCCCGAATCCGAAGATCCGCTTCATCGAGAAAGTGGACGGACTCGACCTCGATGCGCGTCGCAGCGCCGTGGATTTCCCCAATCTCGTCACCATCACGCCCGACAAGCCATTGCGGCTCGAGATGAAGGACGGCCGCATGACGAACCGCGTCATCGACCTTTTTTGTCCCATCGGCAAGGGCACACGCGGTCTCATAGTCGCCCCGCCCCGCACCGGCAAGACCACCTTCCTCCGCGACATCGCGTTGGGCGTGCTGGAAAACCACCCCGAGTGCCACGTCATGATCCTCCTCGTAGACGAGCGGCCCGAAGAAGTCACCGATTTTAAGCGCAGCGTTCCCTGCGAGGTCTGGGCTTCGTCCAACGACGAATCCGTCGAGAATCACGTCCGCATCGCCGACCTCTGCATCGAGCGCGCCAAGCGCCTCGTCGAGGCCGGCAAGAGCGTTGTGCTCCTGCTTGATTCGCTCACCCGCCTTGCCCGCGCGCACAATACGCAGAAAAACTCCGGCCGCACCGGCACCGGCGGCCTCGACGTCCGCGCCCTCGAGCGGCCCCGCCAGCTCTTCGCCGCCGCCCGCAACACCGAGGACGGGGGCTCACTCACCATCATCGCCTCCATCCTTGTCGACACCGGCAGCCGCATGGACGAGGTCATCTTCCAGGAATTCAAGGGCACCGGCAACATGGAGCTGGTCCTTGACCGCAAGGCCGCCGAGATGCGCATCTGGCCGGCCGTCAACATCGCCTCCTCCGGCACCCGCAAGGAGGAGCTGCTGATCGACGCCAAGACCCTCGAGGGCATCCACTTCTTCCGCCGCGCCCTGATGCAGACGAAGATCGAGGAGGCCACCGAAACCATGGTCACCCGCTTCGGCAAGACCAAGACCAACGCCGAGTTCATCAAGCTCATCGCCCGCTGAAAAAACTTCCTTGCCCCGGCTTTTCCCCACCGCGAAACCTTTGCCTCCCCCACTTCCTCCGCACGAAATATTCCTGAATGAACAGCTTCTCCGAGCAATGTCTCGATATGGCTCGCTCAATGCTGAGCCATAACCTGAACGCGATAAACCCCGACGGCACTGTCACTCCCATCAACGGCGAACGCGCCCGCGCCGACGAGCCAGGCCACGTCGCCTACGCACTGGGCGAATACTATCGCGCCACCGGCGAGACCACGCTCAAGGACTACGACCTCATCGACCTCGCGGCCCGCTGCCTCACCGCCCAGGCCTTCACCGAGCCCGCCGGCGAGAACGGCGTCGCCTACGCCTCGCTCGGCCTGCTCTGTTTCGGCCCCTCCAAGGAGCGCAATCCCGTCTGGGAGCGTCTGGTCGAGGAAACCCGCCAGCGACTCGACAAGCTCCTGCTCACCCGCAGCGACTACGACAATTACTGGCAGGCCTTCAACATCGCAAAGGCCGTCTGCCGCTATAGCCTCGGCCTCTCCAAGAAGGACGAGACCTCGCGCCTCATCGAACGCCTGGCCGAGCGGATCGAGCAGACCAGCTCCACCGGTTTCCTCGACGACGTCGAGAAGGGCTACGGCGGCCACTTCAACCTCTACGGGGTGATGACCCTCGTGTTCACGCGCTCGGCCCTGCAACTCCACGCCAACGCCGCCCTGCGCGAGCGCAAGCTCCCCACCCTCCGCACCTACGCCGAGAAATACCTCCGGCTCATGCCCGACCTCGTCCGCGCCGACGGCCTTGGCTGGGCTTACGGCCGCTCTGCCGGCGCCTACGGTCAGATGCACTGCATTTCCCTGATCCTGCAGGGCCTGCGCGACGGCTGGATCCCCGACGACCAGAAAAACCGGTATTTCGACATCCTCCATCGGCTGTTCTACTATTTCTTCCAGACCTACCTTGACCAGGAACAGGGCTTCCTCGACATCCGCGACGAGGAACGCACCGCCTACGCCTCGCACACCACCCGCATGGCAAACTTCGACGCCGCCCGCTACCTCTGCCAGTGGTCGCGCCTCGCCAAGGCGGTGAACCTGCCCGACAACGTCAAGGCCGAGCCGGCGCGCACCAGCGGCCGTTTCGTTATCTTTGACAAGAGCAATCGCAAGGAGCAGGGTCTTTTTCTCTACCGCGACGCCACGTCCGGCCTCCACGTGCAGCTGCCGCTCGTCAGCTCGGGCACCGATTGCACGGCGGACAACCTGCCCTTCCCACACTGCCCCGGCGTGCTCGACTGGCCGAATAATTTCTACCTGCCCGTCATGGTGCCGGAGCTCACCTTCGGCGAGCACGTCACCCTCCCCGCCTTCTACGGCCAGAAATGCGTCACCGGTCTCGGCCTGAAGAACTCGTTCTACTTCCGCTATGAGCAGCCCGAACTCATCAATACCAAGGAGGAGATCATCAAGGGCCTCGGCAGCATGAAGGTCCAGTGGACGTTCACCGGCAGCAGGATCGCCGCCGAGTTCGCCTATACCGTAAAGAACCAGGTGCAGCTCGACAAGTTCCGCTTTGCGCTCGTCATCGGCGCGCCGCACTCGCGCTATCGCCTTGGCAATTCGCCGGCGCTCGGCCAGCTCGGGCACCGTTGCTCGGTGCTCAAGGACGACTTCCAGGCCAACTGGGCGGAAACGGAAATCGTCAGCGCCGACCCGGTCTATAAGACTAATTTCGGCAAGCTGCACTACATCCAGATGTTCATCCGCGACCACCCGCTCATCATGCGGCCCGGCCAGGTCTACCGGCTGGCGGTCAGCTTCGAGCCCGACCTGACCCTGGTGGGAAGCTGACCCGGGCAGTCAAAGGACGGAGATCAGAGGACATATATGCCAACCCCGGCGGATTGGTTTGGGCCGGGAGTCAATGTAGCCCTGCGCCCTCCAGAGAGAAGCCAGAAGTGACTCCCTACCCTAACTTCTGGGGTTTCGTGAGGAGCAACTGAGAGTTAAGGCCTAGATGTTTGTCCGAGAATTCGTCGGAGTCGCCGGCTTGGCGCAGCAGTCGCTGCACCATGCCCATCTTGGCGTCGAGGTCGTCGATCTTGGCCACAAACACCGCCTCGGGCGTGGCGGCGATGACGGCCGCGCCCCACTGAAGTTCGCCCTGGTGGCTGAGGACGATGTGCTCGAGGCGTTCGAGCAGGTCGGCGTTCAGCTTGGCCTTGAGGCCGGCCTTGCGGACGAGCTGGTAGCCGAGGACGACGTGGCCTTGCAGGATGCCCTTGCGGCTGCGCGTAGTGGCAAGCGTGCCTTGATACTCGATGACCTTGCCCGTGTCGTGCACGAGAATGCCGGCGAGCGCGAGGTCGGCGTCCACCTCGGGGTAGATCGGCAGCAGCGCCCGGCCGACGCGCGCCATGTGGCAGGTGTGCTCCAGCAGGCCGTGACGGTAGGCGTGGTGCATGGCGACGGCGGCGGGCGCGGCGCGGAACTGTTCGGCGATCTCGTCAAACACCGCCGCCACCGTGGCGCGGAGCTCCGCGTGCACGATGGCGGCGATGTGGCCCTGAAATTCGGCCCAGAGGGCGTCGGCGTTCTCAGGGGCGGTCTCGACGAGGTTGGCCATGAGCGGCGAGCCGCTGAGCTGCTCAGCGGTGATTTCCTCAGCGCGGAGGAGCCGAGGAGAGAGCCGGTTCTGGTAATAGTCCACCTTGGCCTCGATGCGGACGACCGCACCCTCCTTGAGGGACTTGAAGAACTCGAAGGACGGGTTGTCGCTGAAGCAATTGGTGGTGAGCACGCCGGTCTTGTCGCCCAGCTCCACAGCGAGGAAGGGATTGCCGGTCTTGGTGGGGCGCTCCGCGAGGCGCTTGATGAGCAGGACGCTGGTGAAGGTGTCGCCGCCGGCGCGGTCGAGGGCCTTGATGTCGCGGACGGTCAGCGATCTTGAAATATCAGACATGCAATAGGTGTAAGGTTTAAGCTAAAGGGGCCGCAGCCAAGTTGTAAGGTTTCAGGGGGAAGCAGCTCGCCAAGGCTTAAGAGCTTCGACTAAAAAGCTTAAAACTTAAACCTAAATAACTTAAAGCTGCTAGGTCTCGCCTAGCCGTATTTCTTCACCAGGTTCGTATACGGCCGGAAGAAGGGATGCCGGGCGTGATGCAGCAGACTATAAAAGATCGTCTCCGCGGGCAGCACCGCGCAGCCGTCGTGGGCGAGCTGCGCCAGCACGGCGGCGGCATCGCCGGACCGACGGGCGCCGAGACAGTCGGAGAGGAGCGTGACGTTATAGCCGGCCTTCAGGGCGTCGCGTGCCGTCTGGTAGACGCACACGGGCGTCTCGATGCCACAGATCAGCAGGCGCTTCAGGCCCTTTTCCTTGATGTGCGTCGCGATCCGCTTGTCGGCGAAGATCGAGAACGTGTCCTTGCCCACGATCTCGGGCTCGTCGCACAGGGCGAGAAGGTCCTGCGATGTGTGGCCGAGTTTTCCAGGCACCTGCTCGGTGAAGAGGATGGAGAGGCCGAGGCCCTTGGCCACCTCGAGGGCGAAGCAGCAGCGCCGGTGCACGCGCTGGCTGTCGGGGATAGCTGCTAGGAAGGCCGGCTGCAGGTCGATACAGAGGAGGAGCGGCGTGGTTGGGTAAGTGGTCATGAGCGCGGAGCGCGAGGAATAAGGTGTGAGGCGTGAGGAGGAAACCTGAGGGCTGAGACCTGAGGTTACGGAGAACTCAGTGCAGGAGTAGCGGGGGCGGGTTTCGGAGTGCCGACCAACGCCCCAAGGTGCTCCTGGATCTTTTGGAAGAATTCCTGGTTCAGGTCGCCGACCGGGATCTCGTAGAATTGGTGTGAGGGCATGTGCTCGTAGATATGCCGCTCGCCGCCCTCGGTCCGGCCGCGGTGCCTGATAAGCTTCTTCCGCTCGAGCATCAGGGTGAGGAATTGGAGCAATGGGACATTGATGGCAGCATGCTGGGAGCCGGGAGCAAGGAGCGATGAGCCAGAGTCTGGCGGCTCCGAGCCGGCGGGCAAAGCCAGCGTTAGAAACAGGTTCTCGGCGGTGAGCTTGAGCGCCAAGGCCGGATTCTCGGCGGCCCGGCGGGGCTTGAAGCCCACGACCCAGCGGCAATATACGAAGGCCGGCGGCATGAAGCGACCATCTTCGGACTCCAGCAAATCACGCCGGGCAACTTCGCCGGAAGCCTCTCGCACGAGGTAGCTGACAATCCGGTCGTTTTCCACGAAGTTGCGGTCGCTGACAAAACACTTGGTGGCAATTGCGTGAAGAGTTAACTCCATGGGCGTTTTCTTGTTTACCCTCGGCACCCATGAACGCTAGCAGAAAGAAAGGTGGTAAGGTTTAAGAGCGTAAGCTTTAAGCTAGGAGCCAGAGACCTAACACCTAAAACGTAACCCTATCACATGTCTGGAAGACTAATCGCCGTCGGGGACATCCATGGCTGCCACAAGGAATTCTCCGACCTGCTCGACGAACTCGACCTGAAGAAGGACGACCGCATCGTCCTGCTGGGCGACTTGATCAACCGCGGCCCCGACAGCGGCAAGGTCGTCGAGTTGGCCCGGGAGTGCGCCACCGCTTCCCTGCTGGGCAACCACGAGCTACGCCACCTCAACTTCCGGCGCACCGACGACCCGAGCCATCTCAAGAAAGACGACTACGACACGATGGAGCAACTGCGAGGCAAGGACTGGGATTACCTGGAAGGCATGAAGCTGACCTACGAGGACGAGGAGCTGGGCGTGGTGTTCGTGACGTGACCCCGCTAAATCAAGCCACTTGAAGAGTTAGTCTGGAGCCCATAAAAGGAACCAGACTATGAAAGGGAAACGCTACAGTACTGAAGACAAGATCCGCATCTTGCGGAGTGCCGATGGCGGCAAAAGCATTGTGGAGGTT
>SIBQ01000033.1 GCA_009695095.1 Lacunisphaera sp.
CTCCTCAGCTATATGAAACTGCTCAATGTGCCTATTGGCCTGCTGATCAATTTCAATGTAAGCAAACTGGCCGACGGCGTCACCCGCCTCATGCTCCCCGCAGCGAATCGCTAGTCCTCTGTTCCCTCTGTTTCCTCCTGTGAAAAAATTCTTTCCCTAATTTCCCGATGGCCTACCTCGACTTCATCGAACAGGTGCACACTGGGACCAAGCGCGTGTGCTTGCTCGCGGACAACAAGACCGAGTTCGTCAGTCTCACGAAATCAAGCAAACCAATCGGGACTGCACAGGAGCTAACAGAGGAAACGTAGAATCATACATTCCTTGTTCACCAAAGCCGGAGTAACCCATCTCATGCTTGCCAGTACGAATCATTAACGCTCTGTTCTCTCTGTTTCCTTCTGTGAAAAAATCCTTTCCCTGATTTCCCGATGGCCTACCTCGACTTTCTTGAGCAGGTCCACACGGGCACCAAACGCGACTACCTCGCGCGCGTGCTCGCGGGCAACAAGGCCGAGTTCGCCACCATCGCCAAGCGGTTCGACCGGGAATATTGGGACGGCAGCCGCAACACCGGCTACGGCGGTTACAAGTATGACGGCCGCTGGCTCGCCGTGGCGCAGCGCATCGCGAAGCACTATGGCCTGAAGCCCGGCGCCCGCATCCTTGACGTTGGCTGCGGCAAGGGTTTCCTGCTGCATGAATTCACGCAGGTTTTGCCCGGCGCCGACATCGCCGGGCTCGATGTCTCCGCCTACGCCCTCGAACATTCGATGCCGGAGGTGAAGCCGAAGCTCCAACTGGGCAACGCCACACACCTGCCCTATTCCGACAAATCCTTCGACCTCGTCGTCTCGATCAACACCCTGCACAACCTCCGCCTGCCCGAGCTCGAGCGCGCGCTGCGGGAGATCGAGCGCGTCGGCCGCGGGGGCAAATACATCCTGATGGACGGCTACCGCACCGAGCAGGAGAAGGTGAACCTCCTCTACTGGCAGCTGACCTGCGAGTGCTTCTTCACGCCGCAGGAATGGGAATGGGTGTTCCAGCAATGCGGCTACACCGGCGACTACGGCTGCGTTTTTTTTGAATGACCACCCCTGCCCGCCAGTGGAGCACCCCCGACGGCATCCGCGAGGAGCTGGATCTCACCCTTTTCATCCCCTGCCTGAACGAGGAGAAATGCGTCGTGCCGACGATCGAGACGGTGCGGGCTGCGATGGATGGACTCGCTTACAGCTACGAGATCCTGGTGACTGATGACGGTTCCCGGGACCGCACCGCCAACGTGGTTGAAGAATACATCCAGGCGAATCCGGGCGTCTCAGTTCGCCTCCACCGCAACCCGGGCAACAGCGGCCTGGCCCGGAGTTTTGTGGACGCCTCCTTCCGCGGCCGCGGCCGTTATCTCCGCCTGATTTGCGGTGACAACGTCGAGCCCAAGGAATCCATGGCCGCCATCCTGGGACGGCTGGGCCAGGCCGACATCATCATCCCCTACTATCCCGTGGTACCGGGCAAAAGTGCCAGCCGGCTGTTCATCTCCAGCTTCTACACCCGGATCGTCAATTTGCTCAGCGGCCACCGCCTGCATTATTACAACGGCCATCCGCTTTACCGGCGCTACGACGTTATGCGCTGGGCGTCCTACAACTACGGCTTCGGCTTCCAAGCCGACCTGCTCACCACCCTGCTCGACGAGGGCGCCATGCACCAGGAACTCGCCCTCGCCGCGGTGCATCGGGAGAAGGGCCGGGGCACCTCCTCGGTGAACTTGCGGAATTTCCTCTCGGTCACCTCCAGCCTGCTGGAAATCACCTCCCGCCGCCTGAAACGATATTTCTATCCGCCAAAACCAGCCGGGCCGGTCGCACCACCCGCCGTCCCGGCCCCACTGCCACCCTCCGCTCCTCTTCACATCATGAACGACGCCACCACCCGCGAGCCCCAATACCAGCATTCCCTCGAACTCGTGAAGGAAAGCGGTCCCGCCAGCCTCGGTCTCATGACCAACCAGGCCTGGCACGACGACCCGCGCCACCTGGTGTTCACCCTCTCACGTTACAAGTTCGTCGCCAAGATGCTGGCCGACCGCGCCCATGTCCTCGAGGTCGGCTGCGGCGATGCCTTCGGCACGCGCATCGTCGCCCAGTCCGTCAAGCGGCTCACCGCTACCGATTTTGACCCGGTGTTCGTTGCCGACGTCACCCGCCGCATGGATCCGCAATGGCGCTTCGAATGCAAGGCGCACGACATGCTGAGCGGCCCGTTCCCCGGCCGCTACGACGGGGCCTACGCCCTCGACGTCATCGAGCATATCGAGCCGAAGGATGAGCAGAACTTCGTCAGCAACATCGTGAAATCCCTCACCCGGGAGGGCGTCCTCCTGCTCGGCTGTCCCTCGCTCCAGTCCCAGGCTTATGCCTCGCCGCCGAGCAAAGCCGGGCACGTGAACTGCAAGACTGGCGACACGATGCGAACGCTCCTCTCGCAGTATTTCCACAACGTTTTCATCTTCTCGATGAACGACGAGGTCGTCCATACCGGCTACACCCCGATGGCCCATTACCTGATCGGTGTCGCGTGCACCCGCAAGGACGCATGAACACCACGCCAGCCGTCCCGCCCCGAGACGATGAACCCGTGCCCCCCGGAGTGGTTGAGGCACTCGACTTGACGATGTTCGTGCCGTGCTACAACGAGGAGGCGCGCATCACCGGCACGCTCGAGACGATCAAGGCCGCGATGGCCGAGGTGCCCTGCACTTACGAGGTGATCGTGGTGGACGACGGCTCGAACGACCGAACTGCAGCTGTGATCGAGGAGTTCTGCCGCACAAACCCGGACATGCCCGTCCGACTGCACAAGAATCAGCGTAACCTCGGGCTGTCTCGCAGCTTTGTGGACACGGCCTTCCGCAGCCGCGGCCGCTACTACCGTCTGGTGTGCGGCGACAATGTCGAGCCCAGGGGGTCGATGGTGAAGATCCTCCGCGCCATCGGTTCGGCCGACATCATCATCCCCTACTACCCGGTGCTGCCGGGCAAGAGCGGGGTGCGGAAGTTCATTTCCCGCCTGTATACCACCCTTGTCGATCTCCTCGGCGGCTACCGGATCAACTATTACAACGGGTGTGCCCTCTACCGCCGCTTCCACGTGATGCGCTGGGCCTCCTACAACTACGGCTTCGGCTTCCAGGCGCACCTCATCACCACCCTCCTCGATGAGGGGGCCACCTACACCCAGGTCCCGCTCGAGGGCTTCCACCTGACGAAGGACCGCGGCTCACCGCTCAACCTGCGCAATTTCCTTTCCACCGGCCACACGCTGATCGAGATCTTCATCCGCCGGCTGCGACGCACCTTCTATGGAAACTAAGACTGCTCCGGTCGGCGATGCCACCCGACCGGTCGAGATCAGCAAGCTCCGGGCCTGGTGGATTTGCCTGCTGGTTGCGACCGCCATCTATGGCATCCCGGTGATCGTGGGGTCGACCTGGCTGCCCACGCCGGGATTTCCCGCGCGCACCGATCAGTCCCGCCATCCTAAGTATCAGGTAGGCTACGATAGCTTCAGCTTTCCGCAATTCGAGCTGCCCTACCGCGAGCTTGCCCGCCAGTCGCTCGCCCAAGGCGAATTGCCGCTATGGAACCCCTACTCCGCCCTCGGACTCCCCATCGCCGCGCAATACGAGAACCAGGTTTTCTCACCGCTCGAATGGCTCGACCTCGCCCTCAACGACAACCGCGTTTGGAATCTCACTCTGCTGCTGCGCATCGCGTTCGCCGGCTGGGGCGCCTTCCTGTTCCTGCGCCGGCCAACCGGAGATGACCTGACTGCGCTGAGCGCCGGATTGATCTACATGGTAACGAGCTTCTTTGTCGGCTTCCAGTCCATGGCCGGCTTTCTCAACGGCGCCGTCTTGCTCCCCTGGCTCATGCTGGCGATCGACCGGGCATTCACCACCGGCGGCTGGGCTGGCTCGATCAGCTTGGTCGGCGGCGCCTTCGGCCTGGCCGCCGTGACTGGTCAGCCCCAGATCGCCCTGATCAACTTCGGGGCCGCCGCCGTTTACGGCTTCATGCTGTTCCTGACGACAGCGGGTAGCGGGCGCTGGCGCGGCCTGCTGCTTGTGCTTTTGGGCGGGATCTGCGCCGCCGCCGCCGCTGCTCCTCAGCTTCTGGCCTTCCACGAGGGCCTCGCAACGGGCTACACCATCCATTCCCAAAACAACTACAGCGGTGGCGGGACGAGCCCCCTCAACCTGATGATCGTGTTCATGCCGATGCTGCTCGGGCCGATCATGAGCCCGTGGCTGCCGCGGCTTTTTCCGGCCGAATTAAACCACGAGGGCTATCCGGTATTGCTCGGCGCGGGTCTGACGGTGCTGCTGCTGCTGGGATTACTCCGCAGCCTGCTCCCCTCGCCCACCCTCGCCTGGCGCCAACGACTCCCCTTGTGGTGGGGGGCCGTGATCCTGTGCGCCTGCATCACCATCGTTGTCGTCAATACCTTCGGCTGGGGCAACCTCTGGTCCCACCCGGCGGTGGCAAAGATCAACCTCCCCCGCTATAGTGGACCCTTGGTCTCATTCGCCGCGGCGCTCCTTGCCGCCGGAGCATTGCGTGACGCCCACCGCCTGCCGCGCTGGGCGATCGGTCTCGCGGCGGGCGGAGCCGTCGGAGCCGTCGTCTGGCTGCATGTGCAGGCCTGGCCGCTGCTTACCGCCGCGGCGGCAGAAACGAATGTCGAGTTGCGTCACGTGAGCATCCTGGTGGCGGAGACCACCGGGTGGGGCACCCTCACCTGTCTCTTGGGACTGCTCGTGCTCAGCCGCCGCAACCCCATCGGCGCCGTCTGCGGTGGCTTGATCCTGGTCCTGGCCGAGCTCGCTTTCTCCGTGCGCTTTGGGTTCGATGCCCGCTACGAGACTTGGCGCTTGGTTTGGTGGGGCTTGTGCGTCGGCGCAGCCTTGGCCTGCGCCGGACGACGTTACCGCGCTGCCGGTGCGATGCTGGCGGTGGCCCATCTGGTTTTGTTGACCCTGGCCTGGGCGGCGCCGAATTTTCTGGAGAAAGCCCGCAATCCCTTTGGTGAAAGCGAGCCGCGACTGAAGTTTCTGCGAGATCGCCTCGGGCAGGGGTCGGTCTGGGGACGCCTGCTCACCAGCCAATGGGTCATGACGCCCAACACTTTGGCAACCCATGGCATTAACCAAATGGCCGGACTTAATCCTGTGCAACCGGGCCTCTCCGCCCGCTGGCTGCTAAAATCGGTCGCGAACAAGAACGTCAACTACACCATCCCGGTGGCATGGCACGGTATCTACGATGGCGGGGATTGGCCGACCTGGCAGGATTACCGCGACAACCGGCTGCTGTATAATTTCATGGGCGTGCGGCTGCTCGCCGAGACCAGCCAGCGCGAACTCTCGGGCCTCAATCTTCCCGATCTCAAGCTAGTCTGGGATACGCCGGAAGGCCGCATTTGGGAAGATACCCGCGTCTGGCCCCGGGCCTTTCTCGCCCGCGGATCGATCATTGCCGCGGCATCCAATGAGGAAGCCCAGGACTCCGCCCTGCTCTCGCGGCAAAGGGAGCATTTTCCCCATTTGGCGGTGACCACATCATCCTCCGGTTGGCTCGAGCCCTACGCCACGGGTGACACGACCCTCCGCATGGAGGGCGTGGCACGTTTCGACCAGCGCTTCACCTCCGCCCTCGTGGAGGCTGTCTCCGCCGCCCCGGCCCTGCTGGTGGTCACCGATGTATGGTACCCGGGTTGGCGCGCATGGCTCGACGGGAACGAGGTACCGATCTGGCCGGTGCAAGGACTCGTGCGTGGTGTACATTTCCCCGCCGGCCGGCATGTCGTTGAATTTCGTTATGATCCTCCCTGGCTCAAACTGAGCCTGCTTGCCATGGTCGCGGGCTGGTGCCTTATCTTGCTTATGGGCGCCTGTGCCCTGCGGCAAATCCGCCGCGCAAGTCTGGCCTGAGCCTGTTGCCTAACGCCATGATGCCCTTTCTCGCCACCAGTGGATACCTCGCCGTGCAATTCCTGCTCTTCCTGGGTGTCGTGCGGCATCTGCCGTGGGGGCGAACGGAACGCGGTATCCTTTTCTTCCAGTGCGCTTCGTATGGGTTTCTCCTCACGCTCATCAGCATCGGATCTACGGTCCTTCCCCCCGACCCGTTGCTGGTTTTTGCCGCCGGGCTGCACGGGATTTACAGCCTGTCGTTCCTGGAGCTGTGGTCCCTCACCCAGGGCAGTTATTCGCTGGGGATACTGGCCCAAATTGACCGCCTCGGTGGTGCGGCGCTGCCTTCCGACCTGGCAGGCCAGACGGATATTGGCCGACAAAAACAACACCAGCGTTACCAAAGCCTCGTGTCCCTGGGCCTGCTCAGGACCGACGGTCAGCTCACCGCGCGGGGTTGGATTGCCGCCCACACACTGCGTTGTGTGGCCTCGTTGTCTAACAGCCGCAAACTGAACTGAGATGGCCGGTACCGCCGCAACCCTCTGGTTCGTATCAGCCGTTGCCGGGGCCGGGCTCTGGGCCCGCCTCTCTCCCGGCGGCAGCCGAGTCCGACAATTCCTCATTACAGGCATCGTCGGCGGAGCCGGGCTGGCCACTGGGCTCGCGCTGCGGACGCCCCGGGCCGACGCCGCCGACTGGCTGGCCGAGGCAGCGGCGTACGCGTTCGCCTGCGAACTGTATGTTTTTCTGTTCACCTTCGTCGGGAGCAGCGTCTCGGTGGCCCTGTTGGTGGAACGCTTGGAAACCGCGCCCCCCCGCCGGCCGGTGGAGACGCTCGATCCGGTTGCGATGGTGGAATGCCGACTCGCCACCATGCATAACGCGGGGGTGCTTGAAGCCACCCCGCCGGCCTATCGCCTGAACAATCGATCCCGCCTGATCCTCCGCGTCTATCGCGCGCTGCGCCGCCTGCTCCGCCACGAAACCTCGACATGATACGTTTTTTCCAACCTGCGACCCCTTTGGTCGTGCTGGTCGTGGCGAATGCCTGCCTGTTCGCGCCGTTCCTCTCCGGATCGCGCTGGTTCCTGGGCAATGCCGACCGCTTCAACCAATACCTGACTGTGCTGCATGCCACCGGCGAAAATGCGGCCGGCTGGGATGCCACGATTTTGGGCGGATGGAACATCCTAGGCATGCCATGGTTCTTTCCGGCCGGCTATGAGTCATGGCTGCTCGGTGGTGGGCTACCGTATTTTCTGTATCGCACCACCCTGCTCTCCTTCGGTTTTTTCGTCGCCAGCGGCCTCGCCGTGTTCCTCTTCCTGTGGGAGGTGTTCCGCTCCCCCTGGCTCTCGCTCTTCGGTGCCATCCTCTACCAGTGCGCCTTCGCCTCGACGCTGCGCATCACCCAGAATGACCAGACCTTCGCCGTCCTCGTGCTGGCCCCGCTGCTGCTGCTGGCGGCCCGGCGCACCGTGCTGACTGGCACCTTCGCCGCCGGCGGGCTGCTGGCCGCCGGCACCGCCGCCTTGGTCTGGTTCACCTTTCTCCAGGAAGCCGCGTACGTCGCCTTGCTGCTGGCGGCCTACCTGATCCACCTGGCCCACACCCATAGGAGCTGGCGGCGCGGCGTGGTCGCGGCCGCCTGCGCCGGCGCCGGTCTCGCCGCCGGCCTTCCCCGCATGTGGCTGGTCGGCAAGGAACTCGGCCTGATGCTCCGCACAGGCGGATCACGTCCGTTCGACGAGCTGTTTGAATACCAAAACATCCGTCCGTGGGAAATCCTGCGCTTCCTTGACAACACCATCTTCGGGCGCAACCACGCGGAAGCCGGGCTCAGCAATCTGAATTTTTCGGAGGGCTTCCAGCTGTTCACCGCCCAGGTCGTGCCTTTCCTGCTGCTTTGGCTGTTTATCTCGCGGGACGGAAGGAAGGAGGGCATGCTATCAAGGAGCGAGAAGCGTTTCCATCTGGCCGCTTTCCTGACGACCGCCGCCGTCATCTGTCTCAAGCCCGTTTACCACCTCGTTTACCTGTTGTTCGGACGCGTAGATTTTTATCACACACGCGTGATTGTGGCCGGCCTCCTGCCTTTGGTCGTGCTCGTCGTCGCCGCGTTGGAACGGATGCTGGCCGCTGCCGGCCCGGCCACGGGAGCGGTTCAACGCCGGCCGTTTGTCGCGATTGCCGCCGGCGTGGTGCTCGGCGGAGTTCTTTCCGGGCTGGTGTCGGTGTGGGCACCGAAAAACTTCTGGGCGGTGCCCGTCGGGGTGTGGCACTGGGTGCCGGAGCTGGGGCGAGTCATCCATGTTGATCAGCCCGCCGTTGTGGCAATCCTCCTCAGCGGCGCTGTGGTGCTGGGCCTGACCCTGTTTCTCCGGCACCGTGTCGCGCGCCACCCCGCCTGGGCCCACGGAGCCGTGATGGCGCTGGCGGCGATGACTGCGACGCAAGCGGTGCTCGCCGCCCGTTATCAGCTGCAGGGTCCGCACACCCGCGGATCGATTCCCTTCGAATTGGGCAATAGCTGGCACCCCGACCGGGACGACTTCCACGCCCCGACTCAGATCGAACTCGCCGCCCTGCATCGCCATCTCGAAACCGCGAACCACCGCACCGCCGTGGTCTGCAGTGACGCCCAGGCTTACGGCCTGCTGGCCAACAGTGTCGCCCGCTTTCACGGCTTGGAGCTCATCGACGGCTACGGCAATGGCGTGCCGCGCAACCTCGCTTGGTTGCCGTGGGGTGGAGATGCGTTGCGGCTCCGGCAGATCCATTTCAGTTCCGGCACGGAACTCCCATGGCGCACGCTGGCACTTACCGGCATCCAGCATGTCTGGGTCGTGGACCGTCGGGTGTTCACTTCCGATCCGGCGCGGTTTGCCCCCGAGGCCTTTCTCACGAATCCCGTGCCCGCGCTGCCGCAGGTATTCTTCCCCAAAAAGGTGCTCGCCATTTCCACCGCCGCGGAATGTCAGGCCTGGATGCTCGCCCTGCCGGAGTCGCCCCGCCTCGATGCCGAGCAGATCACCATCGTGCGCGCCCGCTCCGCACCACCGGCCGGCGGCTCAGCCGCCGAATTGCGCAGTTTCTCCACCGCACCGGATACCATTGCCATCGAGGTGACACCTGCGGCCCACGATCGCTTCGTGGTCGTGAACACGCGCTGGCATCCGGGCTGGTCGGCCGAGGCCGATGGTCGGCCTCTCGCGATCTACGAGACGAACGGGTTCATGCTGGGTGCGAGCATTCCCGCGCAGGCCACGTCGATGCGTTTCAAGTTTCATCCCATCCGCTGGGCATTTTTCCCGGCCCCAGCCCTTCCCTGATCCGCAGTGTCCACTACTCCGGTCCACGAATCCCCTCTCCGCCTTTCCAGCATCCTGGGCTGGGGTTTGGCGTTAGCCGCGCTGACGTCCTGCGAGTTCTGGATCCTCGGCCCGGCCTCCTGGATCTACGGCTACGGCGGAATGCTGGAAACCATTCCCTACCACCTCGGCTTGCTACACAGCGGCAGCGTGTGGTCGTTCTGGACCCCTTTTGTCGCCTGCGGAGCTGATCGGCTGGCGGCGTGGGGCAATGCGGATCCCTTCAATGTCGAGCCGTTGCTGCTGGCGCTGCTCCCGGTTTGGGCGGCGAACGGACTGCATGCGTTCCTCCAACGGTGGTTTGCCTTTGTCTTCACCACCCTGATGGCCCGGGACGTGTTGAAGCTCCCGTCACGCTGGAGCCTGGGGGCCGGCACTGCGCATCTGGCGTTCAGTTACTATACGTTCGGGGCCATGTTCACTTCGCCGTTGTTGCCGGCGATAATCTGGGGCCTGTATCAGGCGGCGGAATCCCGGCGCCCGTTGTTGCGCGCTGCCGGTCTCGGGCTACTGGCTTCCCCTTTCACCAGTTTCGTGCATGGCGTGCCCTATCTCCTGATCGGTGCGGCCGGATGGTTTCTCCTGGTGACGCCTCGTCTGACCCGGCGTTTCGCCGCCGTGTTCGCCGTGTTCGCGCTTGTTTTCATCCTCTGTGAAAGCCCGCAGTTGGTGGCCCTGTTGCTTCAAGCGGGCGGGTCGTCCCGCACTCAATACTCGGCGGAAGATTCGGTCAGTTTCTCCCTATCCGGCTTGTTTTACCTGCAGCCGGAATTCGACTTGTTCAACCAGGACCCGCGCCTGAAAGCGTTTGGCACCTGGGCTCCCCTGGCTTTCGCCGCAACAATGCTGTCAGGGCTGTTGTGGCGGCGGTCCGAACCTGCCGCAGGAGCCGGACTGCGCGTGACGGCATATTACGGCCTGTTGAGCCTGCGATTCCTGTGGCTTAGCCTGCGCGGAACGGCGGCTATTTTGCTTCCCTGGGTGAGTGGCATCTACATGGGCCGGTTTTTCAGCGTGGCCTATCCCACGCTGGCGGCGGTCCTCGCCGTCACGGCCCTGCAACGCCTCGCGGACCTGCGCTGGCCACCCGTGGGCCGGCGGATCAGCGCTGGGGTTCTTGTCGCCTTCACCGGCTTGGTTTTGCTCTGGCCCAAGGCCTCGCTGTGGCGGGACCTGATGGTGGATTCGCCCGGCTCCGGCATGCTCCACCACCCGCAATACCAAGCTCTCCGGGAATCCGGGCCCGGTCCCTTCCGCGTCGCCAGCATTCTCGACCTTCCTCCCGCGTATGCCTATGCCAACGGCCTCGAGTCGGTCGACGGCTGGGGCAACCTCTACTCAGGCCGCTACCGTCAGCTATGGTTGCGCGTGCTCGATCCGCTCTTCGCCGCACTGCCTGCCAACAAGGAGATCTTTGCGCCCGAAGGCCGGCGACCGCAGGATGGCTATATCTACCTCGGCACCAGCCTGCTCAATTCCGGACTGGGTGTGCTGCCCGGCGAGGATACGGCAACTGCACTCAAGACAGGTTTTGATCTCGACCGGCGTTTTCGGCTGAACCTGCTCTCTCTGCTGAACGTCCGTTACGTGCTGGCAGAACATCCCCTGCGCGGCGTAGGGCTCACCTTGCAGGAGCAGCAGGTCCAGCCCCCACCCGCCATCTGTCGCGACTACGCCACAGGCAAAATTAACTTCCCGCACCGCGCTTGGACCACTCCTTCGGGTGGTTTCGATTTCGCCGCCTGGTGGGACGACACCAAGCAGGGCTACCGGCGCAAACTGCAATCCCCGGGAATTTTCATCTATGAGAATATGCCCAGCCTCGACCGTTTCCGTTGCGTCGAACAACTTCGCATCCTTCCCACAACTGCGGCCACCCTCGATGCGTTGGCCGTGATGCCGGTCGAGGAGATGCGTCTGTCCGCGCTGGCCACCGCTTCCGACCCCGGTATTGCCGGGCTGCCCCGGACGTTCTTATCTGCCGGCGTGGGCGTCACGAACCGGTCCTCTGACCGGGTCGGCCTGAAGGTGGACGGCCGGGGCGACCGCCTGCTGGTGACCTCCATGGTGCACAATCGCTACTGGGTCGCGAGGGTGGACGGAAAGGCCCGCCCGCCCCTGATCGTCAACCACGCCTTCATGGGTGTCCGGTTGCACGAAGGGGAAAGCAATGTCGAATTGAGTTACGAGCCGCCTTACCGCCTATTCTTGCCGTGAATGTGACACGCCCCACGTCCGATGAACCGCCCGCCACCGCCTCGCGTCGACGCCTGTGGTGGCTCGTGTTCGGCACCTATGCACTCGTCTATGGCGTGCTGCTGTTGGCCACCAGCGGCTACCCCTACGTCCTCGATAACAACGAATCCTACTCGAGCCTGTGGCACGCGCACAGCCTTTACGAGAACGGGATCGCGAAAACCAAGGGGCTGACCGACGAGGTCTTCGCCCATCACCCGGAAGCGAGTCCCTACATCCACAGCCATCAGGGCAACTTCCCGCGCTTGTTCACGTTTGTGCTCTACACGCTGGGCCTGCGCACGATCGGTCCACAGATCTGGGTAACCACCTTCACCGTCGGACTCGCCGCCCTCTGGCTGGCCTTCCGGTTTCTGTCGCGGCTGGGCAATCCGCTCTACGCCACCCTCGTCTGCCTCATGCTGATGACCGACTACCTGTTCTTCGCCCAATGGCAGGTCAGCCTCTACAACGTCTGGCACGGCTTCTTTTTCTTTTCCTCCCTCGTTTGCGTCCAAACCCTTGGCACGACCGAAAGGCGCGGGCGCTGGTTCGTCCTGACGCTGCTGAATTTCGCCGCTCTGTTTTATTGGGAATATGTCTTTACCGCCTTTGTCGCCCTGTTGTGCGGGCTCTACGCCGTGGCCCTCTACCGGCGGCGTTTCCGCCTGGTCTGTTTGGCCGCGGCTGCGATGGGCATTGGAGCGGCGCTGGCCGCTGGCGTGCTGCTCGCCCAGCTCACCTCCTACATGGGCTGGGCCAACGTCATCGAGGACGTCCGCCTCACACTCACCGCCCGTAACGCTGCGGCCGATCCCGTCTTGCTTGACCGGGTCACCTCCTTCTATCGCGAGCATCACATCATTTTCTGGCACAATTTCCTCGATGCCTCTCCGTTGCGCACGGTGGCGGCCGGATGGAACTCGGTCTATCAATATCACCTGCAATATTACTCCCGCCCGCTCGTCGTCGCGGTCGCCCTGCTCGGTTTCGGGTGGCTGTTTGGTGCAGGGCGAAGGCGCGGGGCGATCCGGGGCAGCGGATCACGCAGTACGGCGGCTTCCGTCGTGGTCAAATGGTTGCTTGTCGCCGGCTTGATCGGAGGAATGGGTTGGGCGGCTCTCCCGCCACCCACCAGTTTGCTCCCACGTGTCGGATTATTAATCTCCAGCGCCGCCCTGGCGGGTCTTGTGCTGGGCCGGTTGTGGACGGGAGGTTGGTGGCATTGGCAGCGCCTGCGTTGGGGTTCATTTATTCCCGCCACGATCTTTGCCTTGGGGGCCAGCTGGCTGTTGCGCGTGTCCATGGCGTGGCCGGATCCCTTGCCGCCCGCCGGTAGCTGGATCGGATACGGTGCGGAAAATCTTCTGCTGATCGGGACCTGTGTCTGGGGCCTCTCCGCAGCCTTGCTTGGCACCACGCACCTGCTCGGAACCAGCCGCTCAAGCCGTTTGCTTTCGCTGCCAGCACTGATCCTCTGCGGTGTGGCCGCCTATGGCGGTACATACCGTCTGTTCACGGGGTACGTTTACAGCGGCTACCTCCATCGCCAGATTCCCATGGCGGTGTTTTTGACCAGCCTGTTGCTGGCGCTGGGCATTTATCTGATTGTTCGTCCGCTCCTGCGCGTCGCCCGGCCGCGCCCTTCCGCGGCTTTGCCTCGTCTGCTCTCAACCGGGCTCTCCGGCCTGCTTCTACTCCAATGGCTTTCCATCCAGACCCGCTGGATGCACATCGCCCCGCCCGATAAATACGCCTTCCTCTCGGTCCTCGAACAGCCGCCCTATCGCGGTCACTCGATCGTTTCCACTACCTACCCCGCACCCATGGCCGCCCGTACCGGATCCTGGGGCTACGCCGATCCCTCCCTTTTCTCCGGCCTCGTAAGACTCACTGCCAACGGTTATGTGGCGGAACGAGACCTGAAATATCTCTGGTTCGCTGACCGCGATACCAATGCCGCCTACCTGAAGCCGAATTTCGCCGTCACCGTGATCGATACACCCAACATCGCGGTAGCGGAACAGTTGCAGCGCGAACAGACAGCGGCAGGCGACGCGGCCCTTCCGCTCGCCGAGTCTCTCGGACTGGTCCAACGCTCGCATCCCCTGCGCCAGGCGTTTCTCAACCATCGGGTCGTCTATTCCGATGGACATCATATCAGCATCGTCAAACTCGACTGGGATTATCCACCGTTCCTGCGACCCGAACTGGCCGGCTTCCTGCCGACAGTGGGAGCGCTCTCGCTGCAGGAAAAGTTGGTATTGAGCGACTTAACGCAGCAATTACGGCGGCGCTGGCGCGTGTCGCTGACACCGCAGAGCTCGGACACCGGCCGCGTTATTCTCGGAAGCGCCAACCTAGACGGTCAGCCGCTTTTTTCTGCGATGGAAATGACCGCGGCCGGCTGGCAACCGGTGACGGAAAGCTTCGCCAGCGCCCTTCCCGGTGCCTGGCAGCATATAGATCCGTCCGCCCCGGCCCTCACGAAGGAAGCCGAGGGCGGCCTGTTTCAACTCGACCTCTGGCACAGCGGTGATGCCGGAAAAATCCGCGTGGAGGTGAACGACCTCGTTGATGAACTGGACTTGCGCGCACTGGCTCCCGCCATGCGGACCTTCTCTTTTTCCACCGCGACCCCGCATGGCCGCCACACCTATGTGCCCGCCTTCGCGCCCGGTCTATGCGTTCAGACCGTGCTGCCGCAGCCCGGAGCCGCCGCAGCGGAGATCCGCTATCATTATGCCCACCAGGATGGGCTTCCCGAAGCCGGCACGATCATCCGGCTCTATCGTGAAGACACCGCGAGCCGCTGGCATCTGGCGGACACCATCACTTTCCTTTCCCCACACGGGATTCCGGTGCGGATGCAGGAGTTTCGCAAGGCCAACCCCGACACGGTCGCGGAATACACCCGGATCGCAAGTCAGGGTGAAACGCGCAGCTATGAACAATGGCTCGCGGATCATCTCGCGCAGCATCCCGCCGAGTGGTCCCGGGCGGGCATCGTGCAGGAATGCCTGCCGGCTGCACCCCCCCCAGGGCCAGACCACTCCACAGTCAACCGCCGTGTTCCACTGCCCTTGCACGACAGCGGACGCTGGCAGTATTCCGTCACTCCCGCCACGCGCACCAAGCGTGGTCCGGAATATTTTGGCCTGCCGTTCCCATTTATCGCTGGCTCGGCCGCAGCAGCGGGGCCCGTTGATTTCCAGCCGCCCCGGCTAACGGCGAACCTCCCTCTGAAATTCGGCAGACTAAAGTTGCAGCTTCGTTTCCCGCCCCGGCGCTGGCCGCAGTCCGAACCGATTGTCACCACGGGTAGCCGCGAAGCCGGCGATTTCATCTATGTTCACTATCCGGATCCCGAACACATCAGGATCGGCTTTGACCATTGGTTCAGGGGCGGCCCCTTGTCCCTCCCGATCCCGGTGGATTACTCCAAGGTTTATGAACTGGAGATTTCCATGGGATCGCTTTTCCCCGCCCGCGAAGATGTCATCTTTGCCGACGTTTCCGCAGCCGGCGTGGCCTCGGTCAAGGAACGCCTGACGGTCAAACTGGATGGACAGACGATCATCGATACGTCTGCTGATTGCTATGAGACCAACCCCGACAGCATCACCATTGGCCAAAACGCCATCCATGGCACGCTGTGCGGACCTGTATTTACGGGTGAAGTCCTCTCGAGTAAACGCGTGTGGCCCGACATTAAGTAACCGGCATTCAGACGTGTCATCTTCTCCGTATAATTCCCTGCGAGCCGCTTGTTGGTCGTCCCAGATTACTTGGGCGCTGTGTCTCCTGGCTGTTGGCTGGTTTTACGCGTGGACACCAGCATCTTTTTCCGTGCGCTGGTTTTCCGACCAACCAACGGGGTACTATCACGAACTGACCGATGCTTTTCTTCACGGTCACTTGCATTTGGCCCGCAAACCGGATCCGCGGTTGCTTGCCCTGTCCGATCCCTATGATCCCGCCGCCAATGAAGCCTGCCGGGTCAACGACCTGAGTTATTTCCGCGGCCATTACTATCTTTATCATGGTGCCGTACCCGCGCTCGTGCTGTTCGCTCCGGTAAAATTGTTAACCGGCCGGTATTTAAGCGAAGCTGGAGCGAGCTTCGTATTCACCCTGGTCGGAGTTGCCGCAGCCTTGCTTTTACTGCTCAGCATACGCCGGAGGGTTTTTCCAGACAGTTCCACGGTGCTGGTCGCATCTTGCGCCATCGTTCTCGCCTTGGGCCAGGGCTATCACGTCGTGCTGCGCGCCGGCACGATCAACCAGGTGCCCATTGCGAGTGCCTATTGTTTTCTCATGCTGGCGTTGCTCTGTCTCTGGCGGGCATTGCAACCGGAACCTCATCCCCTGCGGTGGCTGGCCCTCGCGAGCTTGGGCTATGGCCTGGCGATCGCCTCTCGCCCAAATTACGTGTTCGGCGGCGCCATGTTGCTTGTCCCGGTTTTTGCCTGGTGGCGCGACGGGAGCTTCCGCCTTTCCCCACGTCTTTTGCGACAGGCGCTGGCGGCATGCGCTCCCGTTGCGTTGGTGGTAGGCGCACTGCTCGCCTACAACGCCGCGCGCTTCCACCACCCGTTTGAATTCGGTGCCCGTTATATGCTCGGCGCTTGGGATCAGCGAATCATGCCATCCCTCGGATTCGGTAATTTCTGCGCCAATGCCTATTATTATTTCATCGCGCCCGTGAACTATCACGTTGTATTTCCTTTTGTTACCGCGCCTTCCTGGCAAACGACGGGCCTGCTGTGGCACACTCCTTTTGTCTGGCTGATGTTGCTCCTACGGGTGGCCTGCTGGTTGGCCACCCCTGCCAATGGTGTCAGAACACGGCAGTTTATCTTTGCGCTTTGTTGGATTGGTGGCGCCAATCTCGTTTCCCTGTTGCTGCTACCCAGTGGCAACCCGACCGCAGTGCTTACCAGTGCAAACGCGCGCTACGTCCTGGATTTCCAGCCCACCCTCGTTTTGCTGGCCAGTCTGTGCACCTTGGGTGCGGGGGAATACTTCGCACTTCGAGCATGGCCGCGGCGATTTTTGGCCACTGCCACCTTACTGCTCGCGCTTCTCTCGGCAGGAGCCGCCCTCTCCCTAGATTTTCAACGTTACCCCCTGGAAACCTATCGTCCGCTCGCCCGATTGCTTGGCCGGCCTGCCTGGTGGTGGGAACAGGCCCATGGAATCAAATACGGTCCGGTCGAATTGCAAGTTGCCCTGCCGGCCGACAAGATCGGCGCTTACGAACCACTGCTCACGACCGGTACGACCGAGAGCGGAGACCTTGTCTTTATCTTCTATGAAGGCTCAGGACAAATTAGGATTGGACTGGTGGGTACCGGCACCCCGGGACCCTTGAGCGAATCCATCACGGTCGATTATACCCAACCCCACCGATTCGAATTCCATCTCGGTTCGCTCTATCCTCAAGTCAGCCATCCGGCGATGGCCGGGTATGGCGAAACTCAAGTCGCCTCCCTCAAGCGCCGGTTGGTCGTGCGACTGGACGGACAATCTGTGTTGGAAGCCCCTGTGTACTTTCATCCCGCTTCACCCGACAGTTTGAAAACCGGCGAGGCTCCTTTTCTGCGTGATTACAGTGCACCCAAGTTCAGCGGTCGCATCCTGGCGGAACGGCGGCTGCCTTTCCCAACGCCTTTCACGAGCAAAGTCGCCCCGGACTACGGCGCCGTAAAACTCGATTTGCGATTCCCCACTGGGCAGAACGGCCGCACCGAACCCCTGATTGCCACCGGCATTCCACAGGCGGGCGACATGCTATCCGTGGCCTATCAGGATGACCGCGCGGTACGCTTCATCTTCGATCACTGGGGTCATCGCGGTGTCACCACCGACTGGCTTTCCGTTGATTTCACGGTGCCCCATGTTTTGGAAGTTTGCTTCGGTTCATTATTGCCTACTGAAAGTCAGAATTTGCGAGAGCGGCTCCGGATCATACTCGACGGCAAAACCGTGCTCGACCTTGTGCAACCTGCCTATGAATCGTCCCCTTACGATGTAGTCATCGGTCGCAATATGATCGGCAGCAGCACGGCCGGCTACGCTTTCACTGGCGTGATTACGGAAGCAATCCGCCTGCCCGTGCCAGCGGCGAAAGTACGCTAGCCAGCAGCCAGCCGTTTGACCCGTTGCGCAATCTCTTCGCCGATGGCGAGGGCGGCCGTGGCGGCCGGACTTGGCGCATTGAGCAGGTGCAGGGCGTCGGGGCGCTCCACGATCTCGAAATCCTGCACCAGTTCGCCGGCCGGCGTCATGGCCTGTGCCCGCACCCCGGCGCCGCCGGGCTCGAGGTCCGCCGCGGTGATTTCCGGCACGAGCTTCTGCAGCGAGGCGCAGAACTGGTGTTTGCTGAATGAGCGGACAATTTCCGCCCAGCACATGGCACGGTGCCGGCCCATGAACCGCCACAGGCCGCCGAAGCTGAGCGCATCCGCCAGGTCGCGCACGTTAAGGTCGGTCTTACGGTAGCCCTCGCGCGCGGTTGCGAGGATGGCGTTGGGCCCGGCCTCGACTCCGCCGTGGATCATGCGCGTGAAATGCACGCCGAGAAAAGGGAAGGTCGGATCCGGCACCGGGTAGATCAGATGGCGCACCAGGTGGGCCCGCTCCGGCTTCAGCTGGTAATACTCGCCACGGAACGGCACGATGCTCGTGCTCCGCGGTTCGCCCGCCAGTTCCGCCACCCGGTCGCAGTGCAGCCCAGCGCAATTGATGATGAAATCGGCGCGGAACTCGCCCGCGTCTGTGATCACCAGCCAGCCCCCGGGACCATCCTGGCGCACCGTTGTCACCTTCGCTCCAGTCCGCAGGTTGACGCCCGCCTTGGAGTTGTCCGAAACCAGCGCCGCGATCACGGCGGCATAATCCACGATGCCTTCCTCCGGCACCTGCACAGCGGCGAGGCCGGCCGCGTGCGGCTCGATCTCGCGGAGCTGCGCCCGGTCGAGCCAGCGCAGGCCGCTGAGACCGTTCTGCTTGCCGCGCTCGAGGAGCGTCTTCAACCGGCCGACCTCCGCGTCGTTCACGGCGACGACCAGCTTGCCGCAGATCTCGTGCGCCACGCCGTGGGTGCGGCAGAATTCCGTCATGAGCCGGATGCCCTGGACCGCCATCCGCGCCTTCGCCGAGCCGGGCGTGCAACACGCCGCTGTTGTGGGTGCTCTGATGCCGGCCAAACCCCGGCTCTTTTTCGAGCACCGTTATTTCGGCATCCGGCGCGCTGCGCCGGAGTTGCCAGGCCGTGGCCAAGCCTACTATTCCGCCCCCATAATACAAAATCGTTTCTCCCTCATGAGAATTATTTATCCGCCGGCTGCCGTGTCACGCTCTGTACCACTCCGGTGAAGCGACGCCCAAAAGCTTCGGAAACAGGATTGCGGCCCACACTCACATCGCCCGGCGAGGAATCATAGAAATCATACTGCCCCGTATGCACCACGCGCCCGTCGAGCTTGACGAGCAGCGTGCGCTTCAAGCGGTTGATTTCGTCAGCCGGACGCCCGTCGTAATATGAATGATCCACCGGGGGATAAAGTGACCCCATCTGCACCTCGATTACATGCGTCGTATCGTAATCGACCTTCAGCGGCTTGCTCATGGGGCCGCCATAGCTCGTGTGCTCGAAACCAATCTGGATGTGGTGTTCATCCTTATAGAAGAGATAAATGAAATCGGCCCGGAACGACAGGCCGGTGACTACGAGCGGCTGCAGCTTGCCCGTGCGATTTTTAGGCAGGGTCAGTTCAATCTGCAGCGGACCATCACGCCAACCCTTGATCCGCTGCCAGACTGGTGACCAGTGATTGAAAGCATGTGCCAGCCTTCGATAGACGACAGGATTATGATAACTCAGCAATTCGTTATGCTGGAGGCTGACAAAACCATTGAAGAACAGCGTCCATATCAGCGCCACGAGCCAGCCGGTACGCAGCAACCATCGGCGCCAGCCGGCCAGGACAACCTCGGCCTGCATCACACCTAACATGGCCAGCACCATTAGTGGCGGGACGAAATCGATCATGTAACGGTTGGCAGCCCCCATCAGCAGCAACAGAAACCCAGCGTTACCGGCCGCAAACCCTGCGAACACACGCGCCCATAATTGCCAGGGGCTGGCGGGTGCACCCCGGCGCAATGCGATCCACCCAAAGATGAGCGTCCACATAACTGGCAGGGCGAAGACCATCCCGTAGGTATTCTCCTGTCCGCTGTAACCTGCTGGCGGGGCGAATGGCGGAAAGTGAATCACCTGCACAAACGGAAAATACACGCTGAACTGCGGCGCCGCGAACAGGTAGTAGTATAGGTTAATCGGCACATAGCGCAGGCTCGTCTGCGCCAAGCCTGATTGATTGCCGCCAGCTAACATATAGCTGGTCCCAAACTCCGCAAAGTTGCCGAACCGCGCATAATTGTAGAGCATCAGCGCCAGGCCGCAGGTAACAAAGGGCAGCAACAGCGCCCCGGCCGGCCGTGCAAGCGATCGGAGACGCGCCTCGGGCAAAGCCGGCGCTTCCCGCCGCCACCAACTGATCAAGCAAGTGGCTATCGCTACCCCGGAACCAAAAAGATAATTGGGCCGAGACCCCACCGCTAGCCCCAGGCACAAACCCGCACCGGCCAACCAGCCGAGACGGCGACCATCATCCGCCAGCGCTTTCAGCAGCAGCCACAACGCCGCCAGGCCGAAAAAACACGCGCTGGCAATAGCCAGCTCATAATAGAGCGGCCGGCGCAGCAACAGTGGCAGCAGCGAGCCAAAGACCAACGCCAGCGTCATCGTCCACACCAGCCAGGTACGGGTGGCTGGAAAATAACGGCGCCGGATTTCCAGTGTGAGTAATACCGCCAGCGCTGCCGCCCCCCAAGCAAACACCACCACCGCCAGGTTTTGCGGCAGCGAAGATCCCGTTAGCAGCTTCCAGGGCGCGAGTAGGACCAGCGCGGGGGTCGGTCCAAAATACAAATAATAACGACCCTGATAATAAGTGACGTCATGGTATTTCTTGAACGGCGCGTTCTGCGCCGGGTCGTAGGGATCGGCGAGTTTGGCGAGCTCAGGCGGGGCTTCCTCGGCAAATGAAGTCCGGCCAGCCAGAAACCCATCGGCCAGCCGGTTGTAGAGATCATCCGACGCCAGCCCGTGAGTCAGCGGGCTGCCGGCCGTGGTGGCGGT
>SIBQ01000034.1 GCA_009695095.1 Lacunisphaera sp.
CACTTGCCACAAACCTCCTACCTCGACCCCGAGATTCTCCAAAAAATCGGGGATCTCGAGTTGATCGCGCGCGAAGTCGTCGAGGGCTTGCGGGTGGGCAGCCACCGCAGTCCGCTCAAGGGTTTCAGCACGGAATTCGCCCATCACCGGCAATATGTTCCGGGCGATTCCATCCGCAACATCGACTGGCGTGTTTTCGGCCGCACCGAGCGCTATTACACCAAGCTCTACGAGGCGGAGACGAACTACGACTGTCATCTGCTGGTGGACGCCAGTGCGTCGATGAACTACGCCTCGGGCAAGGTCAGCAAGCTGGAGTATGCCAAGTTTCTCGCGGCCAGTCTGGCCTACATCGTGCTCAAGCAGCGCGATTCGGTCGGGCTGTCGGTCTTCGACAGCGAGGTCCGTGCCTACCTGCCGCCGCGCTCGTCGATGGGGATCATCCTGCAGCTCGAGCGGCTGCTGCGCGAAACGAAGTCGGTGCCCCGCACGACCATCGCGAAGCAGTTGCACGACATCGCGTTCATGATGAAGCGCCGCTCCTTCGTGGTCGTGATCTCGGACTTCCTCGTCGATGTGGACGACATCCTGGCCGGTCTCGACCACCTGCGTTACGACGGGCACAACGTGGTCGTCTTGCACACACTCGATCATCATGAGATCGAGTTCCCCTTCAAGGGCATCTGGCAATTCGACGGCCTTGAACAGGAGGAACCGCTGATCACCCAGCCGGAGCGGATCCGCGAGGACTACCTGGCCCGCTTCCGCGAACACCGGGAGGCGCTGCGTGCGGGCTGTATCGCCAACCACAGCGACTACGCGCTGGTCGACACCTCCCGCCCGCTCGACGCCGTCCTGAACGAGTTCTTCTTCCAACGCCAGACCACTCTCAACGGGGCATCTGCCTCCGCACGCTCATGAGCTTTCTCCATCCACTGCTTCTGGTCGCAGGCCTTGGCATCGGGCTTCCGATCCTGGCCCACTTGCTCAGCCGCTATCAGGTCCAGCGCACTGACTGGGCGGCGATGCGCTTCCTCAACCGCAGCGTGCGGGTCCGTTCGCGGCAACTGCGCCTGCGGGACATCCTGCTGTTGTGTCTCCGCTGCCTTGCGGTCCTACTCTTGGTCCTGGCATTCGCCAAGCCGTTCATGAAGGACGCGGCGAACATTCCGGCCGGCCTGGGCGAACGCCGTGCGGGGGTGCTCATCGCGCTTGATACCTCATTCAGCATGGGGCACCGCGACGGCAGTTCATCGCGCTTCGAGCAGGCGCTCGAGAAGGTCCGCACGATCATGGAGGGCATTCGCCCCGGCGATCCGGTCAGCCTGGTTCTCCTCGCCTCCGAACACCGCGTGGTGGCGCGGAACATGGCCTTCGATGCCGCGCGTTTCGCTGAAATGCTGCAAAACCTGGAACCGTCGCCGGAACCGCTCAATCTTGCCAGCGTGCCGCAGTTGTTGAAGTCGCTGGCGGACGGGATGGATGCCCCGCAGAAGGAGATCCACATCGTGACCGACTTGCAGGCACGGGATTGGAAAGAACGGCCGGCGTGGTTGAGCACCGCCTTCAACGATCTCACCCGGGCGGCCGCCACGACCATCGTGCCGGTGCGCGGCGGCAGCGACAACCTGGCGATCACGGACCTGGAACTTGTTTCCGGCGTGCTGCGCAAGGATACCATCGCGCGCTATCGCGCCACCGTGCGCAACTGCGGGCAGAATCCGGTCTCAAACGTGCGGGTCAAGGGCATGGCGGGCAATGTCACCGTCGACACCAAGACGATTCCCGCCATCGCCCCGGGGGCATCCGAGACGGTCTCGCTGTTCGTGCAATTCCGTAACTCCGGCCCGATCCGCATCAGCGCCGAACTGGATCCGGATCCGCTGTTGGCCGACAACGTCCGCCGGACGGTCGCCTACATCCGGGATGAGGTGGCGGTGCTGAATGTCCAGGGCTCATCGGGCGGGTCCGGCGCGCTCATTGCGGCGGCGCTCCAGGCGCGCGGCGATGGTGCGGGTGAGAAGAACTTTGACGTGCAATCGGTCCGGTGGACCGACCTGCCGACCCGGGATTTGTCGAAATTCGACGTCGTCATCCTCGATAATGTTCCCGACATCACCCCCGAGCAGGCCCGGGCCTTCGAAGGCTATGTTCGCGCGGGTCATGGCTTGGTCTGGTTTGCCGGCGACAACGTGGATGCCGCCGCATGGAATAAGCGCTCGGCTCTCGGCAGCATCCCGCTGCTTCCGGCCGTGATCGAACAGGCCGCCAGCACCAGCGACGCGCTGGGCGTGGGCAAACCGCTGGACCCGGCGATGCCTGATCATTCCGTCTGCCGGCCGCTGCTTTCCCTGCCGGAGGATTTGCTCAGTGAAACGCGCTTCCGCAAGGTGCTTCAGGTCAAGCCCGCCGCGATCGGAACCACCGTGTTGTCCCTGGCCGGCACGGCGGCGCCGCTGCTCCTCGAGCACTCGCTCGGTCGCGGACACGTGTTCATGTTCACAACCTCAGCGGACGGCGCGTGGAACAACATGGCGGTCACCCCGGTCTTTCCGATGGTTCTCCAGCAGATGGTGACCTATCTCACCGCCCGCGAGTTCGAGAAACCGCGGCTGGTCGGCGATTCCCTGTCGTTGTCCTACGCCGATCAACCGGACGCGAGCGAGGCCGTATTCGACACCCCGGATGGCGAAACCATCACCGTCCCGGTTCGCAAGCTCCGCAATGAATATGTGGCGCTCATCGATCACGCGCGCAAGGACGGCTTCTATCTCGCGCGGGTCAGCCTGCAAGCTCCGGGATTGCCCATCGCGGTCAATGTCGACACCGCGGAGTCCGATGTCGCCTGTCTTTCTCCGGCCGAGGCCGCAGGCAGTTTTGCCGATTCGGGAATCACGGTCGCCCAGACGGACGATGACCTGCTGGCCGCCGTGCGCCAGGCGCGCGCGGGACTCTCATTCTGGATGCTGTTCCTGTCTGCGGGTCTCGGGCTGCTGGTGATTGAGAGTCTGCTGGCGAAACGCATGCGGGCGTCCAGAGGCGGGGAACTCGAGGGCACCATTCAATGAACTGGCTATTTCAAAGCGGAAAAATCGAGGGACTCTTCTGGGCGCGCCCGGCCTCCAACGGGATCATGATCGCGGCTTTCGTCGCCGTCGTGCTCCTGACAATCTTCCTCTACTGGCGCCGACAGGGCTTGCCGGCATGGGTGCGCATCGCGCTCGCCGCCACCCGATTGGTGGTATTGGGCTTGATCGTGGCTTTCCTGTTCGAACCGACCGCGACCGTCACGCAAACCCGCACCGAGAAGCGCCGTCTGGCGATTCTCATCGACGTGTCGGAAAGCATGTCGGTCAAGGACCAGCGGAAACGATCCGAGGATGTGGGCGATGCGGCCGCCGCACTGGGCATGCTGCCTCTTTCCTCCACTCCCGAGGAAGCCAACCGGACTGCCATGGCGTTGAGCGACAAGCAGCGCGGGGCCGTTGCCGGCGCCTCCCGTCTGGATCTGGCGACGAGCCTGCTGTCCAATTCAGCGAAGTCCATGCTGCAGTCGCTCGGCGAGGATCTCGATATCAGCTACCATGCCTTTGGCGCGAACCTTCGCCCGCTCGGTGACGGCAAACACGGCGACGCGGCATCGCTCACGGCATTGAAGGCCGACGCGCCGGAAACCTCCATCACGTCCGCGCTTGAAACGGTGGCGAGAACCGAGCGCGGCACTCCCCTTGCGGGCATCGTGATGCTCACCGACGGGTTGGATACCTCCTCGCGCCGCGTCGAGGAAGTGGCGCACGACCTGGGTGTCCGCGGGATTCCGGTCTATACCGTGCCGGTTGGCATTGCCAATCCCGATGACATCTCGATCCGCAACGTCATCATGCAGGAAGTCGCCTTCACCGGCGACAAGGTGCCGGTCCGCGTCCAAATCCAGTCGAAGGGCTATGAGAAGCGGATGACGGACCTGACGGTGCTTCTCGATGGTCGCGGAGTGGCCCGCAAGAAGGTCACGCTTGAAGGCGGCCTGCAGTTCGAGGAGGTGTTTTTCAACGTCGATGTCACGGAGAAGGGAGCGGTTCGCATCGAGGTCGTGATCGAGCCGTTTGCCGACGAGTCCACGGCGGCGAACAACCGGGTGAAGCGCAGCATCCGGGTGGTCAACGAGAAAATCAACGTGCTGTGCATCGAGGGCAGCGCCCGCTGGGAGTATCGCTACCTGAGCGCCATGCTGAAGCGTGACCCGCGGATCAACGCCACCTTCATCGCCACGCGCGCCCAGCCCGAATTGGCACAGAACTCGTCCGAATACATCGCGAAGTTTCCGGAGGACCCCGAAAAAGCCTTTGCCTATGACCTCGTGATCCTTGGGGATGTCGATCCGTCCTTTTTCTCGCGGGAGTCTTTCCAGCGGCTCGAGGAACTGGTGCGGGAGCGCGGCGGTTCGCTGCTGATGCTCTGCGGGGCGCGGCACGCGCCGGTGAGCTATGGCGGCACGCCGCTGGAACGGATGCTGCCGGTTACTTTCGATCCGAATGGCACTTGGGAGAATGTCAATGACAGTGTCTATCCGGTGCTCACGCCCGAGGGTCGCAGCAGTCTGGTCATGACGCTAGAGAACGACCGGGAGCAGAACGATCTGCTATGGAGCCGCGTCGCGCCGCTCGACCGCATCCCGCCGCTGCTCGCCCCGCGCCCCGGGGCCACGGTGCTGGCCGAGCTTTCCGACTCCCAGGCCCGCACCGAACGCTACCCGCTGGTGTCGTGGCAGCGCTACGGGGCGGGCAAGTGCATGATGATGGCCAGCGACCGCTTCTGGCTGCTTCGCTTCAAGACCGGCGACAAATATCACTGGCGTGCCTGGTCCCAATGCATCCAGTTCCTCACCCTGTCGCGCCTGATGGGCGAGCATAAGAGGATACGCATTGAGACGGACCGGGCGACCTACCCGGTCGGTGGCCGAGTGATGCTTTACGCAAACCTGCTCGACGATAACTTCAAACCACTCAGCCAGCCCGCCTTCGAGGTCGAGGTCAGCGCGCTGGGTGACGATGGTTCGGCGTCCACGACGCAGCGGGTCACCTTGCGGCCCGATGTTTCCACTCCCGGGCTTTACGAGGGCTACTTCTCGCCGTCCCGCGCGGGTGGCTACCTGGTGGCGGCCAGCGCGAACGACCGGACGCTCTCCAACGCCACTGAATTCCAAGTGGCCGATATCAAACCGGAACTGGCCAACACCGACATGCAACTCGATCACCTGCGGCGGATCGCGGACTTGTCCGGCGGGGCCTGCCTCAGCACCCTCGAATTTCAGAAACTACCCTCCCTGCTCAAGCTCGAGCCGCATGCCGTCACGATCCGCACCCAACACCCGCTTTGGGACCTGGGCCTGATCGTCTGGCTACTGGCCGGCCTGGTGGGTTTTGAATGGATTCTGCGAAGAAAATACGATCTGCCATGACCGATTCCACGACAAACAAAGTTCTCGCGGCACGCCTCAAGGCGGTGTGGCGGCGTCAACAGGTGCTGCACCAGACGGGTGGCCTGCTGGCCTTCTGCCGCTGGGGGCTGGGGGTGTTCCTGATTGGCATGGCGGCCGATTGGTTGCTGGATCTGCCGGTTGCGGGGCGCGTCCTGCTCCTTGGGGCTCTGCTCGGCGTTGCGCTGCACAGGGCTTGGCGCGCCGGTTGGGGCCAGCTCCGCTCGTTCGACGCCTCGCGCGCCGCACTGCAGATCGAAAAGCACCACGGCGGACTGGAGAGCCTGCTGGTGACAGCCGTCCAGCTCGCAAAACCCGGCTCGGCCGCCGGTGCCTCCGAAGCGATGCGTGAAAAGACATGCCGCGCAGCCGAGGACGCGGCCGAACCGCTGCGCCCGGAGAAAACCGTTTCCTACAGCGGGCTTCGCCACCCGGGCTTGCTCGCCCTGGTCCCGGTGCTGGCCCTCGCGGTCTTCGCGATCATCAACGGCCCGTTCCTTGCGGCGGGATTCGGCCGCATCTTCACCCCGTGGCTCGCGTTCGAATACCCGACCAAAACCGGGCTCTCGGTCGAGGGTGGCGACCGGGTCGTCAAAGAGGGCGAAAGCCTCCGCCTCCTCGCCACCCTGTCGGGCGAGATCCCCGACAAGGCCATGCTCATCCTGCGCACCGGCAAGGGCGAACCGCGGGAACGCAACCTCCCCGTCACCGACCGGATGTGCGAGTATTCGGTCGAAGCGGTGTTCCGCAGCTTCGATTACCGCATCTCCGCAGGCGATGCCAAAAGTGCCTGGCATTCGGTCCGCGTGATTTCCTCACCCCGCATCGAACGGGCGGAAGTCAGCCTTGTGTTTCCGGAATACACGCAACGCCCGGCCGAGACCGTCGATGCGCTGACGATGACCGTTCCCGAGGGCACCCGCATCCAGTGGAAGCTCTCCCTCGACCGCGCCGTGAGCAGTGCGGAGTTCCGCCCTGCCGGGGATGAAGTGCAGCCGATGCAGCTCAGCCCGGATGGCCGCTCGGTGACGATGGAGCGGGTCGCCGCCGGATCCCGCTCCTACAGCTTCGGCTGGGTGGACAAGGAGCACCAGTTCGCGTTTTCCAGCCCAAGCTACTATCTGCAAGTGGCCCCCGACCAAGCACCGCGCGTCGATCTCACTTCACCCGACCGCAACCTGTATGCGACCATCGGGCGCAAGATCGATCTCGCCTACCGCTGCCAGGACGATCACGGGATCGGCGAGGCCGTGATCGCTTACCGCGTCAACAAGACCGGTGAGGTGAAAGTGCCCATCCCTGCTCCGAAACTGAGCGACGGCAACGAGGTGCGGGTCGATTGGAGTTACCGCGATGCCCTGCCGGACTTGGCAGTGGGCGACACCCTGTCACTGGCGATCGAGTTGGCCGACCGCTATCCGGGGCCGCAAGGTCCCCACCGCGTGCGATCCGAGGGACGACGCGTGCAGTTCCTGTCCAAGGAGGATTACCTGGCGCAGATCGAAAAGGAGAAGCGCCGGCTCATGGCCCAAGTCAGGGGAATCTACCGCGAGGAGCGCGGGGTTCATGAACTCATCCGCAACCTCAACCCGGCGGCGGATATCTTCCTCCAGACCTGCCAGTTGGAAGCGGTGCGGCAGGACTTGATCCGCGAGCGCCTAGGCGCGGTGCGCAAGGGCATCAACACGCTGGCCGAAGACATGGCGGCCAACAACGTCGCGAACGAGGCCCACAGCGCGGAACTGGTCAAGCTGGGCAGCGATTTGCAGGCGATTGCGGACGAGCACGTCGGCCGTGCCGCTTCCCTGCTGCGCGAACTGGCCGAGGTCACGGACGGGAAAGGGCAGACCAAGAATCCGGTGGCTGCGGTCGACATGGTCAACAGCTCGGCACGAGAACTCGGTCTTGTGGTCCTGCAACTCGGCTTCGCGGAAGGCGCGGACGTCATGGCGCGTGAACTGCACGCCACCGCCCAGACCCAGGCCGGCCTGCGCCAGCGCACCGCCACTGGCAGGGACGCGGATGTTGCCGGCAATGGGGAACTGGCCAAGGCTCAGACCAAGCTTGCGGCGGAAACGGCCCGCCTGCTGGCTGCCACACCGCGCAACAAGGAAAGCACCAGCACCGACGCCCTGGTCGCCTTCAATCTCTCACTCATGGTCAACCAGTTGCTTCGTTCGGGAACCGTCGACAAGATGAATGAAGCCGCCGCCCTCATTTCCAAGGCCGAAGGCGAAAAGGTCGGCCGCCTCCATGCCGAGGTCATCGCGGCCCTGCTCCGCGCGGAGTTCCGCCTGCGGCTCGGCGCGGAATATGAGGCGCTAGCCAAGGCCCGCGACCTCTTGGCCGCCCAGGCCGCCGGGCAGAAGAAACTGCGCGAGGAAAACTCCGCCCTGACCAAGGAGCAATTCAGCGGCAGCCAGGCGGTGATTGCCGCATCCCAGACCGCCCTCCACCAGCAGATCCAACTGCTCTTGATGCCGGAGATGCCCGCGAAACGCCCCGGCTTATTTGATGCCGTGTTTCCCGCCGCCGCACCGGTCGATGCCTTGCTTGCCAAGGCCGAAAGCGGCATGAAGACGGCCCTTGCCGGGATCAAGGCGGGGGACCGTGAGGCTGCGGCCACCAACCAGCAACAAGCGGAAACGGCATTCGTGGAACTAGCCGGGCTCACCGGCCGAAGGATGGAATCCATGACCGAACAGGCGCGGATGACCGCCGCGGTCACCATGGCCACGAAACAGGCATCGCAGATTCTCGCGCTGAATGAACGCCTGCTCGCCTTGCTCGAGCAGACCGAGGATGCTGCGGCTGACAAGGTCAACGCCGGGTTTCTTGCCGATCGAAACCAAGCGCTTGCCACCGATGTGGAGGTTTGCCTGCGGAACATCGTGCCGGATAACGAACCCGGGACAACAACCCGCGGCGATACCCTGCCGCTCGTCGATTGTGTCGGCCGGGCGGCGCGCGCCTTGCACAAGTCCACCCCCTTGCTCAAAGACAACAAACCCGCCGAGGCGATCGAATTACAGAAGCAGACACTTGCCGCGCTCAAAGAGGCGGGTGTCGTGCTCGTTGGACTCACGGAAACGCGGACGGCCATTGCAAGCGTGATGGGGTTCGCTGCAAGCGCCCTGGCCCCGAGCCAGCTCGTGGCCGAGATCGAATCCGAGCAGGCCATTCTGTCGGCGGCGACCAAAAAGTCCAAGGCCGAGCCGGCAGGGCGGGCGGCGCTCGTGATCCCCCAGAAGAACCTGGTCCATGCCGTGAACGCCGTGCTCGGTTCGCTTGGCACGCTGTCCCACAGGCTCGACACCGGCACCGTGATGCTATTCGCCAAGGAGGACATGGACGCCGCCGCGGTCGGCCTGGAGAAGGGCGACATCGATGAGGCCCTCGACGCCCAGTCGGCCATCTTGGATGCGTTGCGGGAAATGCGGGCGAAATTCGACGCAATCACCCCGCGATACCGCTATGTCCGCGAACTGTCGGAGTTCGTGTATGAAGTGCTGCCTGGAAGCGCCGCAATTTTGACCGGCATCCGGCAACTGCAGGCACAGGCGGAGGGCGCGCCTGATGCGGATGCGCTGAAACGCAAGGCCGGGGAGTTTGGCAGCCAATTGACGAAACTGACCGGAGAGGACGGCCATGCCGCCGCCGCTGGCCGGTTGGCGAAGGAGATCGGGGACAAGGGTGCTGAGGCGGCACTCAAGAAGTCGCTCGACGCTCTGCGCGCCGAAGCCTCCGACCTAAAAACCCTGATCAAGAACCTGGCTCATCTGATCGCTCCGCCAGCATCTGCCAGTTTGGTTCAGAAACCCGCACCCGAGGTTGCCTTGCTCGGGAAAGCGCTGGACCTCGCGGCATATCAGCAGGACCTCGGGCGGAACACACAAGCTGCCGCGCAAGGGGAATTAGCAGCCGCCGCCACGCGGCAGCGCAAACTCGCAGACCAATGCAGAGCCCTCTTCCCGGCACCCGCCCCGGAACAGCCCACCCCGGCACAACCCGCCCCGGCGCCTCATCCGAAACTGGCCGCTGCACAGATTGACATGGCGGCGGCGGCGGCCGGATTGGAGAAGGGCGATCGCGCTGCGGCGATCACCAGCCAGGGCCAGGCGAACGACACGCTGCGCCACTTCATTATCGAGTATACGCTGAAGTATGTAATGATACCCCCACCGGCCGGAGCGCAGCCACCGGCACCGGCCGAGGTTGATGTGCTCTTGGAGCCAGAGGATTTGCCCTTGTTCGTGCCCGGCGCCCTGACCGGCACCAAACCGAAGGGCGGGCGCGTCGAGTGGGAAGTGCTGGGACGCCGCGACCGCGCCGCCTTGAACGAAAACTTCGCCAGGGAACTGCCGCTCGAATACCGCGCCATTCTCAAGGACTATTACGAAAGACTGACAAAATGAACGATTCCAACACTCAAGCACCCGAATGTCCAAGCCCCCCGGCACCCGCTCCTTCGGGGTCCGGCCATTCGCCAGTCCGCCGGTCCTTCGGGCTCTGCTTGCTCGGGTATTTCCTGATCGCGTCACCGCTCGACGCCCAGACCCCGGCGGCCGCCGGCGGCGGCGCGCCCGAGTTGACCGCCGAAGCATCCCGCGCCATCGACAAGGGACTCGAACACCTGCTTGCGGCCCAGAAGAAGGACGGCTCCTGGGACAGCGATGGACAGGGCGGCCACGCGGTCGGCAACACCTCGCTGGCCTTGATGGCTTTCATGGGCAAGGCGCAGTTTCCCGGTTTCGGTCCCCATGGGGAACAACTCGACCGCGGCATGAAGTGGCTGCTCAAGGAGGCGAAGAAACGGCCCGACGGATACCTGGGCACGGTGATGTATGAGCACGGGCTCGCCACCCTGGCCCTTTCCGAGATGTGGGGAATGGTCCGCGACCCGAAGGATGACGATGCGATCAAGGAAGCCCTCGAAAAGGCTGCGGAGGTGATCCTGCGTTCGCAAAACCCCGGCGGCGGATGGCGCTACCAACCCCAGGCCGATGCCGGCCAGGACACCTCCTGCACCATGACCGTCTTCCACGCCCTCGCCTCGGCCCATCAGGCGGGCATCGTGGTTCCAAACGCGACGATTGCGAAAGTGGTGAAGTATCTCGAGGGAGTATATGACCGACAAACCGGTGTTTTTGCCTACACTGCCAAAAGCAATGCAAAGAGCCCCGCCTGCACCGCGGGCGGCGCCTACATCGCCCAGCTCGCGGGACAACGGGACACCGAAATGGTCAATGCCGCGATCCGCTACCTCAAGAGCCAGGCGCCCGGCATCTTCACGGGGGGGGGCTACTACTACTACGCCCACTACTATGCGATCCAGGCGATGGTGCAGGCCGGCGACGAGGCATACTCCGAGTGGTATCCCAAGATCCGGGATGCGCTGGTCAAACAGCAGAATGCCAAAGGCGGCTGGGGCACAGCCACCACACTAGGCACCATTTCCTACGAGACGCCGATGGCCATCATTATCCTGGCCACCCCCCATCGTTACATCCCGATTTACCAAAGATGATATGAACATCTTCCGCTGCGTCTGGGTGATTCTGTTTCTTGTCTGGCCTCACCTCTGCCATGCCCAGGAACCTGCTGCACCGCCACCCGGCATCCCGGAAGCCAGGATTGCCGCCCTGCAGAAGGACTTGGCCGAAGCGGGCACGGCCACCACATCGGCCGGCAAGCGCCGCGCTTACAAGAACATCGTCCGCGACGGCGAGGCGCTGTTGGAGGGCACCCCGGCAGCACCGAACCGCTGGCAGGTTCTGGGCATCATGTTGGATAGCCGCAAGCGCCTGTTCGGCATGGAGAATTCGGCTCCGAACCGCGAGGCGCTCCTGGAGACCTGCGCCAAGCTCGCCAAGGCCCCCGACGAACATGCCCAGTTTCGTCTCGAGGCCGATCTGTTGCTCTCGGAAAACGCCCTCTCGCTCAAGGATGCCGACATCAACGAGCGAGCCCGCGCGCTTCAGGAGTTGATCACGCGCTACCGCGGCACGCCGGCTGAAGCCAAAAGCCTCATCATCGCCTCTCAAATCGCCGGCAAACTCAATGCCTCCGGTCTGCAGGGGCAGATCACCAAGGCCTTGAGCGAGCGCTTTGCCGGTGATCCCGCCGTCATCGAGTGGCGCCGACAGAATCTCAGCATCGGCAATATGGATGTCTTGTTCACGGGCACCTACACCCGCGCCGACGGCGTCGCCCTGAATTTCCCCATCGACGCGATGGGCCATGCGTATGTCCTCGTGTTCTGGTCTGCCAAGTCCCCGGGTGTTGAAGATTACCTGCAGCATATCGGGGAACTGCGGAAATCCTTCCGCCATGTCTTCCGGGTCTACAGCTTCAATCTCGACGAACTGCCGGATGCGGGGCAATCCACACTGGGCAAGCTTGACTTGGACTGGGTGGCCTTGCGTTTGCCCGGAGGCAGGAAAAGCCAGGCCTACCTCACGTATGGACAGGGCGATTCGTCCTGCCTTCTTTGCAACGGCTTTGGGCATGCCCTGCTGATGCCGTCCACCGCTGCCAATGGGGCCGCCGATCCCCGCAAGCGGGCGAGCGTCGAGCTTTCGCCGGATAGGATTCCCGAAGACCGCCATCTCGCGCAATTGCAGTCCCTGTTCATCGGTGACTTTCTGGTCATGGGCCCGGACAACAAGCTCGACCCGGCCTTGCCCCCGGAATTGCAAATGATCTCCTTCGCTGCGGACGCATCCGCCGCCAGCAGGCTCAACCGCACGGCCGATTCCGCCCCGGAGGAAACGCTCGCCGCCATCCAGGCCTGTTTCACGCTCCCGCCCTTCCGGTATCGACTTGCACCTGCTGAAGCCCTGGCGAACTACAAGAAGGCTCACGGGCTCTGTCTCGATGCCCTCAAGCAACATCCCGCGGACCCGAATTCGTGGATCGTGCGGAATCGACTGATCGTTGCCCTGCTGGGGATGTGGAATCTTGCCGGCGAACCCGAACACCTTGTCCAGGCCGCCGGGCAGGCACGTGAGGTGCTTGCCCAGGGCGTTCCGCCCGCGGTTGGGGTTGTCGCCCGCTTCTGCCTCGCCAAGCAGGCCATCCGCCAGGGTGGCGCCAAGCCCGTTGCGCTGTTGGCGCAACTGATCGAGGAATCCGGAGGCGCGAAGGCCCCGGCATCAGCCTCTGCCGCGGCGGCGATCCTCGCCGTGGAAGCCCAAGCTAGGGACCTGCACGAACTTTACCGCGACAAGTTCCCGCTGACGGGATATGACGGCAATCCGGCGCTCTGGTCGTTCGCATCGTTCCTGCGCGACCGTTTCCACAGGCACGCCCTGCTGAAGGCGAACTACATCTTCAATCTCGGTAATCCCAGCCCGCGCGGCTACATCATCAATCTTGGTGGCACGCCACTGGATGTTCCGCTGCCGGTGATGGAACTCAAGACTCTCGACGGCAAGACGCTCCGGGTTCCTGGTGACACCAACGGGAAATTGACGCTGCTGGTTTTTGTCGAGCCGCCCGCGGTGATCGAGACGGCACCGGAACTCGATGCCAAGGGCAAGCCCAAGCCCAGGACCCCGAACTTTGTCATGGCCCGTGCCCTCGAACTGGCCGAGCGCCATGTCAACAAGGACCTCGACGTCGTCGTCGCCTTTCTCTGCGACGACCCAGCCAAGGCCCAGGCCATGATGAAAGTGGAGGGATGGACATGCCGGGCGGCGATGGTGCCCGGCGGACTCGCCAATCCCATGGTGCGGCGGCTCGGGATCCTGTCGGCCGAGCGCATCCCGAATGTTTTCCTGCTCCGCCGTGACGGCACCATCGCGTGGGATGCGAGGGGTCTCGAATACAAGGGCGGTGGGGATCTATTCGCGACACTCCTTGCCATGAAGGTGCAGATCGAGACGTGCGAGGTGGAGCATGCGTGCAAGGCCTTGGAGAAGGGCGATTTCAAGGAGGCTGCCCGCGTCTTCGGCGGCCCCTATCTTCCCTGGGCCCCCGATCGCTTCGGCTGGCGGCCTCCGCAATATCATGGCCAGGCGCTGGCCTACATGGGCATGCAGGACTGGAAAGCCGCGCTCGAGTCCATCGAGATGGCGATCGACGCCCAGAAACTGCGCTACTTCTCGGGCAGACGCGACGACGGGGATACCGTCCGGTGGCGAGAGATGGCTGCCACGGTCACGGTCGCGCCCTCGGATGATATTCTGGTGGAACTATGGGCCACCAAGGCCGGGATTCTCGACAAGCTCGGGCGCAAGGACGAGGCGGCCCAAATGCGCAAGCTCGCCGCAGAGCCAGCCAAACCGGATGCTCCGAGCATCTATAAATCAACCCACGAGAGATTGAAAAACTGGCTGAAGAAGCACCGGATGGAGACCCCGAAACCATAAAGCTACGAACAATGCCCGGCAGGTTTCGCCGGTTCCGGCGATAATGATATATTCACGACAAAGCAAAAATTGAATTATGAAAATCAATGACATCATCAAGAGTGTATCGATCATGGCGGCCCTGGCCATATCGGCATCGGTCTTTGCCGCAGAGATTCCTCCGCCGGTCAGCCTGACCCCCGCAGGGACGGAACTCGAGGCACAATACAGCAAGATGCTGGCTGATCTAAAGGAATCGATCAAGCAACTGGAACCCAAGGTGGATGAAAAGAAAAAGGCTGAATTCACCAAGCGGGTTGCCGCGCTCGTAGATGTCCCGCCTGTCACCAAGACCGTCATGCGCAAGGAGATCACCGTGAAACATGGCCCGGACAACCTTGCCTTTGTTGAGAAACAGAAGGAGACCCTGGCGGCGGCCAGAGTGGTCATGAAGGACATCGAGTCATTTCTCGTCGGCGGGAAAGAGCAGGCCATCATGGCCAAATTCGCCCTGCTGACTCATGCCACCCCGAAGCGCCTGGCCGAGTTCGCGCAAACGGGCGATGCGGAAAAAGCGCTGATCGACAAGCTCCTCAATGACGACAAGCTCGTCGTGCAGGCCATGATGATGGAGGGGGCCAGCGAAGGAAACTATGGCCAGGCCATGCGCAACTACACGGCCATTCAGAAAGCCACCAAGCGTTCCCATGAGGGTTTCTTTCAGGTTTGGGCCCTGGCTGCATCCCTGCAGTATACGGACAAAACCTATATCTATCCCGACGTTCCCGCAGCCGAGTCCCTGGTCAGGTATTACCAGAATTACCTGAAGGCATACGACGCCGGCATGCTCGACCCCGCCTTTTCCAAATTGGGCGGCACCGGTTGGGACTATCGCTTTGTGTTTCCAGACGCCTACACGCTTGAGGATATCGACTGGGTTAGAAATATGATACGCAACTACCGTCCTGATCACACGCGGGAGGAATACAAATGGCGCTATTGCAGGATTGTCAAAACGGACGTGCCTTACGTGAGCGGCGTCGACAGAAGCGGCATGCTGGGCGACCTGTCCAACATTCAGCAGTTCTTCCTCGAAGGCGGCATTTGCGGCCCGCGCGCCTTTGTCGGACAGTTGTCGTGCTACGCATTTGGCATCCCGGCGCGACGGGCCCCTTCCTCGGGACATGCCGCCATGGCGCGCTGGACTCCGGATGGTTGGACCACTGTCTTGGGACCTCATTTCGCGTTTTGCAGCGTCAACGGACTCCCTGGATTGGAGTTTCTCCTGATGTCGCAGTGCCACAAGGAACCTGAACCCTACAAACAGGTGCTGAATTGTGAGTGGTTGGGAAATGCCCTAGGAGAGGACGGAGTGACCGGCTATGGGTCAGGCGGCGGTTTCTGGAAGTTGCTCGCGTTCTACAGGAAACTGGCCCTGGTGGAAGATGCGGCGATCAAGGATATCGGCGTCACCGGAGCAGAACTAGCCGAGTCCAACGTGGAAGCCGCGGCTGAAAAGGTCGATCAGATCGAGCTGACCGATGCCCAGAAGACGATCGTGACCGGCGCGGATGGCGTGATCACGATCCCGCCGGCTGCGGCCGCATCGACGGTGAATACCGACAAGCTGCGCTTCATGCATACCATCGACGGCAATGAGGTGCAGGTTCACTACGCCCTCGGTGCCGCTCAGCCGGAGATGCTGAAATACAGTGTGGATGCGCCGGCGGACGGCAAATATGAACTGACGGCTGAGGTGTGCACGGTGACCATGGGGCGGGAATTCATGCTCCGCTTGAACAGGCGCACGATGGTGGATATTCCGCTGCCCTACACCAAGGGATACTGGGGCGAGACCAAGCCGGTGCTCATCGACTTGAAGAAGGGCTCAAACTCGTTCCAGTTCACGGTCAAGGCTCCCAACAAGGGTCTCAGCATCCGGAAATTCAAACTGAAACCCGTGGGTTTATGAAGCGCATCGACCCACCCCC
>SIBQ01000035.1 GCA_009695095.1 Lacunisphaera sp.
TGCGATTGGATGACCTATTCGACTGCTTGCCGTCTTCGCAAATGGGTGCCGCAGACCGTCAGCGCGAAACTGGCCGAATTGGCAGCAATGGGTGAATCCGAGGCTATCGCCGCCATCCGTGGCAGCATAGGCAACGGCTGGAAGTCAATTTATCCCCCTAATCGTAAGGCCGATCCGAACCACAAACCGACTAAACCCCTATTTCGATGAACCTATCTCCTTTTGCGCAGTTGGATATTCCACCGCCCAATGAATTGGTGGACCTTGATGCTCGTAGCAGGGAGCTCATTCAAGAATCGCGCCTCAATGACTTCAAGGCAAAGTGTCCGCCTGAGTTTCTCCCACCTATCAAACGCGCCCTATTGTCGAATCTTGAAGCATGGGATGCAGCCGACTCATGGACCTCTGGAACATACCCTGGACTCTGGTTATGGTCTGCCGAGACAGGAAGGTGCAAGACTCGCATGGCATGGCGAAAGATTGAGCAGGGCATCGTCAAGTTGGGCTTGCGGTATGTGTTCACCACCGGCGGGTCCCTTGCAGATTTGTGTTATCAAGATTTTCGCGAAGGCGAGCCCGCCGAGTTTGTCCGCCGATTTAAGCGGTACAATCTGGTGGTCATTGATGACGTGGATAAATTCCCATTCGCAGACGAAAGGCCTGGTCGCGCCTTTCGTGATTTGTTCGACTATTTTTACAGTCAGCACGTCTCTGTTTTAGTCACCAGCAACGAGCCGATAGATTACGTCGCCCAAAGGCTCGGCGACTCGAGTGAGCGCAGAATCAGGGAAGTATGCCGCGAACTAAGATTCTAGCTGTGCCCATGGTAGTGGCAGGACAACATATTGTCTTCTACTTACCGCCAATTTTGCACTGAGACACAAAATTCTTTAACGGCTTGGATTAGGTCATCGCCCGCGAGTCCTACAGGAACGGCGCTATTTTTGATCCCCGCTGCGATAAGTAATGCCCCAAGATAGTCCGACTTCACTGCGAAATTCACATTTTGTGGCACGATGCCCACGTTACCCATCCCAGTGGGCCGCGCCGGGGCAAGCACGGTCAGAAGGCGGCAACGCTGTGGGAACTGCATCCGGTGACGGCGATTAGGTTCGCGGAATAACAGGCAGCGCCGCTTTGAGCTGGCAAAAATTGCGCGGCCAATTCTGCCGGATTCGTCTGTCGTGTTGGACAGGGACTGGGCAGGTTACCCCCCGCGTTGCCTGAGCGGCCGGTGAACAGTCCGGTGATGGGCACGTGGCTCAGTGCCAACGAACTCGCTGAGGCCTCCGCGCCGAATTCCATAGACCACTGCTCTCATCAGGCACCTGGAGTGAATTTAATCCGTCGCCAATGCGTTGCGAGCGCTTCGGTTGACGGAAGGATAGGCCCTGATTTTATAGAAAAACCTTCAAATCGGTTAAGGTGCGAACTAGCCCATTTGATATCTTTGCACGCCTCGGAATTAACTCGAACGCAGTATCTGCTATCGATCGTGAACAGCCCCTTCTCGAAAGCTTTGTCGTGCATGAGGCAGAGGCATAGACCATTCGCGGTGCTGCCCCTCATGGATTCATTGTCCGCCCACCTAGCAATATGGGCTCCGATCAAAAAAGAGGGATCTGTTATCTCGCAGCCAGGGAACACGCAGGTCGAATTGTAATTTGCTCTGACCTGATCGGAAAACTCGGCTTGGCCTATTCGAACCAGCACGTCACGAAGCTGCTGTCCGGTTTGCACATGCGTATTCGGGCGCTCGTCACTGAGCGGCGCCAGCGGAGTCTTTCTCGGGCCCAGACAGATTTCGGCCAAACCCGCATCGAACACCGAGAGATAAGCCCCATTTTGGCACTGCAATAGTCCTTTTTAAATCACATAGAACAGAGTGTATCGCGACACTCCTTTGCGTACCGCATTGCGCTCATAGTATGAGCGCAGCTCTTGTTGCTTGGTGGCAAAAACAGCTCTAAGATAAATTGGCTGCTCGAACGCGTTGTAGTCTCTCAGCTGCACTCTTAGAAACTCGCCCGCATATGCTGAGTTGCCCGGATGAGGAGGCCTGCCGTCAGCTGTACCTCCATCATGTGCGGCTATTGAACTTCCAACAAAGGCTGCTTCTGGGCCAATTCCTTTCAGATGCACGATAACATCACCGGCCTTCACTCGTTCCACATTCTTCCAATATGCCCAGGAGCGTCCGTTCTCTTTCAAGGCTGGGGCCCAGATGGCATGGCCGAACTCCCAGCCATTGCCTCCATGAACAGGATCCCGAGCCATCTCGAGCCATGCACGCGGAGATGCTTTCGGAACAATCTCAAAGCCAAGCTTCCTTAGGATTCTAAAGCACTTCGAGTCTTCACCGCCTTTGAAATCGGCATGCGTCAGACTGTGAGCAAGCAGTCGGAATGTAGAAAGGCCAAGAATTGCCTTAGGAGGATAACGGCGACCGTTGAGAAAAAGATCATACGTTATTGATTCTGCAAAGTCGGTGGTACCGTATTTTTCGAAGCGCTCGATTCCGTCTAGAACATCCTCCCTAGTAATTCCCTCAGGTATCTCCATTGCCGGAATCATCTAGTGGCAAGGCACGGCCGAGTCAAAGTCATCTGCCTAGGTTTACCAAATAATGCGTCGTTGTGCCTGCCGTGCGATCGCGCAACTGCATGCTTCAAAGTGGACTCATCTACTAGTTTCGTCCTTTCTTAAGCGGATGGCTACAATTTCTGCCGACTCGCTTCGTTCGTATTTCAGCTTAATTGCGGCAAAACGCGTTGCGGATTCGGAGATAAATCCTGTTTCTTCAAATTCGCACGAATTCAAGGGCAGGGGGTAATGGTTCCTACGCTCTACACTCCCGGATACGCCCACAGCCTGCCCACCCACTGGCACTGCGCTTGCGGCCTACAGCGTCACTGCTGACCCTTTTATAGCCCCAGCAGGGTATTTTGTGGTTTTTACAGGGGTTGGCCCGTATGGACGTGACCGGTTGAAACGGAGCCAATGCTGGTGCAAGTTTGGACTCTTTTCTGACACCTCCAGGCTAACTCTGCGAGTGGACTAGTTTTCGGGGGTCAGGTCACAGCTGACCGGCCTCAACTTTTCGAACCACCCGGAGGGTTAGTCGGGGCACCTGTTATGGGTTGATGGGTTGGGTTTGCGTTGTCCCGACGGAGGGAGGCCGGAGGCCGACCGGAGCGAGGGGAATGGATTCCAAGCAGCGCCGCCTTTGCCCCATTTTTTAAAAATTAAAGAGAGGGCAGTGAACCAATTCCCAATCAAGCCCACCCCTGGGCTGCCGCACCCCCCCGCCCCCGTTGCTTGGCAATGATCTAAAGCCATATTGCCTGATTTAGGGCAACGCTCGCGAGGTGGCAATGAATGCCTGTAAATGGCCTTTTAGGGCCATCCTAGAGGCCTTCTAGGAGTCGTCTGGTGCGGATAGAAATCAACTTGATCCAGACGGCGAATATGAGGGCGCGCGAGAAGTGAAACAGAGGACAGCATAGAGATTTTTTGGACATGGAATTTCTGCGATCATACTCTGCCCCGAACATTCGGCGTCGTCTTTGACTATTGGCGAACTGTTAGCACAAACCTCGTTTTATGTTACCACATTTGCGGCATTTGAAATCAAAAACCCCGACAACCTTTTGGTTCATCGGGGCTTCTGATAAATGGAGCGGGAGAAGAGACTCGAACTCTCGACGTCCACCTTGGCAAGGTGGTGCTCTACCAACTGAGCTACTCCCGCGAGAGAGGGTGCAGTATTGAAAGCCAGAATTGCCCGTCAACCAGATTATTATTCCCTGCTTCCGCCCGCAAGCCGCGCATTTCCAGCTTTCCCCGAGCTAGTTGCGCTGCTCATGTAAGCCCTCGCATGACCGGCCGCCCCACCCCTGCTCTCAGCAGCCACCCCTCCTTCACGAGCGCCAGCTCGCCGGCGGCCCGGCTGGCCGCGTGCAAGGAATACCTGGCGGCCGAGAGCGAGCGCATCCGCCAAAAACACCGCGCCGGCGAACCGGGGCAAAATATCGTGCAGGCCATCGCGGGCATGATCGACCGGCTGCTGCAGCCGCTATTCAGCTACGCCCACGAGGCCTGGCGCAAGCAGCACGGCGAGCCGCCTTCGCCTGTCTGCCTCATCGCCCTGGGCGGCTACGGCCGCAGCGAGCTCAACCCGCTCAGCGACATCGATGTAATGTTCCTCTACCCATCCGCTGCCCAGTCAAAGGAGCTGGCCCCGTTCCAGCAGCATCTGTCCGATGAGATTCTCTACCCCCTGTGGGACCTCGGGCTGAAAATCGGCCACTCCACCCGCACGCTCAACGAGGTTTTCTCCGAGGCCGTCCGCGACATCCGCACCAAGACATCCCTGCTCGAATCACACTTTATCGCAGGAGGGGAGACGCTCTACGAGAATTTCGCCACTGCCTTCCGCCAGCATTATCTTGCCGACAATCCCAAGGATTACATCGCCGCGCGCCTCGCCGACCAGACCAGCCGCCGCCTGCAGCACGGCGACACGGTTTTCATGCAGGAGCCCGACATCAAGAACGGCGTCGGCGGCCTGCGCGATTTCCAGAACGCGTTGTGGATGGCCCGCGTGCGACTCGGCATCTCACGCCTCGACGAGCTGGTGGAGCAAAATTACCTGCCTGCCGGCGAGCTGCGGCAGTTTCAAAGCGCCTACCACTTCCTGCTGCGGGTACGCAATGAGCTCCATTACATGAGCAAGCACCCGACCGACGTGCTCAACCTCGAGACCCAGCCGCGGCTCGCCGCCAATCTCGGCTACCCGCAGCCCGCCCTGCTGGAGCGCGTCGAGGCGTTCATGCAGGATTACTACGGGCATGCGCAGGCCATTTACCGCATCTCAAAAATCATCGAGCAGCGCCTGGCCCTGACCATCGCCGCGGGCCCCGGCCTGGTCGGCGCGTTGAAAAACCTGCTGCTGGCCCGCCGCTCGGAGCGCACCAAGCGGCTCGACGGTTTCCTGCTGCGCGGCCGCGAACTCGCCGCCGAGCACCCCGGGATTTTCTCGGAGGATCCCGTCCGACTCATCCGCGTGTTCCGGCACTGCCAGCAGCTCAGCGGCGCGCCGGATGTCGACCTGGCCGCGCTCATCCGCGCGTCATTGCACCTCATCAACCGGCAGGTGATCGAGTCGGTCGACGCCAACCTCAGCTTCCGGGCGATGCTCGACGAGGCCGGGCGGGTTTACCCGCCACTGGCCCTGATGCACGAACTCGGCGTGCTCGGCCGGTTCATGCCGGAGTTCGCCCCGCTCACCTGCCTCGTGCAGCACGAGTATTACCACCGCTACACGGCCGACATCCATACGCTCAGCGCCATCCGGGAGCTCGACACCCTCTTCACTCCCGCCGGGCCGAGCGCCGAGAAATACCGCGACGAGCTGCACCAGACCGCCAAGCCCACCCTCCTCTACCTCATCCTGCTACTGCACGACATCGGCAAGGGCGAGGGCATCCAGGGCCACGCCGAGGCCGGCGTGGCCATCGCCGCCCCCGTGCTCCAGCGCCTTCTGGTCGATGCCAGCAGCCAGGCGATCGTCAATTTTATCATCAAGAATCATCTCATGATGGCACGATTCTGGCAGAAGCACGACCTCGATGACCCGCAGACTTCCGCCACCTTTGCCGATCTGGTCGGCGACCCCGGCCGGCTGCGCTATCTTTATGTGCACACGTTCTGCGACGCCAGCGGCACCTCCGCCAGTCTGTGGAACGGCTACAAGGACTCGCTGCACCGGCAGCTTTTCGACACCACGCTCGAGCGCTTGACCCTGGGAGACAAAGTCGACACCCGCCTGCATGAACAAATGGAAATGACCCGCCAGAGCCTCATCGCCCAGACCATCGCCGGCGTCAGCCCGGACGAGATCAGCGCGCACTTCGGCCTCCTGCCCGAGCGTTATTTCATCCAGACCGACGCGCCCGAGATCAAGCTGCATATCCGGATGGTAAACCGTCTGCTGCACTCCATCTCCGCGGCCGACTCCCTCGGCTCGCTGAGGCCGGTCATCGAGTGGCTGGATGACATCAACCGCAGCTACACCACGGTGCAGATCGTCACGTGGGATCGCGCCGGACTCTTCTACAAGCTGGCCGGCGCGTTCAGCGTGGCCGGCCTGAGCATCCTCTCAGCCCGCATCACCACCCGCTCCGACCACATCGCCATCGACACCTTCCACGTGGCCGAGCCCGGTCGCGGCATCGTCCAGAACCAGAAATCCATGGAGACATTCGCGCGCACCGTGGGAGAGGCACTGGTCAACAACAAGGATCTGCTGCCCGACATCACGGCTCAGGCCAAAAAATACGCCGACGCCACGCGCTACACCGCCGCCAGCCAGGAAATGCCCTCCACCTTTCCGCCGACCGTTGAGGTCTACCGCGAGCTCTCGCTCGACCGCATCATCGTCGAGGTGCAGGCGCACGATCGCATCGGCCTCCTCTATATGCTGGTCAAAACCATCTCGGATCACGGCTTTGACACCACCTTCGCCCGCATCAACACCGAGCGCAGCGTCGCCATCGACACCTTCTACATCGAACCCGAGAATCCCGAGGTGAAGGCGGACGACGTCCAGCTGCACAGCCTGCGCGATGCCCTCCGGGCCGTCATTACCCCGGTCCCGGCGCCGGCAGTAACCGGGTGATTGCAGATATTTCCCCGCTAGTTTGCCGGCGTGGACCCGGCAGCATTCATCGCGCGCACCCAGGTTTGCTCGGGGAGTGCGAATTATCGCGCCGCCAGTCGAGCCAAGGCACGGGCCGATTTCATCGCCAGGTTGGGCCTGGTTGAAGAAGGAATGCGATGAGACCACTCGTTGGCTCGAATTATTTGTCGATAGTGGTCGCGTAAAATCGTCCAAAGTAGCCTTATTGAGGCAGGAAGGCGCCGGGATACTGACAATGCTCGCCACTTCCATTCGCACTGCCAAATCCCGTCGCTCGCCCGCCTCATGGCCGATTCCCCTGACCAATCCTCAATCCGCGATCCGCAATCTGACGCTGCCGTCCTCTACCGCATTGCCTCGCTGGCGGCCAGTGCGGGTGACGCCAAGTCGGCGCAAGGCGGGATCCTCGCGGCCATCATTGCTGCCTTCCCGGCCGACAGCGGCTCGCTCTCTCTGCTTAGCGCCGATAGCGGCAATCTCGAGATTTGCGTCGAGCAGGGTTTGCCACCGAACCTGGGTGATTTTGCGCTCCGCCCCGGCCGGGGGGTCACGGGCTGGGTCGCCCTCCACGGCAAGCCGCTGCTGGTCACCGATGTCGCCGCCGAGCCGCGCTATATCTCAGCCCGCCAGGGTGTGCGCTGTGAAATGGCCGCACCATTGATGGTTGCAGGCCTCATCATCGGGGTCGTCAATCTCGATGCCGACCGGGTGGGCGCCTTCGATGAGGCCGCCCTGGCCCGGCTCAGGCGTTTCGCCACCGAGGCAGGCATTGTACTGCACCGCCTCTGGCAGTTCGAGCGGCTGCGCACCAACTCCACCCAGCTGACCACGCTGGTCGAGCTGGGCCACGCCCTCGTCGCCCAGCTCGCTTCGGAGGAACTGCTCTCCACCCTGACCCAGAGCGGCCGCGCGCTGTTCAACGCCCGGCTCTGCCTGCTGCACGACTATGACAGCACCCGGCGCGAACTCCGGTTGCATGCCTCGTCCGCCGCGGACGACCTGTCCGCCGCGGACCTGACGCTGCCGCAACAAGCCGTGCCGGCCGGCCAATCGCTTCTCACCGCCGTCATCCGCTCCGGCAAATCCACGGAGTTTCAGAACATCGACGGGCCGGGCTACAACGAGGCCGCCGACCTGCCGCGCGACCGCACCCTTTGCTCCGCGCTGGCCGCACCGCTCATCCTCGAGGGCGCACCCGCCGGCGTGCTCTCGGTTTTCCACGGCAAACCGCACCGCTTCAGCGACGACGAGAAACGCCTCTTCACCGCTCTGGCCAGCTTCGCCACCGTCGCCCTGCAGAACGCCCGGCTCTACGCCCGCGTCTTCCAGTCCGAGGAGATGCTCCGCAAAAACGAAACCCTCACCACTCTCGGCCTGCTCGCCGCCGAGATCGCCCACGAGATCCGTAATCCACTCACAGTCATCAAACTCCTCCACGGCCCGCTGGGCGCCGATTTCGCCACGGACGATCCCCGCCGCCGTGACCTGCAGGTCATAACGGAAAAGATCGAACAGCTCGAGGCCATCGTCGCGCGCGTGCTCTCCTTCGGCCGCGCCCCGACGGCCCTGCACTCGCGCTGGGCGCTGGCGGAAATCCTCGACGACACCCTCGTGCTCCTCCGCGCCAAACTCGCGCAGGCCGGCGTGCAGTTGAACTACACCGCTCCGGCCCGCTCGCTGCTGGTGGACGGCAACAAGGGCCAGTTGCAGCAGGTCGTCCTGAATCTCGCCCTCAATTCCCTCCAGGCCATGCCGCACGGCGGCGAGCTCTCCGTGCATTGCAGCGAAGAGGGAAAATCCCGCGGTCGCGTCGTGCAACTCGACCTCACCGACACCGGCACCGGCATCCCCGAGGCCATCCGGCCGCGCATCTTCGAGTCGTTCCTCTCCGGCCGCGCCGATGGCACTGGCCTCGGCCTCGCCATCGCCCAGCGCATCGTGAAGGACCATCATGGTGAACTCTCCGTCCGCCACACCGGCCCGCGCGGCACGACGATGCGCGTCACACTGCCTCTATTGACCGGATAACGGCAGGGGCCGTGGCCCTCTCCGGCCCCGGCGTTTGAGGGCAAGCACCCCTACCCGCATCATCTTTAACCCATAACATCCCCCCATGTCCTTCGTCACCCTCGCCTCCCTGCCCGTCAAGGAAATTTTCGGCGGCACCATTCGTGGCTACTATGCCCACCTCGACAAAATGACCGTCGGTGAAGTCGTGCTCCAGGCGAACACGCCGGTGCCGATGCACAACCACCCGCACGAGCAGGTGACCTATGTGATCGAGGGCCGCTTTGAATTTACCGTTGGCACCGAGACGCGCATTCTCGAACCCGGCGTCGCGGCACTCATCCCCGGCGGCGTCATGCACGGGGGCAAGACCCTGACTGACTGCCGCGTGCTCGATATCTTCGTCCCCGTCCTCGAGGAATACCGCTGACCGGGCCGGTGGGCTCAGGCTTGCGGCTGGAGAAGAAACGGCGCCCGCGTGACATCCTGGCCGAGCACGGCCGAGGGGCCTTCGGTCGGCGCCGTGCTGGCCAGCACCTGCAGCGTGTTATACGCGAGCTGGATGTGCCGGTGCGTCTCCAGCTCGGCGATAAGCCGGCGGTTGATCCGGTTCCGCATCGTCGAGGTCCGGCGGTAATGACTGACGTAGATCAGGCTGAACGTCACGCCGCTGTCGGCAATGCGGGTATAGATTTTCGGCCGGTAGTCGGCGTCTTCCACGCCGTAACGCTGCTCCATTACTGCGGCTTCTTGCCGTGCCGCGGCAAACTCCTCTCGCGTCTCCTCCTCGAGCGCTTTCTGAAAGACAGCGGTGGCCCCGGCCGTCGGCGTGCTGAATGTCACCGTCACCTCGATTTTGTTCCAGATGAAGGGGTGGCCGTGCGAGAAATTGAAGACCTTGCTTTTGAAGATGAAATTGTTCGGGACGATGATGATCCGGCCGGTCGGCTGATCCACCCCCAGCCAGTTGTTCATCTCCAGCAGCGTCGTGCGCAGGAGCTGGATATCGAGCACATCTCCGCGCACCCCCTCGATTTCCAGCCGGTCGCCGATGGTGATTTTCCGGCTGAAGATGATGGCGAACCAGCCGAAGAACGAAGCGCAGACATCTTGCAGCGAGATGACAATGGCCGCGCTCACCAGGCCGAGCGTGGTGGCGATCACGCGCAGGTCTTCGAGCAGATAGAGCGCCACTACGGCGCAAACGAGCAGGACGGTGGCATACGCCCGAGTCGCCTGGCCAGAAAGAGCTCCTCCTTCTTATAACGCCGGGGCAGCACCAGCCGGCTGACCGCCAGGTAGACGAGCAGAATGACCGCGGCGGTCACCAGCGGCCAGAACAGCCGGTTGAGAAACCCGGCCCCCCAGTTCATCCGCCAGTTCGTCCAGCTTGCGCGCCTCCAGTCCCAGCAACTCCCGGTGGGTCTTCAGGAAATCTCGCGACTGGCGGAGGGCGTCCACTTGGTCGGCCAGGAAAGGTATTCTCTGTCCTAGCAGTTGTTTTTGCGCCCGCTGGGTGGCCAGCAGCTGGTCGAGCTGGATATTGCGTCGCAGAAAAGTTGTCTGCCGCTCGAGCAGTTGCAGTTCCTCGTCAAATTTTGCCAGCTTCTGGTGGGCCAGTGCCAGTCCGGCTTCAGTCACCCGGAGGTTTTCGGCCACATTGGCGGCTATGGCGGTCAGTTGCTTGTCCCGGGTCGTGTCGCTGAGCACTTCCCTGCGCTTGGCAAACCAAGCCCGGAGGGCTGGCTGGGCGGGCTCGATTCCTCGATCCGCAGATGGTCGCGGAGATTTTGTGCCTGCCGCACGAGCCTCGCCTCGTATTCCGCGGCTTCCTGCTCCAGGGCGATGGCCCGGGTCTCCTCGTTTTTGGTGAACAACTGTTCGTCCAACTCCGCCCGGCGGCCCTCGGTCAGAGTCGCGGTGGCATCCTCCTTTTGCAGGCTAAGCGCGGTGCGTTCCGCCGTGGCCTTGGTGCGCTTCGCCTCCAGCTCGCGCAGGCGGTTTTCCACCGCGGCGGGGTCGGAACCAATCGTCTGCAGTTTGTCCCGCAGCAATTCGCGGGTCTGGGTGTGCACCTCCGCCTTGAGGCTGCGCTCGCGGGACTCGATGACTTCGCGCTCCACCATGATCTGGAGCTCCTGCTTCATCGTTTCCAGTTTGTGCTGCAGGCGCGGCCGGTCGACGGCGAGCGAATTGCTGTCCGCCATCACGGTCTCCAACGACTGGATGGCCTCCTTGATCTGCGCAATGCGCTGTTCGTCGCGTGCTCAGGCGGTCGCGCAAAGCAGGCCTGCCAGCAGCAACCGGAGTAAAATTGCGTGAAATCTCATAAGCGTCAGATGCCGCCCGTCAGCCGGCCGGGACTTATTCCTCCAGCTCCACGTTCCAGTAGGCGACGTCGAGGAAGTCCTTCCACTTCTCGTGGCTGTGGTTGCCGAGCACGAGCGAGATGACCGGGCGCCACTTCGGCCGCACCGGTTTGCGGATGAGCCGCATGTGCGCCTCGTGCGGCAGGCGGTTCGCCTTGCGCGTGTTGCACTTGATGCAGGAGCACACGATGTTGTCCCACGTCGTCTTGCCACCGTAATGGCGCGGGATGACGTGGTCGAGGTTCAGCTGTTCCCGGTGATAGATGTGACCGCAATACTGGCAGTGGTCCTTGTCGCGCTCAAAGATGTTGTTGCGCGTCAGTTTCAGCTCCTTGCACGGCAGCTTGTCGAAAAAAGTCAGCAGGATCACGCGCGGCAGCCGAATGCGGTGGTTAACGGTGCGCACCGTCTCGAGCGCGTTGATCGGCGGATTGTAGCTTGAGAAATCGATCCAATCCATCAGCGAGAAAGTGCGGAAGTTGTCCTCGGTCTGGTGGACGACCTGCGCGTGCTCGCGGGCCAGCAGGGCGAAGGCTCGGCGCGCGCCAATGACGTTTACCGCCTGCCAGAGGCGGTTCAGCACCAACACCGATTGATCAAGCGCGTTTTCCATGGGCAACGGGTCATGGAGATACCGGCGCCCCAACCCCCTGTCAAGTCACCCGCCCGCAACGGCTTGGTGCCGTTATCGGCCCGACCATCAGCGCAATATCCGGGGTGCAGGGGTTGAACGCACCAGCGCGACAGGCCAGCGCAGCCAGCCACACCGCAGGAGTTCAGCCGGTGAACTTCTCCGCTTACTTCATCCTGGGTGGGACGATCGCCATCTTCAGCGACTGGTTTTTCACCCGGATGCCGGCGAGCTTGGCCACAACCAATTCGGCGTGCTCGCTCGCCACGTCCACCAGCGTGTGGTCCTCATGGATGTCGATCGCGCCGACAATGCTGGCCGGCAGCCGCGTGACCCCGGCGATTTTGCCGACGAGATCGGCCGGCGTGACCAGTTGCGCGCGCCCCACATTGAATGAAACCGTAGAATACCCCGGCTCGCGCCCCGTGCGAGGCTTGCGCTCATAACCCGCCCTGGCTATGCCGAATTCCTTCCGGGACAGGCCGGGTTTGGCCCCGGCCGTCCTAGCCGGAAACGAGGAACGCGGGGTGACGGGCTCGCGAGCCGGCGCCGCCGGCGCCACCACATATTCATTGGCGGCTATGCGCGCCGCCTTCGGCTTGGTGGGGGCCTTGGCCGGTTCCGCCGCCACCCCCTGCAGCAAATGGATCAGCGCCGAGGCGATGTCGGTGCTGGTGAAGCCCTGTTCGAGCAGCTGGTCGATCATCTGGTTGTGCGCCTTGAACTTCTTCGCCTCGAGTGTGACGCGCAACTTCTCGTAGAACACGTTGCCCTTCGCCTCCTCCACCTCGTCCATCGACGGCACGCGCTCGCGCCGCATCTTCAGCCGGCCATAGTGGATCATGTTCTGCAGCTTGTAGAGTTCGCGGCCCGCCACGAAGGTGAAGGCCATGCCCTTCTTGCCCGCGCGACCCGTGCGGCCGATGCGGTGCGTGTAATCCTCCGCGTCGTTCGGCAGGTCGAAGTTGAACACCACCTCGAGGTCGTCCACGTCGAGCCCGCGCGCGGCGACGTCAGTCGCGATGAGAAACTCGAAGCCCCGCCGGCGGAACTTCTCCATCACCCGCGTGCGCTGCGCCTGCGTGATGTCGCCGTGCAGCCGGTCCGTCGAGTAACCGCGGGCGTGCAGGTGGTCGTCCAGCTCGTCGACCATGATCTTGGTGCTGCAGAAAACGAGGCCGAAGCGGAAGTCGTGCAGATCGATGAGTCGCGTCAGCAGCTCGATCTTCGAGCGGCGGTCCACCTCGAAGTAGACCTGCTCCACCTGCGGGGCGTTCTGGGCGTGCGCCTCGATCCGCACCCACTCCGGATTGCGGGTGTAGCGCTTGATCAGCTCCTGGATGGCGCGGGACACCGTCGCGGAGAAAAACAGGCACTGCCGTTCCACCGGCACGGACTTGAGAATGTGGTCGATGTCGTCGCGAAAGCCCATGTCGAGCATGCGATCGACCTCGTCGAGCACCACGACCTTGAGCGTGTCGAGCCGCAGCGTGCCGCGCTCCATGTGGTCCATCACGCGGCCGGGCGTGCCGATGACCACCTGCGCGCCCGACGCAAGTGCGCGGAACTGCCGCTCGTAGCTCTGGCCGCCGTAGATCGGCACCTCCATCAGGCCCTTCTTGAAAAACGCCAGCTTGCCGAACTCCTCCGCCACCTGCACCGCCAGTTCACGCGTCGGGCATAGCACGAGCACCTGCACCTTGCGCACATGCGTGTCGACTTTCTCGATGGCCGGAATGGCGAATGCTGCGGTCTTGCCTGAGCCCGTGGCCGACTGGCCCACGACGTCGCGTCCGGCCATGCCGAACGGAATGACGGCTGTCTGGATGGGCGAGGCTTCCTCGAAACCCATCTTGTCGACGGCCTTTAGTATCTCCGGCGACAGACCCAGCTCTTTGAACGGACGTTTTTCCATGCCTGCACAGTGCGGTTTGGAAGGGAAAAAGAGAGCCCAAACTAAGCCCGGCTGGATTTGCCTCGCCATGCCCCGCAAAAGCCGGGGTAATGGCCGGCTATGCCATTTTCCAAACTCGGGCTGACGCCCGCCCTGCTCAACGGGGTCAAGGCCATGGGCTACACCGACCCGACGCCCATCCAGCTGCGCGCCATCCCCGTCGTCCTCGGCGGCGGCGACCTGATCGGCTCGGCCCAGACCGGCACGGGCAAGACCGCCGCCTTCGCCTTGCCCGTCCTCGCCCGCCTCGGCAAGCACGAGGCCCGCGGCCCTCGCGTGCTCGTGCTCGAGCCCACCCGCGAACTCGCCGCCCAGGTCGAGACCGCCTTCCGTGACTTTGGCCGCTTCACCGATATCCGCGCCACCGTCGTCCACGGCGGCGTCGGCTACGGCCGCCAACGCAGCGAGATCTCGGCCGGCACCGACATCGTCATCGCCACACCCGGCCGCCTGATGGACTTCCTGCAGGAGGGCACCCTCCGCCTCGACGGCGTGAAGATCCTCATCCTCGACGAGGTCGACCGGATGCTCGACATGGGCTTCGTCAAGGACGTGAAGAAAATCATCGGCCGCTGCCCGCGCGAGCGCCAGACACTGTTCTTCTCCGCCACCGTGCCGCCCGAGATCGAGGAGGTCGCCCGTTTCGCCCTGCGCAACCCCGCGCGCGTCGAGATCGGCGTCGCCCGCACCGTCACCCAGTTGATCACCCACGCCATCTATCCGGTGTCGATGCAGAAGAAATTCGACCTGCTGGTCGCGCTGCTCGAGCGCACCGACTTTCACAGCGTGCTCATCTTCTCCCGCACCAAGCACGGCGCCGACAAGATCGCGCGCAAGCTCAAGGCCGCCAACCACTCCGTCGCCGTCCTCCATGCCAACCGCTCACAGTCGCAGCGCGTCGAGGCCCTCGAGGGCTTCAAGTCCGGCAAATACGAGGTGATGGTCGCCACCGACATCGCCGCCCGCGGCATCGACGTCGCCGGCGTCTCGCACGTCATCAATTACGACGTGCCCGCCAATCCCGAGGATTACGTCCATCGCATCGGCCGCACCGGCCGCGCGCAGGCGGTCGGCGACGCCTTCACGCTCGCCACGCCCGAACAGGCCAACGACATCCGCGCCATCGAGCGCTTCATCGGCCAGAAAGTTCCCCAGCTCAAACTGGAAGGCTTTAATTACCACTCGGCGCCGAGCATCGGGGTCGCCGCGCCGCAGCGCTATGTCGACCCGCGCCGCGCGCAGCAGCAGCAGCGCGCCCCGCAAGGTCACGGCGGCGGACATCACCCCCGCCCGGCCCCGGGCCCCTCATCCCAGCCCGCCCCTCACGGCCACGCGCATCCGGCCCGGCCCAAGTCCGGCGGTTTGTCGCGGGGCACGTGGCACCGGCGCTGAGGCAATCCTGTGGGAGCGAGCTTGCTCGCGACGCTTGGCAGCAGCAACGCGTTCCACCTGAACCTGTCCGCTTTGCCGGTCAGACCTCCCCCTGCAATTCGTCAATTAATACGTTACAAATAGCCTGGGAGTGGCGGGCCGCAACGCGTTGGGGTCAACGCGTTCCACCTGCAGCAAGGCCACAACACACCCCACCCTGCCGGGCACCTCTCATTGTAGAGGGGATTTCGCCTGCATTTGCATTCGATCCCCTCTGGAGAGGGGTGGCGCGAAGCGACGGGGTGTGTCTCGATGATCCAATTGACCGGCCTCAACTTTTCGAGCCACCCGGAGGGTTAGTCTGGGCGCCTGTTATGGGTTGATGTGTTGGGTTGGGTTTGCGTTGTCCCGACTCCGGTCGGCCTCCGGCCTCCCTCCGTCGGGACAGCAGGAAGTTGAGCGGCGTAG
>SIBQ01000036.1 GCA_009695095.1 Lacunisphaera sp.
ACTACGCCGCCCAACTCTCTCGATCTCCGACTCCGGTTGGCCTCCGGCCACCCTCCGCCGAAGATCGACAAACCAGAACCACTACCCCAACCTCAACTCATCACTCCGACTAACTCTCCGAGTGGCTCGAAAAAGCGTATCCCGTCACTCTTCTCCGTCACTCTTCGTGTCTGGCGACAGGCCGGCCCGAGCCAGCCCGGTCGGTTTGTCGACTACCCGGCGATGAACCTCAACCCGAGCATGTCGTTTCTCGAGATGCTCGACGTGGTGAACAACGAGCTCACGACCAGGGGCGAGGAACCAGTCGCGTTCGCCCACGACTGTCGCGAGGTCATATGCGGCGCTCGCTCGCGCACTATCAACGGCAAACCCCACGGTCCCGGCAAGGGTATCGCCACCTGCCAGGTTTACATGCGTAGTTTCCAGGAGGGCGACACGATCGTGGTCGAGCCTTTCCGCGCCAAAGCCTTCCCGATCCAGAAGGACCTCATCACGGACCGCATGGCTTTTGATAAAATCCAGCAGGCGGGTGGTTTTATCACCGTGCGCACAGGGGCGGTGCCCGAGGCCAACTCCATCCTGGTGCCGAAGGATGATGCCGACCTCGCGATGGACGCGGCGACCTGCATCGGTTGCGGCGCGTGCGTGGCTGCGTGCAGGAATGCCTCGGCGATGCTCTTTGTTGCCGCCAAGGTCTCGCACCTCGGGCTCCTGCCGCAGGGCCAGCCCGAGCGCGACAAGCGAGTGCTCGCCATGGTGCAGACGATGGATGAGGCCGGCTTCGGCAACTGCACCAACCAATACGAATGCAGCGCGGCGTGCCCGAAGCTCATCAGCCACGATTTCATTGCCCGGATGAATCGCGATTACCTGGTCGCACTTTTCCGCACGCGTTTCAAGCCGGTTTCGAGCGCCTCCGGTGGCGCGGGCTGAGCGGGGGGCGAGCGCAGGCATTGCAATTGTCAGCGGGCTTCCACCCTTGCGACAGAATGAACAATACACCTGCGGTTCCGCCTGTGTGGCGGCGGTCGCGGCGCATTGGGGAGTGACCGCTCGATGAATTCAAGGCCAAGTGTCCCGCCGCGCCGAGGGACACCACAGGACAGGATTTGCAGGTGCTGGCAGAATCCATGGGCTTGCAGGCATTTGTCTTTCAGGGATCGTTGGCCGACTTGCAGGATAATATGCGTCAAGGCCGGCTGCTAATCGTCATGATCACCAAGCCGCCTGACCCGGCGCTGCAACGGATGGGAATAATGGACAGCCTGGCGCTGGCATTAAGCGAACATGTCATCCATCCGCCCCACTGTGTGGTGGTGATTGGACTGGTCGGTGACCAAGTGGTTATCGTCCACGATCCCGCGGCGGGATTGCTTTAGATAAAGGCGGCTACCTTTCAAAAATGGTGGTCGCAGCAAAAAATATCTGCGTGCTGATGGCCAAGGCGTAGCGGTGCTGTGCCTTTTGCCTTTTGGGCAGGCATTTGCGCGATTTTTCAACTTTCCGCCTGAGGGCGGTGTTCTTCAGGTATCACCCAATCCTTCAATGAAAATCTCTCTTGCATCCGTTCTCACCGCGACCCTCCTGAGCTTTGCTTCTCTGGCGAGCAATCGTTCTTTCGACGCCGCCGATTTTACTTCGATCCTCTTCACCACCGGCCTCGTGGCTTGGACGCTCGAGCAATACAGCCGCCAATCGCGCGTGCTGACCATGGCCCGGCCTATCCGGTTCCCAGGCAGGCTGGTTGTCCGCCACACCAAGGTGCAGGGCATCCGGCTGGCGGCCTGATGGCACTCCCTTCACCGGAGCACTTGGGGCAACCCAAGCGCCAATTTTCTATTTACCAGTCACCGGCACCGTACCGGAATTGGTCAGACTGGACCGGTCAGTGTTTTCACCATCCAGGCGGACCGTTATCAGCGATTCGACGCGATAAATGGCCGAGTCGGCGGCCAGCGCGTCACGCAAGAAGCGTTCGGCGGCTGGATCTGCCACCAACAGCTTGCTCGTTTTGCTAGAGCTGAGTTGGGCCGGAACCCCCATGGGATCGGCATCCACTGTCTTGCCCACCAGCGTGCCATTGAGGTAAATCCGGTGGCTGGTCTGCGACAGCAGATAGGAGGCAAGATTGGGATTAAACACTCGCCAGGTCACTTGCACGGTGCCGTCACCGGCGCGTTCGATGCCAGTCAGCTCGATCTTCAGGCCGACCGTGATAGTGTTACGACCACTGTTACAGCCCGTTAAAATGACCGTGGCGAGTGTCAGCAGGAAAAGCGGGGTAAGGAATATTTTCATCGACCGCATATTGCGGCCGACTCATCGCGCGGCAAGTTTACTCGCCTGCCGTCTTGGTTTTCTTTTTCCCGGGCAAGCCGCCGAGCTCAAACTGGGCGATCACCCCCACCGCCGCGAGGGCGAGGATGGACGGAAACATCCAGACATTGCTGTCGATCAAGGCGGGGAACTGCTGCGGCTGCTGGAAGTAGTAAAGCCAGTCGAGCTGAATGGTGAAATACGACAGCGCGAGCAGGGCGCGGAACGCCCCCAGCAGTGCCGTGGACAGCATGATGAGCACCTGCTGCACTTTCACGGCGAGGAATCCGCTGATGACGCCCAGCACACAGCCCGTCAGGAGCGCCACCATGTGATTGTAATTGGAAAGCAGCAGAATCCCGAGCGTGGCGCCAAAACCGAGTCCCGCCACGAACACCGCGGCAATATACAACAGAAACGCCAGGCCCGCCCCCAGCAGTCCGCCAGCGATCATGGCGACGATTTCGGCCCTATGGCCGAAGCCAAAGGCCAGACCCGTTGCCTGCGCCGCGAGCACGCCAATCAACCCGCCGAGCACGGCCAGCGTGACCTTGAAAACGCGGTAGCCGAAGAAACAGTCCAGGATACCCCAGGCAATGGCGCCGGCAGAGATCCAAGGATAAAGTTCAGCACTGGGTTGCACAAACCGGCACTAAGCCGGCCTCGGCCGTAGCTGGCAATCCGCTTTGCGCGGTGCACTCTGATCAAAACAACGTCAGTGCCCGTGCGCTTTCTAGCGCGATCCAGGCGGCGCCGAACGCCATGGACCACTTGAACATTCCCTTGGCCGCGCGCCGGCGGTGCAGGCTACGCGCGTGGTGGTCCACATTGTGGGTGCGGAAGCCGGAGCTTTCTAAAAAACTTGCGAATTGCGCGTGCTTTAGCCGGGTGGTCCGCAGGCGCCGGTCACTCCGCTGGCCAAAAGCGATCGGCAAGTGGTTGAGCAGGCGGCGAATTCCGTAGGACACGGCATTACACTCGCAAATAATAGCTCTTCCTTTCAAGGGGATTCTGGCTATCTCGACTGCTTCCACGCTCCCTTTACCCCGATGCACCACTTCCGCTACGTCGGCCAGAAACTCCACTGCGAATCTGTTGATCTCGCCGCGGTGGCGCAGCTGCATGGCACGCCAACTTACGTCTATAGCGCGCAGACCGTCACGGACAATTACCGCCGGCTAACCGCCAGCCTCGCCGGGCTCGACGTGCAACTGTGCTACGCCATGAAGGCCAATTCCAGTCTCGCTGTGCTGCGGCTGCTTGCCAACCTCGGCGCGGCCTTCGACCTCGTGAGCGGAGGGGAGCTCCGGCGCGTGCTCGCCGCGGGCGGCAGCGCTGCTCGCAGCGTGTTTGCCGGCGTCGGCAAGACCGAAGCGGAAATCAAGTTCGCCCTTGAGACCGGCGTGTTCGGCTTCCACGTTGAGAGCGAGCCCGAACTCGCCCGCATCAACCACGTGGCCGGCCAGCTGGGCCGCAAGGCACCCATCGCCATCCGCATCAACCCGGACGTGGACGCCAAAACACACGCCAAGATCACCACCGGCAAGAGCGAGAACAAGTTTGGCATCCCGCTCAAGGCTGCCGCTGCCGCCTACGACGCCGCCGCGAAGTATCCGCATCTTTCCATCCAGGGGGTGCAGATGCACATCGGCTCACAGCTCACCTCCGCCGCACCCTTCATCGAGGCGGTGGAGAAGATCGGGCCTTTCGTCGAGCAGTTGAAGAAGACCTACGGCATCTCCTATTTCAGCGTCGGCGGCGGTATCGGCATTGTCTATCAGGACGCGCTCGCCAGTGGCGACGCCGCGTGGTGGAATGCGCGGCCCGCAAGCGATCGCCCGCTCACCTCCGAGGCCTACGGCGCCGCACTCACGCCCTTGCTGGCGCCGCTCGGACTTAAGATTCTCCTCGAGCCCGGCCGCTTCCTCGTAGGCAACGCGGGTGTATTGCTCTCCCGCGTCGAGTACCTCAAACGCGGCTCCGGCAAAAATTTCCTCGTACTCGACGCGGCGATGAACGACCTTGTGCGTCCGGCCATGTATGAAGCCCACCATGAGCTCGTGCCGTTGCTGCGCGACACCTCGCGCCCCGCGCTTAAGGCCGACCTCGTCGGCCCCATCTGTGAATCGGGCGACTGTTTCGCCAAGGATCGCACGTTGCAGACCGTGGGCGAGGGCGAGCTGGTTGCCTTTATGAGCGCCGGCGCCTACGGTTATACCATGGCCAGTCGCTACAACACCCGGCCCATGCCCGCCGAGGTGCTCGTGGCCGGCAGCCGGTTCGAGCTGGTCAACGCCCGGGAAAATTTCGATGCTATGCTCGCCGGTGAAAGGATCCCCGGCTTCCTTAAAACCTGACGGTTCCCCTCATGCCCGAGCAGCGCCCACTCAACTTTGCGGTCATCGGCGCAGGCGCCTGGGGCACCGCGATAGTTGCGCATCTCGCCCGCCGCGGCCAGCAGACGACACTGGTCGCGCGCCGGCCCGAGCACGCCGAGCTGCTCCGCGCCGTCCGGGAAAATCAGGACTATCTCCCTGGCGTCCGGCTGCCTGAAGCCATCATCGTCACTAGCGACCTCCGTGCTGCGTTGGTTGAGGCCGATGTGGCGCTAATCGCCAGCCCGTCGCAAGCCTTGCGGACCTGGTGCGAGCAGATGCGGGCCGTGCTGCACAACACTTCGCGGCTGCAGCTTTTCCTCAGTCTGGTCAAGGGCCTCGAGATCGGCACGCATTTCCGCCCGAGCGAGATCATGGCCCAGGTGCTGCCCAGCCTTAATTGTGGCACACTCACCGGGCCGACCAACGCCAGCGAAGTGGCTCGCGGCCTGCCCGCGGCAATGGTCATGGCGGCGGTGCGCGCCGACCAGTTTGTCGGACAGGTGCAGGCGGCGATGAGCGGCCCGACACTCCGGATCTATACCAGCGACGACCTGGCTGGGGCGGAATACGGCGCTAGTCTGAAAAATATCTACGCCATCGCCGCGGGGTTTTGCGACGGCCTGAAACTAGGGGATAATGCGAAAGCCTCGTTGATCACCCGGGCCTTGACCGAGATGGTGCGCGTGGGTGAGTCACTCGGTTCCGACAAGGAAACTTTTTATGGCCTGAGCGGATTCGGCGACCTGGTCGCAACGTGCCATGGGGCCTGGAGCCGCAACCGCGAGTTTGGCGAAAACATCGGGACGGGAAAATCGGCCGAGAGCCTGCTGGCCGGCCGCAAGACGGTGGTCGAGGGCTACCGCACCACCAAGGCGCTTCATGATTTGTGCCTCCAGAATGGCATCACCGCGCCCATCCTGTCCGAGGTGCATGACATTCTCTATACGGGCAAGAAACCAGCGGATGCGCTCATGGCGTTGATGACCCGCGAGCTGAAGCACGAGACGCATTCGCCGTTTTCCAAGAAGTAAGGCTTACTTGACGCATTCCGCAAAGCGCGGCTGGGCGGCGGCGCGGCGGCGTGGCGGCGGTGCACGTCGGCATAGATTTCGTCAATCATCGCGTCGATGGCCACCGCGGGCATGAACTTCTTGCTGAAATCGGGCAGCGCGGCGTCGATGGCCGAACGGGCGGCTTGCAGAAAATCCCCGATGAGCTCGCGGGGCGACTCGTCACCCACCGAGATGCAGACGGTGGTCGATGTGATGCCGGCCTCCTTGAGCGCCTCGGGGCTGAGCTCGGAATGCGAGGTGAGCGCGGGGCAGAGCACGAGCGTGTTGCTCTGGCCAAGCGACACCATATGGCCGAACATCGGGGCGAGCGAGTCGAAGAAGCGCTCCAGCGTGACGCGGGAGATCTTCGCCGCCTCAAAGTGAATGGTGAAAAGCAGAGCGGGCAGTCCGAGGTAGGAGAGCCGTGCGGCCGTGGCGTGATTCGGATCCTCCGGGTTGGCCGGGCCGCTGACGGTGACAAGCGGGTTCGACGCGAGCCAGCGGGCGAAGACCAGCCTGTTAATGCACTTCTTGAGCAGGCGCAGCTCGAGCGTCTTCATGCCGGTCAGCACCTCGAAGGCCTTGTCGGAGTCGAGGAAGGCACCCTTCACATAATAGACATTCCAGAAAAGCGTGTCGTGTCAGCTCTTGCCGCTTGGCGAGGTGTCGCCCTTCGGCAGGAACATGTCCTCGTTGCGACCGATGACGACCCCAGCGGTGGTGGTGCCGTGGCCGGTGAGATCCTTTGTATAACTGTGGATGACGTAATCGGGGCGCTCGGCGGGGTCGGGGTGCTGGAGCGGGCGAACGAGGAAAGGTGTGCCGACGGTGCAGTCACAGATGACAGTGAGGCCGGCGGCATGCGCGGCCTAGGCGATGCCGGGCACATCAAGGAACACACCGTGGGGATTGCACGGGCTCTCGAGATAGACATAAACGCGGCGGCCGGCGGCGAGCCGGTCGGCGTATTTCTTCTTCACTCCAGCCAGGGCCTTGGTGAAGTCGCTGGTGGTGAAGCCATCAAAAAACACGACACCGACATCGAGGTTAGGGCGTTTGCCGAACCAGTCGTGCAACAGCTGGTGCGCCCCGCCGTAGATGTTGCGCGAGGGAAGCACGACATCCTAGTAGCCGACAAGATGGGAGAGCGCGGCGTCAATAGCCGCCATGCCGGAGTTGAAATTCCACGCCATGTATTCGCCCGCCATCGGGCCGGCCTCGATGTACACGATATGGTTGGGCAGCGAGATCGAGGTGGGGTTCATCAGGCGCGAGTAAATCTCGTGCAGGAACTCGCGGCCCTGGAGCGCATCATCAATCCATTCGGAGCAGGCGTAGAGGTAGGTGGCGGTCCGGGTGATGACCGGCGTGGCCGAGAAGATAGCCGTGACGTTGTCAAAGGTCGGGTAGGGCCCCTTCGCGAGCATCGTCGTGTTCGAGTAACGGAGCGACTGGTGGGTCTTGCGCGACGGGTTCTGCAGCGTGTCGAGCAGCTTCGCCAGTTGGAACGAGAGAAATTTCTTGGCGTTGAACAGCGCGAGGCGGTCCTGCCGTGGCAGCCGGCCCAACTCGCGCGTGGTGGCCTCCCACAAATCCATCACGTCGCCGTGCGCCGCATAAAGTTTCTCGGCGAGGGCGAGCAACGGCCGGCCCGTCGGGCTTTTCGGGTCAATGTGAAAATGCTCGAGTTGCTCCACGGCCAGTTCGTGGAGTGAAGTGGCCTGCGTGGTCTTGCGTCGCGGGGAAAGGATCCGGGCGGGGGCGCCTCTGGCTTCCCGGTTTTCTTGGTTGGGCGGGGGTCTTTTGCATGGCCAAAATCTGCCGTGTTATAAACGCGGTTGCAAGCCCGCCACAGACGGGCAAGCAGTAGCTGCATTTTCGACAGTAGCGGCAAACTCAATCCTGACATCCGGATTCATTGATGCATCCCCACCTCGACCAGGCCCGACGGCTGCTCTGCCGGCTGCATGACGCGATTTGCGAGTCGGTTAGCACGGCACAACGTCGTAGCAGCCAACGGATGGCACGCGTGGCGGCAGTGACTTCCGCCGACACCATCTACGCCATCGATAGGGTCAGCGAGGCGACTGTGCTGGCGTGGTTTAAGAGGCATTGGCCGCAGCGCTGGCCGGTCGAATTGGTGATGGAGGGACTCGAGGGGCACGCGGTCACTTTTCCGCGCGGCACTCCGGTAGCGCGGACGCTTTTCAAGTGCATCCTTGACCCGATCGACGGCACCCGCGGGCTGATGTATAACAAGCGTTCCGCCTGGAGCCTCGTTGCCCTTGCCCCGCAACGCGGGGCGAAGACCAATCTCAGTGATATTGTCGTCGCGGTTATGACCGAGCTGCCAACGAGCAAGCAAGGGCTGGCCGATCAGCTCAGCGCGGTGCGCGGTCGCGGCGTGCTGGCGGTGCGGACCGATTTGCGCACAAAACTGAGGACTAAATTCAAGCCGCGCCCCTCCCGGGCGCGAACCGTGGCGCATGGCTTCGCGTCATTCGCCAAGTTTTTCCCACCGGGGAAGGCCTGGCTGGCCGAGCGGGAAGAGAAGCTCTGGCGCCGGCTCGGGGCGGGTGCAGAAATTTTCGATGACCAATACCTGAGCAGTGGCGGACAAATCTACGAGCTGTTGATGGGGCACGACCGTTTTATCGCCGACCTGCGGCCGCTGGCCTTCGCACAACTACGGGTAAAAGGCGGGCTTCCCTGCCACGCTTACGACCTTTGCACGGCGCTGATTGCGCAGGAGCTGGGTTGCGTGATCACCGCGCCAGACGGCCAGCCGTTGCGCGCCCCACTCGACACGACTTCGCCCGTCGCCTGGGTCGGCTATGCGAACCCCGCATTGGCGCGGCGGATCGGTCCAAAACTGCGCGCCTTGTTGTGACCAGCCAAAATAATCGCGGCCGGAGTTGCTGTGGAAAGTTTTTTTGGCGAAGGCATCCCCCAATACAACGAAAGTTTCATGGGGCGAGTGTAGCAAAGCCGGAGGCATTGAGCAGGGGCCGTGGCCGCGACGCAGCGCGATACAGTCGGGTGGCGCTCAGGCGTATTGGGTCAGGGCGGATCCCGTGAGCCGGAAAACGCGCCAGTCTTCAAGCTGCGCCGCCCCGAGCTTGTGGTAGAAACCCTTGGCAGGCACGTTCCAGTCAAGAACCGACCACTCCATCCGGCCACAACCGCGCTGATTGGCGATTTTGGCGAGATGGAGCAGCAGGGCCTTGCCGGTGCCGTGCCTGCGGAATTCAGGTTTCACAAACAGGTCTTCCAGATAAAGGCCTGACAGGGCGAGGGAAGTGGAGTAATTGAAAAAATAAAGCGCAAATCCGGCCGGCCGGCCGTCAACTTCGGCGATAACGACATGGGCCGCGGGCGGGTTGCCGAAAAGGGTGCGGCGCAACGTCTCTTCGGTGGCGACGACCTCGGGCAGTAATTTTTCGTAGGTGGCGAGGTCGCGGATGAAAGTGAGGATGTGCGGCACATCGGCGGCCGAGGCGGAGCGGATATGGCAGGGCATGGCCAGATTCATAGGGCTCAGGTTCTGTGGAAGCGAGTGCATCGTCGGAGCGGCGCAAGCAAGGATGCACTCAAAGCGGTGCTAGTGGCCCGCACGGCCATGGACAAGAAGATCGAAATCGCGATCAGCAATACCGGCAAGAAGCTGACCAAAATCAAGATTCGGGTCGGAGTGTTCGGGGACGAACAGCTCTCGATGTCCATCCTGGACAAGATCAAAGCCGGTCTCTGAGCGGCGGACGGGACTCCGCCGGCCAAAGTTGAGATGCAGGATTGCAATGCAGGCAGGGGGGCCTGATACCAAGGCTCTACTTTGCCATGCTGCGAAAACTCATTTCAAAAATCCGGCAGACCTTCGTCAAGGACACCAAGCGTCTCGAGACCAAACCGGCCCACAAATCAACCCGGCCCGGGCCCAAGGGGGGCGATCAGCGTCGCGAAATACGGGGCGGCGGTTATCAGGCCCGGTCGCAATCGCATTCAGCACCAAGGCCGGCGGTTGCACCCAAACCGACCCAGACGCCGCGCGTAGTCCATGCGCCCAAGCCGCTGCCCGAGGTGCCGAAGATGGACACGGCATTCACGGCGCTGGGTCTTAACGACCGGCTTGCCTATGCCGTGCAGCAGATGGGCTATGAAACGCCCACGCCGATCCAGACGCAGGGCATTCCCGCGGTGCTCGCTAACCGCGACGTCATTGGCTCGGCCCAGACGGGCACGGGCAAGACCGCGGCATTCGCCCTGCCCATCCTCCAGCACCTCGACCGCCACGGTGCGCTCCGGGTCCTGATCCTCGAGCCCACCCGCGAACTCGCTGTACAAGTCGAGGAGGCCTTCAAGAATTTCGCCAAATACACCGACCTGCGCGTGACGGTGGTTTACGGCGGCGTGGGTTATGGCAAGCAGCGCGAGGATCTCGCCCACGGCATGGATGTGCTCGCCGCCACGCCGGGCCGGCTGCTCGATTTCATGGAGCAGGGCGAGGTGCGGCTGGATAACATCGACATCCTCGTGCTCGACGAGGTCGACCGGATGCTCGACATGGGTTTCCTGCCCGACGTGAAGCGCATCGTCCAAAAAGTACCGCGCGAGCGGCAGACGCTGTTTTTCACCGCCACGCTGCCGCCCGAGATCGAGCAGCTCGCCGCCTGGGCCTTGCGTGATCCCTTCAAGATCGCGGTCAGCCGCGAACGCTCGACGGCGGAGACGGTGGCGCACGGCTTTTACCCGGTGGTGCAGGCGCAAAAATTCGAACTGCTCGTCCACCTGCTCGAGCAGACCCAATACAAGAGCGTCCTCATCTTTTCGCGCACCAAGTCCGGCGCCGACTACGTGGCCAACCGCCTCGCGCATGCCGGCCACTCCGTCGGCGTGATGCATGCCGACCGGAGCCAGCAGGAGCGCACCGACGCGCTGAAGGGTTTCAAGTCAGGCAAATTCGAAGTGCTGGTCGCCACCGACGTCGCCGCTCGCGGCCTCGACATCGCGGGGGTGTCACACGTCATCAATTTCGACGTGCCGGAAAATCCCGAGGACTACGTCCATCGCATCGGCCGCACCGGGCGCGCGCTGAACACCGGCGATGCCTTCACGCTGGTGACCGAGGAGACGTGGCGGGACGCACGCTCCATCGAGCGGTTCATTGGCATGAGCATCGAATGGAAAAAGGTTGAGGGGTTCAATTACACCTACTCGGGTATTTTTGACGGCGGCGGCATGCCGCAAATCGCGCCGGAGCGGCCGAAGAGCCGGCTCACCCGCGGCGGCGCCCGGCGCTGACGGGCAGAGTAGTAGGGCCACTGATAAAGCAGGGGTTAGGTCGGTTGCAGTTTTGACAAGTTCCGGCAAACTGTTGGCGTTTCGTCCGAGCCGACAACGCCAACTCATGCGCACCTTCAGATTAATTCTACTGCTGGGCTGTTTCATGCCGGTTGAGCTGTCGGCGCAGACGACCTTGTTCTGGGATGTCAATGGTGCGACTGCTGGCACGGGCACCAGTGGCGGCACTTGGGATACGAGCACGGCCAACTGGACGACATCCGCCGTTGGCGATGTGTCCCCCACCACCTGGCTGAACGACGGCTCGGCTGCGGCCAGTTTTCCACTTCCGACAGACGGCCCCGGCACCTACACCATTGACGTCGCCTCAGCGGTTCAAGCCCCTGGCATCGGCACAGGTTCAGTCTATTGGGGCTCGGCCCAAGGGGTCACCTTCACCGGCACCGGCTCCATCACCCTGACGGATCCGCTCATCACGGTGGAATCCGTCACGACTGAATTCAATGTTCCACTCGTCAGCTTGGTCGGACTCAATCTAGATGTTAGTTTTGCCTTCGCGGGAATGCTGCGGCTGAACACCGCCAATCCGGATTTGCTGGGAGTGACGACGATCAGCAAGGGCACCCTGGTCTATAATCAAGACGGAGCACTCGGGCCAGAGACGACGGGCAATGGTATCGTCATCGGCGACGGCACCTTGCATTTCGACAAAGTCAGCGGAGGAGACTTCGGCTACACCCTCGCCGACCCAATTGCTATTTGGGGCACTGATGAATTCGACCCCCACATCAGCATCGGGTTTGAAATCTATGCGAGCCGATCGGTCACGCTGAGCGGGCCGATTGCGTTGGAGGAAGACGCATGGTTTACCGGCGGCCCGCTTTACGACTATGGCACGGCCCAAATCATCTCCACGGGGGTGATTTCCGGTTCGGAATCAGGCTCCTCCCACCAATTTGAGAAATGGGCTATGCACTTGGTTGCCACTCTAAAAATGACTTACGTCGCGTCCCAGGTTGGATAGAGATTGCGCCACCGTCCTAGCGCAGGTGGTGCGCAGCGCGTGAGCGGGCATAGTCCCAGCGCAAAGCCCGAACAAGGGCTCTCGCTTCGGCTTTACCGGGCGGCCTCCGATCAGCCGGCGGCCATCAAGTGGACCTGCGCCTTCCTCCGCGCCGACACCGGAGTTCCAAAGTCTGTGCCCCGCCAGCGCCGTGAGCATGGCGCGTCCGGTGAAACCATGACCGCGCAGGGATTTGATGCCGGGGTGCTGGAATTTGCGCCGCGTCTGCGCGCCTTCATCCGCCGGCGGGTGCGCAACGAAACCATCGCGGACGACCTGGCGCAGGAGACGCTGCTGAAGGTCTATCGGTCCCGGGCTACGCTGAGGGACGACACGAAGCTTGTCGCCTGGCTTTATCAGATCGCCCGCGGCACGATCATCGACCATTATCGCCGGCAGCGGCCGGCGGTGGAAATGCCGGCGGCCATGGCCGGCGAAAGCCCCGACGATGTCGCCGCCCTGCGCGCCCGGGTGGTGATTTCCATGAAGCATTTTCTGGAGGAGCTCCCGGAAGCCTACCGGGAGCCGGTGCGGCTGGCGGAACTGGAGGGTCTGCCGCTCGTGCACATTGCGTTGCGGCTCGGGCTCTCGCTGACGGCGGTCAAATCCCGCGTGCGCCGCGGCCGGGCCATGCTGAGGAAAAAGCTGCAGGATTGCTGCCGGTTTGAATTCGACCGGCTGGGGCAGGTCATCGGCTATGAGCGGCGCAGGCTGCTGTGCTGCCAGCCGGATCCCGGCTGACTGCACCGGATGGACCAAGTTTGGGATTGCGCGCCGGGCGGGCGGCGTTTCGCTGGCGCGCTTCGCATGAAACTGGATATTCCCGCCGGCGATTTCGCCGGTTACATCTTCGATCTCGACGGCACGCTGGTGGACACGATGCCGCTGCATTACCGCGCGTGGAACGAGGCGATGCAGCGGGCGGGGTTGCGGGAGGAGTTGAGCGAGGATTTGTTCTACCAGCTGGGTGGCGTGCCGACGCGGCGGGTGGCCGAGCTGCTGGCCGGGCACTACGGGCTCACCATCAATGTCGACAGGGTTTTCCACGAAAAGGAGGCGCTGTTCGTGGAGCTGCGGTCGGAAATGCGCCGGGTCGAGCCGGTGGTGGAATTTGCCCGCCAGCAGCACGGGAGAACCCCGATGGGCGTGGCGTCAGGTGGTCCGCGGGACATCGTGCGCCACACGCTGGAGCTGATGAAGCTGGTGGAATATTTCCCGGTGGTGGTGACCCCGGAGGACGTGACGCACGGGAAACCGGCGCCGGACATGTTTTTACTGGCGGCAAAAAAAATGGGCGTGGCCCCGAAAAAGTGCCTCGTGTTTGAGGATGCGGAACCCGGCATCAAGGCCGCCGAGGCCGCGGGGATGAAGTGGGTGCGTGTGCCGAGCCGGCCCTGAATACTATAACGTTTCCCGCAGCTCGCTGCGGTATTTCCTGTCGGGGTTAGGACGCTGCCCCGGTTCAGTCCTGGTTACAGGGTGGTGCCAGCTGCAGGTGGAATTCCACGGCTGAATGAGCAGCGTGCAACGGGCTGCTTTTGATTTGAGTCATAGCCGGTCAGACGGTGGGCTGACGGCATGACGTTTGCCGATCTCGCTAACAAGGGAATTCTGACGCAGCCGGTTTACGAAGCCGGCAAACCGATCGATCAGGTCGCGCGGGAACTCGGCTTGGATCCGACGGGCATCATCAAGCTGGCGTCGAACGAAAATCCGTTCGGACCGTCGCCCCTGGCGGTGGCGGCAGGCGAGCGGGCCTTGCGCGAAGCCCAGCTCTATCCTGACGGCGGCTACTATGTTCTGCGCCAGAAGTTGGCGGCGAAGTGGAATCTCGGGATGGATCAGTTCATCATTGGTGACGGCTCCAACGAGCTCATCGAGCTGCTGGGGCACGCCTTCCTGGCGCCGGGATTGGAGTGCGTGATGCACCAATCGTCCTTCATCGTCTACAAGTTGGTCACCCTGATGTTTGGCGCCACGCCGGTGGAGGTGCCGCTGGTGAACATGCGGCAGGATTTGGAAAAGCTGGCCGCGGCAGTGACCCCGCGCACCCGCCTGGCTTTTCTGGCCAGCCCGAGCAATCCAGTTGGCACAGCCAACACGAGGACGGAGATCGAGGAGTTTGTTTGCGGGCTGCCACCCCATGTGATCTTGGTTTTGGACGAGGCCTATGCGGAATACCTTGTAAAGGCGCCGGACTTGAGGCCATTGATCACCGAGGGTCGGAAGGTGATCTGCCTGCGGACCTTTTCGAAGATTTACGGTCTGGCGTCACTCCGCGTGGGCTATGGCTACGCCGCGCCGGACTTGATCGCCATCGTTCAGCGCGCCCGACAGCCGTTTAATGTGAATGGCATTGCAGCTGCGGCCGCCGCCGCGGCACTCGAGGACCACGCGTTTGTGGAGAATTGCCGGCGGGAAAACCGCGCAGGCATGGGGCAACTGGAGGCCGGCTGCAAAAAACTCAGGCTGGAATTTGTGCCCGGAATGGGGAATTTCCTGCTCGTAAAGGTGGGGGATGGCGCGCGGGTCTTCGGAAAGTTGCAGGTGCGGGGCATCATCACGCGGCCGGTGAAGCCCTATGGTTTGCCGGAGTGGCTGCGCATCACCGTGGGCACGCGCGCGCAAAACGAACGGCTGTTGGCGGCAATGGCGGATGTGCTGTGACCTGACCCCGAAACTTTGAGCTGCCTTCGGTGTTAGTCTGGGCCAGAAGAAGGACCCAGACTATGAAAGGCATTGGACATACGACCGAGGACAAGATCCGTATTTTACGGGCGGCCGATGGCGGCAAGAGCATCGCAGGGATCTG
>SIBQ01000037.1 GCA_009695095.1 Lacunisphaera sp.
GAGTTTGCCGCGCAAAAAATCGCGGGCCCCCATGGGGGCCCCTTGGCCCAGCCCAACCCTTCACTTGCAGTCGTAACCATCAACCCACAACCTCCCCTCATCCATCTGAGACTCTCATTTTAACCTTCCAGCGACGGGGGGCAGGTCACACGAAGCCACACAAAGTGGCACGAAGAAGAAGTCAAAATTCTGCGTTCCTCCGTGAAATTCGTGAATCGCTGCTATCTTGAAGTGACCGAAAGCAACCGCAGGCGCAGTTTCTCACTCTACGGACATGTTACCCCGTTGCTGACATATTTGGCTTCTAGCTTGTCGGGGGCCGAATATAGAAAGCTCATAAGACCATTGGATTCCCCCTCAAAATTAGTATAAAGAAAAAATCCAGTTTCCTGTTAACGCTACAATACGCTCCGCGGTGGAGCACACACCGCGCTGGGGATCGACGCGGCGCCCGCGTCATTCCTCAGAACGGACAAGGAGAAGCCATGACGCCTATATTCGCCCATCTGCTGATCGTCGTCGCCCTCGGCGTCGCCGCCTCGCCCGCGGCCGGAGATCCCAAAATGGAACGCAGATCCAGATCAATCTGTTCACCATTGTGAAGGTGCCCAGGGAGAGGCGTGCGGCCGCACTGAAGGCCATCAACGATTTCAACCGCTATCAGTAAAAAAGCGAACCTCGCGGTTCGCTTTTGAGATTCGCCTGGACGAAAGGCTCAGGTCTTGGCCGGGGCGGCCTGCTTGTTGCGCTTCTCTTTGACGGCCATGGCGGCCTTGCCGCTGCGGTCGCGCAGGTAATAGAGACGAGCCTTGCCCGGCGTGGAGTCCTTCTCAACCTCGATCTTGTCGATGTTGGGTGAATTGACCGGAAACACGCGCTCGACCCCCTCGCCGTAGCTGATGCGGCGGACGGTGAAGGTCTCATGGATGCCGCTGCCCTTGTGGGCGATGACGACACCGGCGAAAACCTGCACGCGCTCCTTGTCGGCCTCGCGCACCTTGGTGTGCACCTTGACGCCGTCGCCGACCTTGAACGGCGCAATCTTATGTTTCACCTGGGCGGCGGTGATTTCCTCGATAATGGGATTCATGGCTGGTTATTTGAGTAAATCGGGACGGATCTGCTGGGTTTTTTCCACCTGTCGCGCGTGCCGCCACTTCTCGATCTCGCCGTGGTTGCCCGAAAAGAGTACTTCCGGCACGGACATGCCGCGGTAAACGGCGGGACGCGTGTATTGAGGAAAGTCGAGCAACTTGCTGGTGAAGCTTTCTGTCGTCAACGACTTTTCTTCCCCCAGCACGCCGGGGATGAACCGGGCCAGCGCATCGATCACCACCGCCGCCGCAAGTGTGCCGTTGGTAAGCACATAATCCCCGATGCTGATCTCCTGATCGATGATTTTATCGCGGATGCGTTGGTCGATGCCCTCGTAATGGCCGCTGAGCAGCACCAGGTGTTTTTGCGCTGATAATTCCAGCGCCAGCGCCGGCGAAAGCGGCGTGCCTTCGGGCGTCAGGTAGATTCGCCGGCTGCCCGGGGTCTGCAACTGTTCGATGGCGTCAAACACCGGCTCGCACTTCAACACCATGCCCGCCCCGCCGCCGAACGGCCGGTCGTCGGTCGTCTTGTGCTTGTCGGTCGCCCAGTCGCGCAGGTTGTGCACCTTGATCTCCAGGAGCTTCGCTTCCTGGGCGCGTCCCAGCATGCTCTCGGCCAGGAAGCCGTCGAGCATGGCGGGAAAGAGCGTCAGGACATCGATGCGCATGGGGATGGTTTACACGAAGGTCGCAATGATCGCCATGGTTTGAAATGAAAAGGCCCCGGAATGGTCCGAGGCCGGTTGCACATCGAACGCCTTCGCGTCCTTTGCGTTCTTGGTGTAAGGAATCAGGCTGTTGCCGTGGCCGGCGCGGCGCGGCGGGCGCGCTTGATCATCGAGTGCATGGTCGCGGAGGGCTTGGCGCCCTTCGAGACCCAGTAGTCGACGCGGTCGAGCTTGATGGTCATCGGGTTGCCCTTGGCGCGGGGATTGTAGGAGCCGATCTGCTCGACGGCATCGCCATCGCGGCGTGAGCGCTCCTCGGCCACGACAACGCGATAGTGCGGTTCGTTCTTGGTGCCGACGCGGGAAAGACGGATTTTGAGTGCCATTTGATGTGTCCGGTTGCTTAAAAGGATGCGGTTTTCGCTGGGGAAAGGGTGAGAATGCACGGGACAAGTTTGCTCTTGTCAAGCCCCCAGTGCCCCCGCTGCATTCGATCCTTTCCCGCGCCCAATTTATGCTAAAAGCCGGCATCGTCGGACTGCCCAATGTGGGTAAATCCACCCTCTTCAACGCCCTCACCCGCTCCCGGAAGGCGGAGGCGGCCAATTACCCTTTCTGCACCATCGATCCCAATGTCGGCGTGGTCATCGTGCCGGACGAGCGCGCCAATGTGCTCCAAAAGATCGCGAAAACCAACGTCGTCGTGCCTGCGGCTATCGAGTTTGTGGACATCGCCGGGCTCGTCGCCGGCGCCAGCAAGGGCGAGGGTCTCGGCAACCAGTTCCTCGCCACCATCCGCGAAGTCGACGCCATCGTGCAGGTCGTCCGCTGCTTTGAGGATCCGGACGTCGTCCACACCATGGGCGGCGTCGATCCGGTGCGCGACATCGAGGTGATCACCACCGAGCTGGTGCTCGCCGATCTCGAGGCCGTCGCGAAACGAATCCACAAGACGCAGAAGAACGCCAAGGCCGGCGACAAGGAGGCGATCATTGAGATGTCGCTCTTGGAAAAACTCTCCCCCCACCTCAACGCCGGCAAGACCGCCAACACTCTCCCCGCCACGCCCGATGAGGTCGCGTTGATCAAACTCTTCCAGCTGCTCACGGCAAAGCCCGTGCTCTTCGCCTGCAATGTCGCCGAGTCGGACCTCGCCACCGCCGAACAGAACAAGTTTGTCTCGAAAGTCGCGGAATATGTCCGCACGCACCACGACGCGGCCTACGTGCCGATCAGCGCCAAGATCGAGTCCGAGCTCATCGACCTGCCGCCGGATGAGGCCAGGGCGTTCTTGAAGGATCTCGGCGTTGACGACTCCGGCGTTTCCGCGCTGATCAAGGGCACTTATGCACTGCTCGGCCTGCTGACGTATTTCACCGCCGGCGAGAAGGAAGTCCGGGCCTGGACGATTAAGAAGGGCTGGAAGGCCCCGCAGGCCGCCGGTGTGATCCACACCGATTTCGAAAAAGGGTTCATCAAGGCCGAGGTCGTTTCCTATGAGGAGCTCACGCGCCTGGGAAGCGTCGCGGCGGCACGCGAAGCTGGTAAATACCGTCTCGAAGGCAAGGACTACGTCTTCAAGGACGGAGACGTCGCCCTGTTCCGGTTTAATAATTGAACCCTGCCACCCGTAAAAACGGTGGCTCAGACCCCTGTCCGGTGCGTTATATCATTAATGGTTGGTAAAACTACGCTTGGCTTGTGGGTGATCGTAATTCCCAATTTACTATAGGTATTTATACCTGTTACCTATGTTTTACAAACATAACGAGATACAGATACATCGACCTTTTAAATTACCTTTCTGATTCTCATCAGCGAAAAATACCCCACCCGCTTCCTCCACGTTTGCACACACCGTTCATGAACACCATCGCCCCAACTCCACTTCCCCGCAGGAGACTGCTGGTAGCTTGGTGCGCGGGCTTGTTGCTTGCCGGATCGCCGCTGGTGATGCGAGCCACTGTCATTGTCTGAGAAAATTCGGCCACGACTTTCAGCACGAGGGCCCCGTGTAGAGCGCCTGCAGCACCTTGCCCTTCAGCAGCGTCTCCGGCGGGGTCGACGGCACGCCGGCCGCCGCGTAGATCGTGTCGAAGTGCTCGCCCATCGTGGCGAGCACCTCATCGCATAGTTTTTTGATCACCCGGATCGGATGATCGGCGGAGATCAACGTCTCCACGTTGATCAGACTTACAAAGCAGGGTTGGGAGGGAACTTCACCACGAATGCCAGTTCGACGCGCGGCCTCCCACATTGTTCAATCATCCACGGACTTTTTCAGCAGCCTGCTAGTCCCGCTCCAATTCCACCATTGTCTTCGGCGTAGCAACGCAGTCCGCACCTGACGTCGAGTTCAACTAGAGCATATTAATTAATAGTGTAGCCGTTATGGCTGGTCTTTTCCTCGCGCGGGAGCAGACTTGGGGCATGAAAACGCTCTCCTTGGATCTGCGGGAACGGATACTGGCTGCTTATGATGCCGAAAACGCCACGCGGGAGATGGTCGCGGCCCGCTTTCGGGTGTCACTGGGCATGGTCAAGAAGCTGATCCAGCAGCGCCGCCGGTTGGGTGAGATCGGACCGCAGCATCATCGGGCCGGACGCAAACCACTCATCCTGCCCGTCCACCGCGAGCAGTTGCGGCGGCAATTGGCCGTCAAGCCGGACCTGACCTTGGCTGAACTGCGGGCGGCCACCGGTCTGGCCTGCACGCTGCCGGCGATCCACTACGTCCTGGCCGACATGGGCCTGACTTTTAAAAAAAGACTCTCCGGGCGGCGGAGCAGGACCGGCCGGACATCGTTCGGGCGCGCCGCCGGTGGCGGCGTGGCCAAGGTGGCCTCGACCCGGCCAGGCTGGTCTTCCTCGACGAGTCGGCGGCGAAAACGAACATGACCCGCCTGCGGGGTCGCGCCCCCCGGGGCCGGCGCCTGCTGGCCAAAGCCCCGCACGGCCACTGGCGCACCACCACGATGATCAGTTCCGTCCGGCTCGATTGCAGCACGGCCTGCTCGCGCGCCAGGTCGGCGCCGAGCTGCTGCACGATGGCCTTGATCGGCAACGTCGACCAGTAGGCCGCCGGCCCGCCGCGCCTGACCGGCCGGTCCACGGGCTGCCGGCCCGCGTTGTCCGCGATGCGCGCGTCATCCACATTTATCGCCACGCGCTCCGGCGTGATTTCCGTCCGGCCGCCGGCCTGCCCCACGCAGATGACCAGCAACGGCTTCGTCGCCCGGATCTGTTTCCTGAGCTCGGTGATCGCCTCGCCAAACACACAGGGCAGCAGCGCGCCGGTGACCCGGTGCCCGGCGATGACCGTGCCGTGCAACTGCCGCGCGATCTCACCCGAGGGATTGATTGCTTCCCCGCCAAACGGCCCGAACCCGGTGACCAAGACGTTCAGCGTATTCGCGTTTCCTCGTTTCCTCGTTTCCGCGTTTTCATGATCTTTGCTCCGTTCATGATCAGAAGCGGTAAACGCAGAAATACATGATGAGGATATTAGCCGTGATGATTACCAATGCAATCGGCACCTGCGCCTTGATGACCGCGTTCTTGTCTTTCAATTCAAGCAACATCGCGGGCACCAGGTTGAAGTTGGCCGCCATCGGCGTCAGCAGCGTGCCGCAATAGCCCGACAGCATCCCGATGGCCGCCATGATGGCCGGATTGCCGTGGTGCTGCTGCACGATCAGCGGCAGTCCGATACCAAGGGTGATCACCGGGAACGCGGCGAAGGCATTGCCCATGCAAATCGTGAAGAGCGCCATGCCCGTGCAATACGCGACCACCGCAACGAACGGATACTGCGTCGGCAAAGCATGCGCAGCGAGTTCGGCCACGACCGGCCCGACCCCGGCCTGGGCAAAGATGCCACCGAGCGCCGCCAGCAGCTGCGGCAGGATGAGTGCCCACCCGACCGTCTGCATCAGCCGGCTGCCTTCCCTCACCGGCGTCGCCGGGCGGGCCCCGGTCAGCCCCAGTGCCAACCCCACCGCGCCCACCGCGCCGAGGCACACCGCCGTCACCGTAGTGTTGGCCGAGTCGAGCAGCCACCAGTCCCCCACATGCAGCTTGCTCAACAGCAGCGTGCCCACCACCGCCGTGGCGGGAATCAGCAGGGCCGGTGCGAAAATCCGGTTCTGCAGCAGTTCTGCCGAGGCGGCGCGTTCCTCCGCGGATGTGCCTGTTTCGCCCGCAAAGCCCATCCGCTTTGTGGCCGCGAGTCCGACCATGGCCAGCATCATGTATCCAACTGCGACCGGCGGCAGCGATTTCCCGGCGAGAAAGGTGACAGCGAGCAAACCCCAGAACAGGGCCGACCCCCAGCGCTTCGCATGGGTCCGATCGAGCGCGATGCGCCCAGCCACGAGCAGCAGGAATATCCCCGCGATCACATAGAAGACCTCGAGGTTGAGCAGCTTCACCGGCCTCCCTCCTGTTTTGGTTCCGCCGCAGACTCCCGGGCGAGACGCCTGTCAAGTGCGCACGCCCGCCACACCAGGCAGGCAAATGCCACCAGCGCGGTGGGGATGCCCCACAGCGAGAGCGCCCAAAGGCCGACTTCAAAACCCTGCGCCTGCAGCGTCCCCTGGATCAGAAGCACCGCGCCCACGGCAAAGACCGTGTCCTCGCCGAAGAAGTTGCCAACGTTTTCCGCGGCGGCCGCATGCGCGCGGATCAGCTCGATAGTTTTCTCCGGCAGCTTCCCTTGCTTTGCCCGCGCCGCCCCCTCCGCCGGAAGCGCCGCCTTGGCAATTTGGAGCTTGGCGGCAGCTTCCGCCATCGGCGCGACCAGCGGGCGCACCATCCCCGCGTGGCCGCCGATGTTCACGCCAAATGCGATCGAGATCTGCCGCACCGCCGTGTAGAAGATCAACACCCGGCCTGCGGTCGCCGCCCGCGCCCGCCGGACCAGCGCCTCCGCCCGTTCGCGCAAACCGTAGCGCTCAAGCACCCCGACCACGGGCAGCATGAACACGACCGTCAGCGTCATGTAGCGGTTCTCCACGAAATATTTTCCAAACAGTTCCATGATCTCGTGGAAGGACATTCCGGCGACCAGCCCGGTGCTGATCCCAGCCACCATGACCACCAACAGAGTGTTGAAACGCAGCGCAAAGCCAACCGCGACCACGAGGATGCCGATGAGCTTGATCATGCGCCGATGGCCTTGACCTCGATTCCCGCCGCCGTCAATTCGCTCCGTAACCGCCGCGCAAACTCTACCGGATGCGGCCCGTCGCCATGCAGGCAGACCGTGTCGGCCGTGATTTTCGCCTCCGTGCCGTCGGTTGTTTGCACTGCGCCCTGCCAGATCAATCGCAGCGCCTGCGCCACCGCGGCGTTGGCATCGGCGATCAGTGCGTTCGGCTGTGATCGTGGCGTCAGGGAACCATCGGACTGATAGGTGCGGTCGGCAAACACCTCACTGGCCACCTGCAGCCCGCAAGCATGGCCCGCCTCAACCAGCTTGCTCCCCGCGAGCACAAAAAGAATCAGCCGCGGGTCGGCCTCATAGACCGCCTCGGCCACCGCCCGGGCCAGTGCCGCGTCGCGCGCCGCCAAGTTGTAGAGAACGCCGTGCGCCTTCACGTGCCGCACGCTCGCGCCCCGCTGGTGAGCGATGATTTGCAGCAGGCGGGTCTGCGCCAGGACCAAGCCATGGGCATCGGCTGGTGACACTGGCAATACCCGCCGGCCGAAATTCTCCCGGTCGGCAATCCCCGGGTGGGCACCGATGGCCACGCCGTGTTTTATGGCGAGCTCAACTGTCGCGCGCATCGTCGCCTCGTCGCCGGCGTGCACACCACACGCGATGTTGGCCGATGTAATGAGCGGCATCAGCCCGGCGTCGTGGCCGGCGCCTTCACCGAGATCGCAGTTCAAATCTATGCGGGGCATGGGGTATCATCAGCCGGCGAGGCGCGCCAGGCCGGTGCGGACGCGATTAAGGTCGCGTTCCCGCGCCAGGTAAAGTTCATGCGCCGACACGAGGGTGGTTTCTTCAAACCTCATGCTGTCGCCGGGCCGCAGTTGGGTGAAGCGCCCGAGGTCCGCCGCCACTACCGCGGCTATCCGCGGATAACCGCCGACCGACTGCCGGCTGGGCAGCAGCACGATCGGCTGTCCCGCCGCCGGTACCTGCACGACTCCCGCGTTGACCGCCGAGGAAATCATGTCTCCGACCTTCTCCCGCACCAGCATGGGCCCGGTCAGCCGCACGCCCATCCGGTCGGCCTCCCGCGTCGCCTGCCAGTTTGCCCGGAAAAAATCCAGCTGTGCCTCCACTTTGAACCAGTCCCACTCGGGACCGCGCATTGCGCGCACCACTCCGGCCGGAGCCGGCCGGCCCATGGTCTCGGGCCGCACGGTCCACGCCGTTGCCCGCTTGGCGTCCTGGTGCAAGGCCGCGAGAATCTTCCATGCCCACTCGGAGGGTGTGCCCGTCTTCAGCGTGTCGCCCGCGACCAGCGGCCGGCCCTGATGTCCGCCGATGCCGGCCCGCCGGTAGGTGCTGCGGCTGCCCATGACCAGCGGAACGTCCACTCCACCCGCCACCGCCAGCCACGCCCGCATGCCAGTGACAGCCAGGCCGAAGCTGACCGTCTCGCCCGCTGCCACCCGCACAGCCCGGTCGCGTGGCAGCGGCTCACTGCCGAGGTGCGCCTCAAAGTTCGCCCCGCCCCACGCGATCAGCGTTTCCCTTTCGAACGACAGTTCCGGGCCGGTCTGCGCCATTTCCAGCACGGCAGCGTTGTCGTCGTTGCCCACGATCAGGTTGACCGTGCGGGCGGCGAAGCCATCAAGCGCCCCGCCGACCACAATGCCGTATTGCTGGTAACCGGGCCGGCCGAGGTCCTGCACCGTCGTCAGCAAGCCGGGTTTGTGCACGTGGATCATCGCCCCGCCTCCAGCCGGGCAAATTCCTCCGGGGTGATCACGCGAAACTTCACCTGGTCGCCGGCCGCCATGAGCACCGGCGGAGTTTCCTCCGGCCGGAAAATCCTCAGCGGCGTGCGGCCGATTAGATTCCACCCGCCGGGCGTTGCGAGCGGATAGATGCCGGTCTGCCCGCCGCCGATGCCGACCGAGCCGGGTGGCACCACCATCCGCGGCTTCGCGTGGCGCGGCGTTTCCAGCTCCTTTGGCAGGCCGCCGAGATAGGGAAATCCCGGCGCGAAGCCGATCAGGTGCACGAGATAATCCGCCTTCGTGTGCCGCTGGATGACTTCCTCCGGCGACAACCTGGCCTGAGCCGCCACCCGCGCGAGGTCGGGGCCGAACTCGCCGCCGTAGCACACGGGAACGTCCACCGTGCGTCCCTTGAATTTTTCCATCTTGGGCGGATTTTTCAGTCGCTCGTGCAACTTCGCCACGAGCCAGTCGGCGATGCCGTTTTCTGGTGCGCCCGCTTGAACCGCCTGCCACGGATCATAAAACACCGTCACCGTCGTGTAGGCCGGCACCAATTCGCCCACGCCGGGCAAGACCTCGGCCGCCAGGGCCCGCCACGCCGCCTGCACCCGCCGGTGCGTGCGTTCGTCAATGACGTCCCCCACTTCCAGCACCAGCGCATTGTCACCCAGCGGCGTGATTTGCATGGTACTTGCCTAAGCCTTGCCCCGCGGTTCGCAGCTAAAAAGTCATCCGACTCATCCCCGTCGCCTTCCGGCTTATGGATTTCAGTTTGGATTGCGGTTGCCGGCGGATTGCTACTGTAGAGGCCTGTCATGTCCCCCCTACTGCTCACCTGCGCCGCCGTGCTGACCCTGCTCCTCGTGGGCGGCTGCCGGGACCGTGAAATCACGGCCTACCGCGCCCCCAAGGATCCCGCCGCCATCGCTCCTGTGCCGGCTGGCACGACCAACACTGGCGACCTGCCGCCCGACCACCTGCCCATCGGCGCATCCGCCCCGACTGCGACCGGCGCCGGGGCGATGGCCAACACTGCTGTGCCCACCGGGAGCGACCACCTCACCTGGACCGCGCCCGCCCACTGGACCGCCAAACCCGTCGGCGCCATGCGCAAGGGCAGTTACGCTGTCAAGGGAGACGGCGTCGAGGCCGACCTCTCCATCACCGCCTTTCCGGGCGACACCGGCGGCCTGCTGGCCAATCTCAACCGCTGGCGCGGCCAGATTTCCCTGCCGCCCCTCGCCGAAAACCAGCTCGACGCCCACCGCGAGCACCTTGACCTCGGATCGTTGCATGTCGATATCGTGGGCTTCGCCGGCACCACCAATGGCGCGCCCACCCGCATTCTCGGTGCCATCGTGCCGCTCGGCGGTGAGACCTGGTTCTTCAAGCTCATGGGGCCCGCCACACTCGTGGCGCAAGAAAAGCCCGTGTTCCTCGAATTCCTCCGCACTGTCCGTCCGCGCTGAACGATGAGCCCCGTCATCCGGCAATTCCGCGATTTCTTCGTCTCGCTCAAGCTGACGGTGGTGCTGCTATCGTTTTCCATTGTCCTGATCTTCTGGGCGACACTCGCCCAGGTGAAGCTTGGCATCTGGGGCGTGCAGGAGAAATTTTTCCACGCCTTCTTCGTCCTGGTGAAGATTCCTGGCATCGCCATCCCGCTGCCGGTTTTCCCCGGCGGCTATTCCCTCGGCGGCCTGCTGCTCTTCAACCTCATCGCCGCGCATGCCTACCGCTTCCGGCTGGAATGGCAGAAGGCCGGCATCCAGCTGACTCACCTCGGGCTTATCCTTTTGCTGCTTGGCGAACTGCTCACCAGCCTGCTGCAAGTGGAGAGCAACATGCGGATTGAAGAGGGTGCCAAGCAGCATTACTCCGAGAGTTACCGGAGCAACGAACTGGCGATTCTTGACACGACCAGCCCGGACTACAACGAGGTGGTCACCATACCCGAGGCCGTGCTCGGCGACAGCGGTGTCATCCAGCATCCCAAACTGCCGTTTCAGATTCGACTCCGCGACTATCATCCCAACGCCGCACTCCAGATGCGCGACCAGGCACCCCACACCGCGCCAGCCCCTGCCCTGGGCAGAGTCGAAGGGTTCGCCTCCGCCGGCATCGGCCCGCGCCTGGTTGTCATCCCTCAGCCCATCACCTACCGGCAGGACGAACGCAACGCCCCTGCCGCCAACATCGAGTTCGTCGGGACGGAAGGCTCGCTTGGCACCTGGCTGGTCTCACCGTTGCTGGAGATGCCACAGAAGTTCGAACACCAGGGCCGGACGTGGGAAATCGCCCTCCGGTTCAAGCGCTACTACCACCCCTTCGCCCTCACTCTGCTCGACTTCTCCCACGACAAGTATCCCGGGACGGAAATTCCGAAGAATTTCTCCAGCCGCATCCGCCTGAAAACCGATGACGGCCGCGACGACCGCGAAGTGCTCATCTACATGAACAATCCCCTGCGTTATGCCGGGCTCACGTTCTACCAGGCCAGCTTCGAAAAGGGCGACCGGGTCAGCATCCTCCAGGTCGTCCGCAACCCAGGCTGGGTGCTGCCCTATGTGTCGTGCGTGCTGATGGGGCTCGGCCTGCTCATCCAGTTCGGCATCCACCTCACCGGCTTCGTCCGCCAACGCGCCCAGACCTGAATTTTACACCAAGAACGCAAAGATCGCAGAGCAATGCACCCATACTATCTCAAAGCAAACGCGCTATCCGCCAAAGTCATTGGTGCGGCCATCGAAGTCCATCGGCACAAGGGACCGAGTTTGATCGAAAGCATCTACGAGCGATGCCTGGTCTATGAGCTCCATTTGCAGAATATCGCTTCAGTCAATCAGCTCTTGGTGCCGATCGAATACAAGGGATTGGTTTTCGAAGAGCCGCTTCGGTTAGATGTCTATGTCGAACATTGTCTGATTGTGGAAAACAAGGTCGTCGAAAAATTCTCCCAATCCACAGGCCCATCTTCTTTCCTACATGAAGCTGTTGAATGCCCCTCTGGGTCTTTTGATAAATTATCATGGGCCTTTTCTGAAGGATGGCATCATTCGCCTGATTCTTCCCGGTGCAGATCAACCCTGAGCCCTTTGCTATCTTTGCGTCCTTTGTGTAAATAATGAAGCGTCTCCTTCCAGTTTTAGTCCTCGTCCTCGCCGCGGGCTGGCTGGCGTCCTCACTGCGTCCCCCGCAAAACGCCGGCGCGTTCGATCTCGTCGCCTTCGGCCGGCTGCCCGTGCTGGTCAATGGCCGCCTCAAGCCGATCGATACCGTCGCCCGCACCACGCTGCTCATGTTGCAGGGCCGCCAGCGCGTCAGTGACCCGCCGATTCCGGAGCCGCTCGTCGCCACGCCCACTGAATGGCTGGCCGACGTGCTTTTCAACCCCGCCAAGGCCGACGACTACCCCACCTTCCGCCTCAGCGCCACCGACTCGCCCGAACTGCTCACCCTCATGGGGCTCACGGAGGCGGACACCCGGATAACCTATGCCGACCCCGTGCGCCGCGCGCTCGCGTTAGCTGACTTCGTGCCCGGCACCCGCACGCGCTTTTCCTTCAACCGGCTGCAACCGAAACTGGCCGAGCTCGACCGGCAAGCCCAACTCGCCGAGCCGCTCGAACCGCAGCTGCACACGGCTTTCCAGAAGGCTGTCGTGCAGCTACGCGATCGCGTGCTGCTCTACCAGCGGCTGAAACACAGCGTGCAGCCGCCCGACTCGCCCGGTTTCCTGTCCGAGCTCACCCGGTTTCAGCAGGGCCTGCCCGCCGGCGTCGCCGCCGTCCAGGCCCGGCAGAAAGGCGAGCCGTATGACGAGGCTGCCTTCCAGGCCATGCTCGCCGCCGCCAGGCGCTTCGAGGCGATGGGCCAGTTCGGCTATCTGCTCTCCATTCCGCCCGGTGCGACCGAGCCGGACGCCACCGCCTGGCAGAACGCCGGCACCGCCCTGCTCGAGACCTTTGAAAGCGGCCGCGTCAACCCGAACACCATGGCCTACGCTGCGCTCGGCAGCACTTGGCGCAGCCGGGAATCGGGCCAGTTCAACGAGGTAGTCCGCCTCTTCCATGAACAGCTGGTTAAGCGCTACGACGCCCCTCTGGCCAGGAGCAACATCGAGGCGCGCTTCAACGCCGCCGAGCCCTTCTACAAGAGCATGCAACTTTACACCGTTGCCTTGCTACTCGCCATCGTCTCGTGGCTCCGTTGGCCGGTTGTGCTCGGACGCAGTGCGTTCTACCTCACCCTCTTGGCTTTCATTGCCACGAGCGCCGGCATCACCACCCGCATGTGGCTCGAGGGCCGGCCGCCCGTCACCAACCTTTACTCCTCGGCCCTCTTCGTCGGCTGGGGCTCGGTCGGGCTCTGCCTCATCCTGGAGAAAATCTACCGCAACGCCATCGGCTCCGTCGCCGCCGGCCTGATCGGATTCGTCACCCTGCTCATCGCCCACCACCTGTCGCTCAGCGGCGACACGCTCGAGATGATGCGCGCGGTGCTCGACACCAATCTCTGGCTCGCCACGCACGTCGTGATTGTGACGATCGGCTATGCCGCCACTTTTCTCGCCGGCTTCCTGGCACTCATCTACATCTTCCGCGGCGTGTTCACCAAGTCGCTCGACCAGGGCACCGCCGATGCGCTCGCCCGAATGGTCTACGGCATCGTCTGCTTTGCCACGCTCTGCAGCCTCGTTGGCACTGTCCTCGGCGGTATCTGGGCCGACCAGTCCTGGGGCCGCTTCTGGGGCTGGGACCCAAAGGAGAACGGCGCCGTGATGATTGTCCTCTGGAATGCCATCATTCTGCATGCCCGTTGGGGCGGCCTCGTGAAGCAGCGCGGTCTGATGTGCCTCGCCCTCTTCGGCAACATCATCACGAGCTGGAGCTGGTTCGGCACCAATATGCTCGGTGTCGGCCTGCACAGCTACGGTTTCATGGACGCGGCCTTCTGGTGGCTCATCACCTTCGTCCTCAGCCAGCTCTCCCTCATTATCCTCGCCCAGCTCCCGCTGGACAAGTGGCGGAGTTTCAAGACGGCTTGAGATGGGGGCGCTTGCCCTCTGTCAGGCCGTAGCCTTGGCAAAGGCTGATCAAGCGTCCGGGTCCGTTGGGGCAACGGCTCCTACCCTGCAATAGTCCTACCCCTTCAACAATTCCTCGGCGTGGGCCACGGCGCTCCTGGCATTGCGGTCGCCGAGCATCCGCGCCAATTCGCCGACGCGCACCTTGTGGTTGCCGTGGATAGGTTCGATTTCGACCGACGCCCGGTCGCCGCATCGAGGCCATGGGCAAGCCTTACCGCATCCATATCAAGCAGGCCGCCCCTTGGGGCCTCACCGAGTCCGACTGCCTACGGCTGCTCGCGCAGATTCGCTCGCCCGGCGCGCCTCAACCTCTTTCCTGATATTCTTGGGCGTAAGGGAGAACAGCCAGAGCCCCGCCGACTTGCTGGCTTTCCCCATGTAGGTCTGCCAGAGCATGGTCGCGTCCTCGTGTCACATGATCAGCGCGGTCTTGTCGGCGCTCTCGTTAACCGCCACGTGATACGAGGGGAAGGCATGGCGCAGCGCGTTCCTGGGCAGGGGCGGGGATAGGCGGGCCGCGATCGCGAGCTTGGTCTTGCAGTGCATCCAGTCCGATGGAACATCAGGCCGGAACGCCTCCGGGCTGTCCCAGCCGGCCCTGATCCAGCCCCAGAACACGGGCGGCATCGATGTGATGAAGTGGGATGTCTCGGTCTTGATTGATGCCTTCCGGATCGTCAGCCCCTCCTCGGCCTTGATGAGCCGGAAATCATCGCGCTTCAGCCGGGCCACCGGGTGGAACCGGAGTTATTTGAATGGTCGTGACCACCAGACCCCAGCACCATTGGGATCAAAAAATATTTTGTTTGCCACCCCCTGGGCTTTGGGGTCTTTTGGCCGCTCTTTCCCGGCGGTGCCGGAGCCAACAATCGGGGCGTAGC
>SIBQ01000038.1 GCA_009695095.1 Lacunisphaera sp.
AGAGCCCGCAACCCGTCGCCCCGCCGTGGATTATCTGCAAGAGACTTATCCAGTGAGCGGAGCGCGGGCCTGCGGGCTGCTGCACTTGGCCGTGAGCAGCTACTACTACCAGTCCCACGGTCGGCGGGATGAGACGCCGGTTCGCAGCGTAGGGTCACCGGTCATTCAATCTCTGGCTCACCTAGAAAAATGGGTGAGCTTTTTTAATGCCAGCATTCAAGGGCAGGGGGTAATGGTTCCTACGCCCTACACCCCCGGATACGCCCACCCACTGGCACTGCGCTTGCGGCCTACAGCGCCCACAGGTGGGGCTTCTAAGCCCAAGCAGGGGTATTTGGTGGGGTTTGCAGGGGTTTGCCCGTATGGACGTGACCGGCTGAAACGGGAGTGATCTGGGCAGCCTCCTTGCCCCGTTTAATTTTTTCTTAAAGGAGGGCAGTGAACCAATCCCAATCAAGCCCACCCCTGGGCTGCCGCACCCCCCCGCCCCTGCCTATTCCTGTCACATTCCTGTCAGAAATGGTGCCGTTACCTGCCAAGGCGTGCAATCTATCGACATGATGATGTTCTTTGCTTTCAGAGGGGGAATGCCTAAATATTGACATCGCTGATAGTTGCAATTTGTCGCCGCAATGATTTCGACTCCCTCCGCCCGCACCAGCCTACGCCTCCTTGAGGCGGCGGCTTGGCGAGCAAGCAATCTGCGAAGGCTGTCGCGCCGAAGCTTCTGGACAAAGGCGGAAATAACTGTCAATCGGGCATCCTCTATCAAATATGAAATCCCTGAAAATCCTAGTTGTATTGTCCCTCTTCAGCGCCGGTGCCCTGTTCGCGGGCGCAGAACAAACAGTCGCTCCGGCGTCAAAGCAGGCCGGCTGCTGCGTCAAGGCTGAAGCCGCCGGTGGAAAGTGTTCGCACGGTTGCTGCATTGAAGCCGCGAAAGCGGGCGACAACTGCGAAAAGTGCAAGGGCAGCGGCAAGATCGAGAAAAAGCCGGCGGAGAAGACGAAGTAACCCGGCGGACACTCTCGCCCGTTCCAAGCCGCGCGCCGTTTCCGGCGCGTTTTTTTTGCCCAAGCCCCGCCCTCGACCGGGGCGAGTTTTCGTCAGAGGTCGGCCTTGACCGTTTTGGAGCTGAGGTCGCGCCAGCGGGCGATTACGCGGCCGGCGATGTCGTCCGGCGCGAGCCCGCAGGCGGCGCGAAGAAGGTCGACGCTGCTGCCGTGCTCGATGAACTTGTCGGGCCAGCCGATCCGCTCGACCGGCGTGGTGCAATGGGCTTCCTGCAGGTTCTCGAGCACGGCGCTGCCGAAGCCGCCCGCGAGCACATGGTCCTCCAGGGTAACGATGAGCGGGACGACCGCGGCCTGGCTGAGAAGGAGATTGCGGTCGAGAGGCTTGGCGAAGCGGGCGTTGACGACGCCGACGGAGACTAGCTCCTCCCGTTCGAGCCGCTGGGCCAGACGAAGGGCCTCGGGCACCATGTTGCCGAGCGCCCAGAGGATGATATGGGTGCCCACCTTGAGCACCTCGGCCTGACCGACGGGCAACAGGACGGGCTCGGCCTTGATGGGGGCGCCGGCGCCGGCGCCGCGCGGGTAGCGGATGAAACCGGGGCCGGGCAGGTGCAGGGAGGTGTGCAGCATGTCCACGAGTTCGTCTTCGTCCTTCGGCTGCATCACGACGGCGTTCGGCACGCAGCGCAGGAAGGCGATGTCAAACAGGCCGTGGTGCGTCGGGCCGTCGTTGGGCGAAAGGCCGGCGCGGTCCAGGCAGAAGGTGACGGGCAGGTTCTGCAGGCAGACGTCGTGGATGACCTGGTCGTAGGCGCGCTGAAGGAAGGTGGAGTAGATGGCGCACACCGGACGGAAGCCCTTGGCGGCGAGACCGGCGGCAAACAGCACGGCGTGCTCCTCGGCGATGCCGACGTCGAAGAACTGCCCCGGCACTTCCTTCGCGAGGAGGGAGAGGCCGGTGCCGCTGGGCATGGCCCCAGTGATGCCCAGCACCTTCGGATCCTGCCGGGCGAAACGGGCGAGCGCCGCGCCGAAGACGTCCTGGTAGTTGGAGGGCGTGCCGGGGATGGGGCGCACGTTTTCGCCCGTGACGGGGTCGAATGGGCTCGCGCCATGGAATTTCTCGGGATGCTCCACGGCGGCGTCGAGGCCCTTGCCCTTCTTGGTGAGCACGTGGATGAGCACGGGCACGTCGCAGTGCTTGGCGAACTCCAGGTTCTTCACCAATGCGTCGAGGTTATGACCGTCCACCGGGCCGAGGTAGCGCAGGCCGAATTTTTCGAAGAGCGACGACTCGACGAAGAAGTCCTTCGTCTCGCGCTTCCACTTCATGTAGACGCGGTTCATCTCGACACCGGTCGGGAAGCTGCGGAAGAAAGCCTCCACGTCGTGGTGCAGCTTGTTGTAGGTGGGATTGGTGCTGATCCGGTTCAGGTGGCGGGCCATGGCGCCGACGTTTTTGGCGATGGACCACTCGTTGTCGTTGAGGATGACGATGAGGCGCTTGGTGGAGCTGACGACGTTGTTGAGCGCCTCCAGCGTGATGCCGCAGGTGAACGCCGCGTCGCCGCAGATCGCGACGACATGCTCGCTGGAGCCGCGCAGATCGCGCGCCGTGGCCATGCCGAGCGCGGCGGACAGCGCGGTGCCCGCATGGCCGGCGCCGAACGCGTCATGCGGGCTCTCCGCCCGGTAAAGGAAACCCGAGGCGCCGCCGCTCTTGCGGAGCCTGGCCATGAATTCACCCTGCCGGCCAGTGAGCAGCTTGTGCACGTAACCCTGATGCGCGACGTCGAAGACAAACTGGTCTTCCGGCGTGCTGAAGACGCGGTGCAGCGCGATAGTCAGCTCGACGACGCCGAGGTTGGGGCCGATGTGGCCGCCGTTCCGGGCGGTGATCTCGATCATCTCGTCGCGGATTTCCCGGGCGAGCGACGGCAGTTGCTCAGGGGCGAGGGCCTTGACGTCGACCGGGCCGGTGATGCGGGACAGGAGGGTGGGGACGGACGGGGAAGTGTTCATCAATGGGCGAAAACGGGCCGGCGGTTATTCCGTACGGTTGGATTCATAGGGCTCAAAGGCGGCCGTGCCGTCCTTGGCTTTCTTGAGTTTTTCGATCTTCAGCTCGGCCTCCTTGAGACGGCCCTCGCAGACCTTGAGCAACTTGCTGCCTTCCTCGTATTTGGCCAGCAGCTCGGCCAGCGGCACCTCGCCCGATTCCATCGAGTCCACGATGGCCTCGAGCTTGGTAAGGGCCCCCTCAAAACTGAGCTTGGCGGTCTTGTCTGAATCCACGCCGTCAAGATGCGCCGGCAATTTGTGATTTCAACCCTCTTTCGCACTGTTGGCGCCTTCCTGTGCTGGCTGCTGCCAGCCCGTGATCAGTCGCGCAGCTTTCGCTGCGGCTGAGCTGGCCACCCGGTATTTGCCCCAGGTTCGCGCTACGCGAAACCGAGGCAAATGGGCCAGTGGTTTAGGGTTGGCGTGGCTGCAAATATCTCTGGACTGGCCGCATGCATTGGCTGCCCTTCACGGTCGTGGGATTGATCTTCATGCGCCTCGCCGCCCAACTGTCGCTCGAGGCCCTGAACCGCACGGAGGCGCGCCGCCACGCCGGGTCGCGCCCGGCCGCGCTGGCGGAAGTGATGGACGATGCAACCTTTGCGCAATCCGTGGATTACACCCTTGCGAAAAGCCGCTTTGCTGCGGTCGAGGGCGCCTGGGAGGTGGCCGTGTTGATCGCGTTCCTTTTCAGCGGCACGCTGCCGTATTTTTGGAACATGTTCAATGACCTCGCACCGGGAGCGGCGTGGAGCGGCGCGCTTTTTCTGGTGGGCACCATGAATCTGCTGGGCCTGCCGAACCTGCCGCTGGAGTGGTGGGCGCAGTTCCGGCTCGAGGCCCGATTTGGCTTCAACAAGAGCACGCTCGGGCTGTGGGTGATGGACCACATCAAGTCCACTCTGCTCGGCCTCGCCATCGGCTTTCCCATCGCCTGGGGCCTGCTGGCGCTGGTGGGCTGGGTGGGGACCTATTGGTGGGTGTGGGGCTTTGTGCTGCTGTTCGGTTTCCAGCTCCTGATGCTCGTCCTCTACCCGAAGCTCATCCTGCCGTTGTTCAACAAACTCACGCCGCTGCCCGAGGGCGAGGCGCGCATCCGGCTGCTGGCGCTATCCGAGCGCAACGGCTTCCGTGCGCAGACCATCCAGATCATGGACGGCAGCAAGCGCTCGAGTCACTCCAACGCGTTCTTCACCGGCTTCGGCCGCTTCCGGCGCATCGTGCTCTACGACACGCTCATGGCGCAACTCGCGCAGGATGAACTGGAGGCTGTGCTCGCCCACGAGATCGGCCACTACAAGCGCGGGCACATCCCCAAGCGACTGGCGACGATCGCGCTGCTGCAACTCGCGGCGTTCGCGGCTGTCGCGTGGCTGGCGAATGCGCCGTGGTTCAACACCGCGTTTGTTCTGCCCGCCGGCCCGCTGGCGCCGGCCTTCCTGCTCTTCGGCCTGCTCGGCGGGCTGGTGACCTTCTGGTTCTCGCCGATCGGCCACTGGGTGTCGCGGAAACACGAGTATGAAGCCGACGCCTTTGCGAAGAACGCCATGGGCGGGCCGGCGCCGTTGGTGGGCGCCCTGCGCAAGCTCTCCCAGCAAAACCTCTCCAATCTCACGCCGCATCCGCTCTACAGCGCGGTGTATTACTCGCATCCGTCGCTGGTCGAGCGCGAACGCGCACTGCAGGGCTGATTTTTCACAGGAGATTACAGAGAAATGACAGGAGCTTAAGATCCACATTGAAAACCAAGACTCCGTTCCCTCCTGTGAAAAGATTTCGTGGATTGGTGGTATTGCTTGCTCTTATCCCAGCCGCGCTCGCCTCGGCGGCGCTGACGGTGGCGGCCTACAATGTCGAGAACTACACCATCGCCGACCGGAAGGTAGACGGCGTGTATCGCGCGGCGTACCCGAAGCCGGAAAAGGAGAAGTTTGCGCTGGGGCATGTCATCGCCGGCATCGCGCCGGACATTCTCGCGGTGGAGGAGATGGGTCCGCAGCCGTTCCTTGAGGATTTCCAGCGTGAGTTGAAGCTGAAGGGGCAGGACTTTCCTTATCTCGCGCTGCTGCAGGCGGTCGATGCCGACCGCCATGTGGCGGTGCTCTCCAAGGTGCCTTTCAAGGAGGTGCGCCGGCACGCCGCTCTGCCCATTACCTATCTCGGCCAGAAAGACGCGGTGAAGCGCGGTGTGCTCGAGGTGATCTTCGCGACCAGCGACGGCGACTTCTCGCTCTTTGTTGTCCACCTGAAGAGCAAGCGCACGGAGCGGAAGGACGATCCAGAGTCGGCGATCCAGCGGGCGCTCGAGGCCGAGGCAGTGCGCGACCTGGTCCTCGTGCGCTATCCCGATCCCGCGAAGGGGCGATTCATCATCTGCGGCGACTGGAACGACACCCGCGGCAGCCGGCCGGTGCGCGCGCTGCAGAAGCGCGGTGACACGGAGGTGGGGGAAATTCTCCGCGCTGCCGACTCGCGCGGCGAGACGTGGACGCATTTCTACCGGCGGGAGGACACCTACAGCCGGATCGACTACATGCTGGTGTCAGCGGCGCTGCTGCCGAAGGTGGCCGGCGGCCGCGCGACGATCTGGGACGGCCCGGGGGTCGGCGATGGCAGCGATCACCGCCCGGTATTCCTGCAGCTCAAGCTCGACCCGGCGAAGTAGACTAGCGCTTGGCCTTGGCCCGGGCGCAGACAAAGTCCGCGATCTTGGCGCCATTGCTGCGGGGGACTATCTTCCATCCGTTGGATTTCCAATCCTTCACCGGTCCCATTATGTTTGTGAGCTGGTAGACGATTTGCTTCCGGCAATCCATTGCCTCGTCAAAGTCGCCGATATCCGTCCGGACGTGGTAGTAGATAAACCATCGTCGTTCGTGCGGATGCTGTCCACATCGACTTCGGCAAACATATGGTTTTTGTGTCCTCGAATACCTGCACCCAATTTACCGCGCTGGCCGCCCGGATGATCCCAAGAAGACAAACGCATAGCATGGCATTTCTTACCCAGATTCTGATTTTCATATATTTTGTTTTCGTTTGGCCGCCAGATCTTGCAGCTGTGCCACAGCTCACCCGGATCAAGGGCAAAGTCGAGAGACCTTCTCCAGGCTCAGAGCAAACGCGGTTCGCAGACTACAGCGCTTAGCACCGAGTTGGCGATGAAGCACTCGGCGTGCGCGGCGTGATGCAGGGCGTCGAGCTGGGCCTTGTCGGGCTGTTTGGCCCCGCCGAACACCACCAGGGGCCGGAGCGTCACCTTCGTCATGGCGGTTTTGCCCTGCGCGTTCTTCCCCATGACACCCTCAGCCTGGTCCTCGTAGGAATCCACCGTAAGTTCCTCTTCGCAGCGAGCGAGAGGAACCAGAGCATGTGGCAGCTGGACAGACTGGCGACAAAAGCCTCCTCTGGGTCCACTGCGTCGGCCCGCGACATGGGCAGCGGGACGACGCTCGGGGAGGACGACGCCGGCACCTCAGTGCCACCATCAAACCGCCAGACGTGTCCGCGGCTGTAGCGATTATCCAAAAACGACTGGGCGCCGCGCTTCCAGCGGACAGTTGAGGTGTAGTGTGACATGTTGTTTGGAAACTCGGAAGGGTTTGACCACGGATTACACAGATAGACGCGTATAAAAATCCGGTCCAAACTTGTCATGTCTTATCCGTGATAATCCGTGGTATTCGTGGCTAAAAAACCTTACTCAGAAATTTCTGGCGAATAACTTTATCTCATCAGAGGTGCTGCGAGACCGAGAGCAGGTTGTCGTCGGGGTCCTTGAACTATGACACGCGGGCACCGCCCGGCGCGTTCCAGATGCCGAGCTTGTCCTGTTCGAACCAAGAATAACGTTCGAAGACGACCCCGCGCTTGGCCAGGGCCGCGACCTTTTTCTGGATGTCTTCCACCTGCCAGCCGAGGAGGGTGAAAGGCTGGGGCGAGAAGTCCTTTACCTTGACGACGCGAATCATGGTGTGGCGCTTTCTAAAACCAGCGCGAAGCCGTCGTTCGACACGAAACGCAACCCCAGCGTCTTATCAAAGAAGTCCCGGGCCCGCTCGAAATCCGTCGTTGGGGCAAAACCGATGATTGAACTGGCTCCGAGCATGGGGGCTAGACCTTTTGTTAGCGGCCCGCAGGGCCGCGGACCCTCCAATGATCAAATCAGCCGGCCGTTGGCGTAGACGACTTTGCCAGAGACGATGGTCGTCTTCACGCGGCCGGTCAGTTTCTGGCCGGTCCAGGGCGAGTTGAGCGATTTGCTGAAACCCTTGCGGGCGTCGTAGAGCCAGATCTCGTCGGGATCGAAGAGACAGACGTCGGCCACGGCGCCGGGCGCGAGCGTGCCGGCCGGGAGTTTGAGCAGGTTCGCGGCACGACGCGTCATCAGGTCGATGACGTAGGGCAGCTTGAACTTGTTTTTGCGCACGAGCACGTCGAGGCAGACGGGCAGGGCGGTCTCGAGGCCGGTGATGCCGTTGGGTGCGTAGTCGAACTCACGGTCCTTCTCGTCCGGCGTGTGCGGGGCGTGGTCAGTGCCGATGCAGTCGAGCGTGCCGTCGCGCAAGCCGGCGACGATGGCGTTCCGGTCCTTTTCCGTGCGCAGCGGCGGGTTCATCTTGAAGTTGGTGTCGTAGGTGCCGAGCGCCTCCTCGGTCAGAGCGATGTGGTGCGGAGTAGCCTCGGCGGTGACGTTGATGCCGTCTTTTTTAGCGCGGCGCACGAGCTCGACCGACATGGCCGAGCTGATGTGCTGCATGTGGATGTGGGCGCCAGAGTAGGCGGAGAGGATGATGTTGCGCGCGACAATGATGTCCTCAGCGGCGTGCGGCCAGCCTTGCAAACCGAGGCGGGTGGAGACGGTGCCCTCGTTCATCACGGCCTTCTTGGTCAGTGACTCGTCCTGACAGTGGTCGAGCACGGTCAGGTCGAACATTTTGGCGTATTCGACCGCCCGGCGCATGAGCTCGTTGCTTTCGACGCACAGGCCGTCGTCGGTGATGGCCACGACCCCGGCCTTCTTGAGCGAGCCATGCGGGGCGAGTTGCTCGCCCTTCATGCCGGTGGTGATGCAACCGGTCGGGTAGACGTGGACGGCGGCGTGGCGGGCGGCGTTGTTGATGAGCTCGACCGTGCCGGCATTGTCGGCGGGTGGCGAGGTGTTGGGCATGCAAACGACGGTGGTGAAGCCGCCCGCAGCCGCAGCCTGCGAACCGGTGAGGATGGTCTCCTTGTGCGTCTGGCCGGGCTCACGGAAATGCACGTGGATGTCCACCAGGCCGGGGCAGACGACGAGACCACGGGCGTCGAGCTTCGCCGCCTGCTTCTTTTGTGCGGCGGTGAGGGACTTCACGAACTTGCCGCTGGCGATGAAGATGTCGCCGGTCTTGTCCCGCTTGGTGGCGGGATCGATGACGCGGCCGTTTTTAATCCAGAGGAGAGACATGAGGTATGACCTAGACAGGATTAACAGAATGAACAGAATTCAGGATGGGGTCGGGTTTGTCTATTTTGATCATTTTGTTTATTCTGTCGGAAATTTATTCCACGGGAGTGAGCACGTGCTCGGGCTGGCCGCCGGCGCAGAGATAGAGCACCGCCATCCGGACAGCGATGCCATTGGTGACCTGCTGGAGGATGACGCTGCGGGGCGAGTCGGCGAGATCGCTGTCGATCTCGACGCCGCGGTTGATGGGACCCGGGTGCATGATGATCGCGTCGGGCTTGATCCACTCGGCGCGGGTCTTGTTGAGGCCGAACATACTGGTGTATTCGTTGAGGGAGGGGAAATGGCCGGCGGCCTGCCGCTCGTGCTGGATGCGGAGCAGCATGACGACATCGGCGTCGGCCAGTGCGGAGCGGAGGTGGTGGGAGACCTTGACGCCAAGTGACTCGAACCAGTGCGGCACCAGCGTGGACGGGCCGACGATGGTGACATCGGCGCCGAGCTTGGTCAGCGCGTGGATGTTGGAGCGGGCGACGCGGCTGAAGAGAATGTCGCCAAGGATGACGATCTTCCGGTCCGTGAGGTTGCCGAGCTTTTCACGCATCGTGAACACGTCGAGCAGCGCCTGGGTCGGATGCTCGTGGGCGCCGTCACCGGCGTTGATCACCGGGATGCCGAGCACGCGGCTGAGGTAGAGCGGCGAACCGCTGGCGGAGTGGCGGAGGACGATCATGTCGGCGTTAAGCGCCTGGATGTTCTGCGCGGTGTCGCGGAGAGTTTCGCCCTTGGTGGTGCTGGAGGCGGCGGCGTCGAAGGAGATAAAGTCGGCGCTGAGGAGCTTGGCGGCCATTTCAAAGGAGATGCGGGTGCGGGTGCTCGGCTCGAGGAAAAGATTGACGACGGTCTTGCCGCGGAGCGCGGGCACTTTCTTGACCTTGCGATCGAGGATGCGGCGGAAGGCGCCGGCCGTGGCGAGCAGCTGCTCGATCTCGGCGCGGCTGAGTTCCTCGATGGTCAGGAGATGTTTACGATGCCAGGGCATGCAGAAGTGAGAGGAAGGAGTGAAAGTGAAAAGGGGCGGCGAAAAGAGAGGGAAGTGTCAAGTGACAGAATGGAGTCGGGCGGATTTCTGATTGGCCGAGGCCGGCCGGGTGGAAATGGAATCCTTGTCAGGCTGGTGGTCGTCGAGATGCACGATTACCTCTTCAGCATCGCCCGCGACCAAGGTCAGGCCGCAGTAGTCGGCGGCGATGGGGAGCTTACGACCACCGCGGTCCACCAGCACGGCGAGTTCGACGCCGTTGGGGCGGCCGTGGTCGAAGAGCTCTTCGAGCGCGGCCTTCACGGTGCGGCCGGAGTGGAGTACATCGTCCACGAGGATGACGGCCGCGCCGTTGACATCGTGGGGAATAACGGTTGGCGCGAACTCCTTGGGGATGGGATGGCGGCCGATGTCGTCGCGATGAAAGGATATGTCGATGGTGCCGAGGCCGGGCTTGAGTCCGGATTTTTTCAACTGCGCAGCCAGCCGCGCGGCGAGAGTGACGCCGCCGTTGGCAATGCCCAGGAGGAGGAGGTGGTCAGTGCGGGCGTGCCGGCGGGCAATGGTGGCCGCAACGCGCCCGATGGCCTGGCTTATCGATTGGGCGTCGTGCTTCAGGGGTGTGGCCACGAACCCAACGTATTGAGGCGCGGCGTGGGACACGTCCAGCGCAAAGGTTATTTTCGCGGGGGGGGACCAGCAGGCGACGTCCAGAACGGCAGTCAGGAGAGGGAGCCGGACCTGCTGCCCCAGCGCCCATTGCCCAGCGGTGGGTCGTTCAAGCGACCTAAACCGGCGCGAGGCAGTCGGGTGCCTCATAGCGGACATTATTAACCCTTGAATCGACACGGTGGCCGGTCATCCGCTCGGCAGGCAGTGGTTGGCAGAGACGGGCGAGTTGCGCCGGGTCGAGCGGCTGGTCGCCCAGCCAGGCCGGGCCACTGTTGGGCCCCAAGATGACCGGCATGCGGTCGTGGATCGGCTGGAGCAGGGCATTGGGTGAGGTGGTAACAATGCAAAAGGCGGCGGGCATGTCGTCCTGCGCCGGCTCCCAGAGTCCGGCGAAGAAAAACGGCTGGCCGGTTTTCAAGGCGAAGTAGTGGGGCAGGCGGGCAGCACCGGACTTTTGCCATTCATAGAAACCATCGGCCGGCACGAGGCAGCGGCAGTGCAGCGCGGCCTCGCGAAAGCTCGGCTTGGCGAGCAGGGTCTCAGCGCGGGCGTTGCCGAGGATCAGGGGGCGTTCAGCCGGGCGGCGCGCGGGCCGCACCAGCCCAAAGCTCAGCGCCTCGAGGGTGCACCTGGTACGCTGGGTGATGACCGGCATCCGGCTGGTCAGGGCGACATTGTAGCGCGGCGACCACCCGTCGGCCGCGTCGGCCACCACCTCATAATAATCCGCCAGGGTCGGGTGGCGGGTGAGCGAGTAGCGCAGGCACATGACTCAACCAGTCTGGTGCAGCCAGCGGGCCAGGCAGTCGCGGAGAGCATCGGAGCGGATGGGCTTTGAGAGGAAGTCGTCCATGCCCGCTATGAGGCAGGTGGTGCGGTCTTCGGCCCGGGCATTGGCGGTGAGCGCGATGATCGGGAGCGCCTGATCGCCGAGCAGGAGGCGGGCCCGCCGGGTGGTTTCCATGCCGTCGATGCCCGGCAGCTGGCAGTCCATGAAGACCAGGTCCCAGTCACCGGCCTCGATGGCGTTCAGGGCGCTGGGGCCGTCGGATGCGATGTGGCATTGCAGGCCGAGCCGCTGGAGCATGAGGGTGATGACGCGCTGGCTGACCACGTCGTCCTCCACCACGAGGATACGGCCGGTGAAATGCGTCGGAGCGGCCGCGCTGGCGGGGAACGGTGTGGCGGTGTTGCGCTCCTTGCAGAGCGGCAAGATGATGGTGAGTTCAAACAGCGAGCCGCCGCGGGGGTTGCCATGTGCGGTGATGGTCCCGCCCATACGCTGCACCAGTTTTTGCGAGATGGCGAGGCCGAGGCCGGTGCCACCATAGCGCCGGCTCATGGAGCTGTCGCCCTGCTCGAAGGGCTGGAAGAGCCCGGCGCGGGTTTTATCGGTCATGCCGATGCCGCTGTCGCGCACCGCCACGGCGCGCCGGAGCTGCTTGGATTCCACCAGGGTGCCGTGCAACTGCAGTTCAATTTCACCAAAGTCCGAGAACTTGATGGCGTTGCCACGAGGTTGAGCAGCACCTGGCGGAAGCGCATGGGATCGCCCATCACGCGGGTGTTGGCGTCGGTGTCGGCGCTGAGCCGCAGGGCGAGGGACTTGACGGCGGCGATGGGCTGCATCAGCGTGACGGTCTCCTCCGCCACCCGGGCCGCGCGGAAGGGAATGGACTCAAAGTCCAGCCGGCCGGTCTCGATCTTGGAGAAGTCGAGAATGTCATTGAGAATGCGCAGCAAGGAGTCGGCGGAGGTGGAGGCGGTGTCGACCTGCTCGCGCTGCGCCGGATTGAGGGCCGTGCTCTTGAGCAGGTCGAGCATCCCGAGGACGCCGTTCATCGGGGTGCGGATTTCATGGCTCATCGTGGCGAGAAACTCGCTTTTGGCCTGGTTGGCCTTCTCGGCGCGCTCCTTGGCCGTGTGCAACTCGGACTCGATCTGCTTGCGGGTGGTGATTTCGTCGTTTAGCTCCCGGACGAGGGCTTCGTATTCAAAGCCCAGGCGGAGAGAGCTGCTGAGGTTGCGGTGATAGCTGCGGGCCATCGCGATCAGGAACGCTATGTAGAGGAGGGCGAGGACGCCCATCATGGTCTGCACGATGATGCCGCCGAGCAACAGGCGAAGAGTCAGCGGCCCAAGCGTGAGCACTTGGAAGGACCAGCAGGCGGGCAGGATGGGGCCCAGGGAACGGGTGGCGCCGGCCGTGATGCCCGCCAGCACGAGGACGAGCAGCGAATGCTCAGGCGCACTCATAATGGGATAGAAGACCCACCCCGCATAACCCCAGCCCAGACCGGTCAGCACCGCACCCGCGATGAAGCGGTGCTCCCATTTATCAACGTCGCCGGGATTCCGTCCGGAACTCCGATACAGGAGCACGCTGACAAGTCGCAAACTGATCATCATGCACATGACAATCAGCCACCCCCAAGCATGGGTGGCATCATGATTGCGGGCCACGATCCAGGCGAGGACAATCGCCGCGAAAAGAGTCGCACCCAAACCGGCCATCAAATCGCTGTAGCCCAGTTTCAGCATCTCCGCCTGGTCACGCCGGTCGCTGTCGGTCGGGACGGCGGCAGTGCGCGGTTTCATCATCGGAGAATAGTGGGCGAAACGTTCCACAGGAAAGCTTTTTTCCAGTGAAGCGGCAGGACTGAAATATCCTTGCGCCCTCCCGGACAAATCGTTCATTCCTGCACCCTCGCGGACCTTTAGCTCAGTTGGTTAGAGCGTTTCCTTGACATGGAAAAGGCCACTGGTTCGAGTCCAGTAAGGTCCACCATTTACGGAAGAAACACTTGTTCAATCAGTTACGAAAAGCAGGGGAACAGCAAATGGCTAACTGCTAACGTGACTGCTAACAAGTTCGCCTACGTCCAAGAAAGTTTACCGATGCTAACGCCAACGCCAGCCAAACAAAAACGGCCCACCCTTTCGAGGTGAGACTGTGCGGCAATCGATGGGGGCGGGGGGGTCTGCGCAATCGTAGCCGGGAAGATTCTAATTGGTTCACTGCCCTCCTTTAATTTTTTTAAAAATGGGGCAAAGGCGGCGCTGCTTGGAATCCATTCCCCTCGCTCCGGTCGGCCTCCGGCCTCCCTCCGTCGGGACAGCGCAAACCCAACCCACCACATCAACCCATAACAAGCGCCCAGACTAACCCTCCGGGTGGCTCAAAAAGTTGAGGCCGGTCACTTGAGGCCGTCGGAGATAGAGCGTCTCGACTGGTCGGAGATCGACTTCGCTGATAAGCTGATTCATATCAAAGCCGAGAAATCCAAGATCGCCCAGCGGCGGCTCGTGTTGATAAGCGACAACTTGACGGCATGGCTCGCGCCACATTCACGCAAGGCCGGGCCAGTGGTTGATTTCGAGCGCGTAATTGTCGCCCGGCGGAAGACCTGTAAGGACGCGAATATCACATGGTCGTCGGATGTTCTGCGTCATTCGTTCGCCTCGTACCATCTAGCACACTTCAAGAACGCAGCAATAACAGCCAACGAGCTTGGCCACACATCACCAGTGATGCTTTTCAAGCACTACCGCGAGGTTGTTAAGCCAGACGCGGCCGCCCAGTGGTGGCAGGTTATGCCGCCCGCCGACTATGGAAACGTACTGGCATTCGACAAGATGGCTAGCGGGTGAAGATACGAACGGAAAGTGAGTCGCTGCGATTTTTTGCGAAATACCAAACGGTTTTGCGAATTCAGGTATATATAGATGGTGCAAATGAGCACCTATACCTA
>SIBQ01000039.1 GCA_009695095.1 Lacunisphaera sp.
CAGATCCCTGCGATGCTCTTGCCGCCATCGGCCGCCCGTAAAATACGGATCTTGTCCTCGGTCGTATGTCCAATGCCTTTCATAGTCTGGGTCCTTCTTCTGGCCCAGACTAACACCGAAGGCAGCTCAAAGTTTCGGGGTCAGGTCACCACCACCAAGGCTTCAGGGCTGCGCGTGCCCAAGGCCATCGGCGACTTCATCATGCTCGACATCCTCCGGAAGAGCGGCGGCGGCGCGGTGGCCGTCACCGACGAGGAGATGATCGCCAGCGTGCGCGAGGTCGGCGCGGCCGAGGGCCTGTTCGTCGCCCCCGAAGGCGCCGCCACCTACGCCGCGCTCAAACACCTGCTCGCGGCCAAGACCATCCGCCCCGAGGAATCCGTCGTCCTCTTCAACACCGGCGCCGGCGTGAAATACCTCGAGTGCTTTGGCGGGTAAGCCGGTGCAACGCACCTGCGGCGTGGCGGCTTTGCCCACGCTTTGTTTTGGCTGGCCGGGGTGATGGCCGGGCGCCATTGCTCAACGCATGGATGCACCCGCCGAGGCCAAACCCAAGGGCCGTTCGTGGAAATCAGGCTGCCTGAAGCTGCTCCTGTTCGGCCTAGGCCTGATGGCTTGGGCAATTTGGCAAATCAGGGAACCCGGCCGGCGCGCGCAATCGGCTATCACGGCGATCCACCCGGGCATGAACGCCCTGGAGGTCGAACCTCTGCTCACCGGCCGACATTACTGCATCTATCAGATCCAGCGACCGGACGGATGGGAGAGCATGACACGGGAAAAATTTAAGAGCTCATCACGGCTCCGCCCGGCGGCGCGCCAGAGAAACTCCGGCTGACACTGACTTTCATGGGCCTGTCACCTGGACGAACCTCGTTTCATGTCGAGGTCGGCGCCGACGGCCGGGTGGAAAAAACCGACCAGCCTCACAACTGGGACTGAGCGAGTGGCTCTTGGCCGCCTCACCGCACCTGCAGCGTGTCGGCTTCGTAGGTTAGACCGAGCGAGGGAATGACGACGGCCTTGCGGCCACCCTCCTTCTTTACCCGCCCCGCCACCCAGGCGCCATGACCCGCCGCCTTCGCGGCGGCGAGCGTGTCCTCGACCGCCGACGGCGCCACATAGGCGGCAAAACCGACGCCCATGTTGAACGTCGCGTAAGCCTCGCGCGGATCAATCGGCCCGGCCTCGATGAGAAACTTGAACAATGCCGGTGCCTCGCCCGGTGTGGTGATCTCGTAGACGAACGGCTCCTCCAGCCGCATGAGCTTGCGCCAGCCGTGGCCGGTGACATGCGTCACATAGTTGAGTTTCACGCCCGTCTGCTGGCAGCGGACGACAAAATCCACGTAGATGGCTGAGGCCGCGAGCAGGGCCTCGCCATAGTTGCGCGGATCGCCGTGGCCGATGGGCGTGGCGTAGCATTGCGGGACTTTGTCCGCAATGAGCCGGCAGAGGCTGAGGCCGTTGGTCTGCACCCCTGTCGAGGCGAGAAAAATGATGGCGTCGCCGTCCCTGACGTCACCCATGATGCGCTGCGACTTCGGAAAAATTTTGCCAATGGCTGAGCCGGCGAGCACAATGGTGCCGGGGTTGACAATGTCCTTGAGTGTCGGTGTCTCGCCGCCACCCCAGACCGCCCCAGCCCGACGGCAGCCTTCGGCCCAGCCGTCCACGAGCGCCTGCATCCGCACGGCGTTGGAAAACCAGCCGGAATCGCCCACTGCCGCGTGCATGGCGACGGAGATCGGCCGCGCCCCGCAAGTCACGAGATCGTTGACGATGGTCGCCACCGTATCGATGGCGACCTCGTGATAGAAACATTTGCCCGTCTGCGCCTGCACGGCGTCGGCCACCAGGTTCTTTGTGCCAAGCCCCTCCTCGACGTGCGCGAGGAAGTGGTCCGCCGCCTCGATGAGGTAGGCGCTCTCGCCGCGGGTCGTCGCCGGCTCGGTGTAGCCGTGGGCCGCCAGTTCGCCGGCTGTCGAACGCGCGGCCTGCTGGCAGGCCCGCTTGAACGCATCGAGCTGGTCGTAGCGGACGCCGGAACTTTCGTAGGAAAGACTCATAATCGCGTGATCTGTGACAAGTGACATGCGACAAGCAAAGCGGCGATGAACGGTGGCTCGATGATCGTCATTGGATATCTCGCCACACGTCACGCATCACATGTCACTCAATAGGATCTCCCCTCGTGTTTCTCGAAATAGTTCACGAACGCCTGGTTCACGACGCGGTAACCGCCGGGCGTGGGATACTTGCCGGTGAAATACCAGTCGCCGCCGTGATCGGGCAGCGCGCGGTGCAGGTTCTCGATGGACTGGTAGATGATCTCGATCTCACCCTGCCAGCCGTTGGGCTTCGGTGAGACCAGCTGCGTGATTTTTTTGGAAATCTCCTCGGCGGTGAACGGGTCGTAGATTTTACGCACGTGATTGACCGGCTCGGCGGACGGGTTCTTCAATTCGTCGCAGCAAAGCCGGTAGACCTCCTCGATCAGGGGACCCTGCCCGCGTTCCTTGAGCAGCGTGACCGCGGCCTCGAACGCCACAAACTTGCTGATCTCCGACATGTCAATGCCGTAGCAATCGGGATAGCGGATCTGCGGTGCCGTGGAGGCGATGATGATTTTTTTCGGATTGAGCCGCTTCAGGATGCGCAGGATGGAACGCCGCAGCGTGGTGCCGCGCACGATGGAGTCGTCCACGCAGACCAGGTTGTCCGTGGGCTGCACGACCCCGTAGGTGACGTCGTATATGTGCGAGGCGAGATTGTTGCGCGATTTCTCCTGGCTGATGAAGGTGCGCATCTTCACGTCCTTCGTGACGAGCTTCTCGCCGCGCGGCCAGTTGTGCAGGATGAGGTCGTCCACCAGCGCCTCGGTGATCTTTCCCGCCTTCGCGGCGGCGAGGAGCTTCTGCTTGACCTCTGCGCGGCGGCGGCGGCGCAGCTCGCTCATCAGGCCGAAATAGGCGACTTCGGCGGTGTTGGGGATGAAGCTGAAAATGCTGTGCTCGAGGTCGCCGCCGATGGACGCCCAGAGCTGGTCGGCGAGTCCGGCGCCGAGGGCCTTGCGCTCACAGTAGATGTCGGCGTCGTTGCCGCGTGAGAAATAGATGCGCTCGAAGGCGCATTGCGTCTTCGCCAGTGCGGGCTTGAGGCGCTCCACGGTCACGGCGCCGGATTTCTTGAGCACGACGGCGCAGCCCGGCTCAACCTCCCGGACCTCGGCGGTCTCCAGGTCGAACACGGTGCACAACGGCGCCCGCTCCGAGGCGAAGGCGGCCACCTCGTCGTTTTCAAACCAATGGCACGGGCGGATGCCGGACGGGTCGCGGGCGACGAAGGTGTCGCCGTTGCCGAGCACGCCGGCCAGCGAGTAGCCACCGTCCCAGTTGGCCGAGGCCGTGCGGAGCACGCAGGCCGGGTCGAGTTCATCGTTGATCCGGCGGGAAATTTCGGCGCCGGGCAGGCTTTCGCCCCGCAGTGCCCGGTAAAGCCGCTCGTGCTCCTCGTCGAGGCAAAAGCCGATGCGCTCGAGGATGGCCTGCGTGTCCGTGGCGAAGATGGGGTGCTGGCCGATGGCGATGAGGCTGTCGTTCAACTCCGCCGTGTTGGTCAGGTTGAAATTGCCCGCGAGCATCAGGTTGCGGGTCGGCCACGAGCTGCGGCGGAAAAACGGGTGGCAGGCGCTCAGGTTGTAGCCGCCCGAGGTGCCATAGCGCAGGTGGCCGAGGTAGATCTCGCCGCAGAAGTCGAATTTCTGCTTGGCCGTGGCGGGAAACTCCGGGTGCACCGCCCCCTCGGCCACGAGCTGGTTGTAGCGCGTGAGCAGGGCCTGGAAAATCTTGTCGAGCGGGTTGGCCTCGACGTTGCGCTCGCGGAACATATAGGGCTCGCCCGCCGGCACGTCGAACTTCACGCAGGCCACGCCCGCGCCGTCCTGGCCGCGATTGTGCTGCTTTTCCATCAGGAGAAAGAGCTGCTGGAAGCCCCAGAGCGGCGTGCCATATTTCTCCTGGTAGTAAGCGAGGGGCTGCTTCAACCGCACCAGGGCGATGCCGCACTCGTGGCTGATGAACTCGCTCATGGCCCCGCCCCCCGTCCGGTGTTCACACTGCGCCCGTCCGGTGAATTTTGGCGGGGCGATGGGTGAACCTTGCTCGTCACGGCATTAAAGACGTTCATTCCGCCCAGAGACGGGCTTTCGTCAACGGCTTTCTCAGCCATAGTTCAAGAGTTACCCACGAAACACACGAAATGACACTAAAGCCGAACGGCAGCCTTGAGAGTGTATGCCCCATCCCAGACCATGCCTTGTTCTAGTTTGTGTCTATTCGTGTGTTTCGTGGGCAATCAGGCCTTCTCCGGATGATTCCGGCCAGCCCACTTGACCTCTCGGGTGATTTTGTGAACATCGCGCCATCAACCATGTTGATCCTCCGCGGCTCCCCCGCCCTTTCCTCTTTCCGCCTTTCGAAACTCCTCCAAGACCTCTCTGCGGCCGGCCTGCCCGCCCGCGCCCTCGGCGCCGAGTTTGTTCATCTCGTTGAGCTGTCCGCCGATCTGACCGCTGCGGAACGCGGCGTCATCGACCGACTCCTTACCTACGGCCCTAGTCGGGCCGCCGCGCCGGTCAGCGGCCTGGTGCAAATCGTCGCCCCCCGCCCGGGCACCATCTCGCCGTGGTCGTCTAAGGCTACTGACATCGCCCACATCTGCGGCCTGGCCCGGGTGAAACGCATCGAGCGGGTCATCGCCTACACGGTCGACGTCGGCGAACCGGCCAGCAGCTTTCCACTTTTTGACCTCGACTCGGCGCAGCTCCAGACCCTGCGCGGCAAGCTGCACGACCGGATGACCCAGGCGGTCTTCGGCGATCTCGCCGCATGCGATGTTCTCTTCCGGCATCAGCCGCCCCGCCCGCTGACGAGCATGCCGGTGCTGGCCGCCGGCCGCGCCGCGCTTGTCTCCGCCAACGCGGAACTCGGCCTGGCCCTCGCCGAGGACGAGATCGACTACCTCCTGGCCAACTTCACCAAGCTCGACCGCGACCCCAGCGACGTCGAGCTGATGATGTTCGCGCAGGCCAACTCCGAGCACTGCCGCCACAAGATCTTCAACGCCACTTGGGCCATCGACGGCTCTGCGAAAGACAAGTCGCTCTTCCAGATGATCAAGCACACCTACGAGCTGCATCGCGACGGCATCCTTTCCGCCTATAAGGACAACGCCGCCGTCCTGGCCGGCACCCGCGGCGGCCGCTTCTACCCCGATCCCCTCACCCACGAATACGCCGCGCACGACGAGCTCATCCACCTCCTTTGCAAGGTCGAGACGCACAACCACCCCACCGCCATTTCCCCATTCCCCGGCGCCGCCACCGGCTCCGGCGGCGAGATCCGTGACGAGGGCGCCACCGGCCGCGGTGCCAAGCCCAAGGCCGGCCTCACCGGCTTCACCGTCTCCAATCTCAAGCTCCCCGGGGCCGTCCAGCCCTGGGAGAAGGAACACGGCAAGCCCGGCCGCATCGTCTCCGCGCTCGACATCATGCTCGAGGGTCCGCTCGGCGGTGCGGCCTTCAACAACGAGTTCGGCCGGCCGAACATCAACGGCTACTTCCGCACCTTTGAACAGGAAGTGCCGGCAGCGGCAGCCGAAGTGACAAGGGACAAGGGGCAAGTGACAAGCAAGGCACACCCAGCCACGTCAGAATCTCGTCACTCATCACTCGTCACTCGTCACTCCCTCTCGACGGAGTTGAGAGGGTATCACAAACCCATCATGCTCGCGGGCGGGTTGGGCAACATCCGCGCCGAGCACATCCAGAAGGGCGCGATCAATCCCGGTGACAAGCTCGTCATCCTCGGCGGCCCGGCCATGCTCATCGGCCTCGGCGGCGGCGCGGCCAGTTCCCTGGCCAGCGGCTCCGGCCAGGAGGACCTCGATTTCGCCAGCGTCCAGCGCGACAACGCCGAGATGCAGCGCCGCTGCCAGGAGGTCATCGACCGCTGTTGGGCCCTCGGCGCGGACAACCCCATCGCCTTCATCCACGACGTTGGCGCCGGCGGCGTCTCCAACGCCCTGCCCGAACTGGTCAACGACGGCGGCCGCGGCGGGCGCTTCGACCTCCGCCAGCTCCCCAACGATGAGCCGGGCATGTCGCCGCTCGAGCTCTGGTGCAACGAGTCGCAGGAGCGCTACGTCCTCGCCGTGCCCGCCGGGCGCCTCGCCATCTTTAAAAAACTCTGCGAGCGCGAGCGCGCTCCGTTCGCCATCGTCGGCGAGGCCACCGAGAAAAAGCAGCTCGTTGTCGAGGATCCGCATTTCAAGAACACGCCCATCGACCTGCCACTCGAGGTCCTGCTCGACAAGCCGCCGCGCATGCACCGCCAGGAGACCTCGCTGACGCGCCCGCAGCACCCGCTCGACCTGCGCAGCGTCACCATCCTCGAGGCGGCTAAGCGCGTCCTCTCCCACCCGACAGTGGCCGACAAGACATTCCTCATCACCATCGGCGACCGCACGGTTGGCGGGCTTATCTGCCGCGACCAGATGGTCGGCCCGTGGCAGGTGCCAGTGGCCGACTGCGGCGTCACCGCCGCCGCCTACGACGTCTACACCGGCGAGGCCATGGCCATGGGCGAGCGCACGCCCGTCGCCGTCAACAACGCCGCGGCGTCCGCCCGGCTCGCCGTAGGCGAGGCCCTCACGAACCTCGCCTCCGCGCAGGTCGGCGACCTCGGCAAGGTCAACCTCAGCGCCAACTGGATGGCCGCGCCCGCCGTCCCCGGCGACGCCGCCGACCTCTACGCCGCCGTGCAGGCGGTCGGTCTGGAGCTGTGCCCAGCGCTCGGCATCACCATCCCCGTCGGCAAGGACTCGATGAGCATGTCCACCACCTGGCAGGACGGCCCCGACCAGAAGCGCATCACCGCGCCGATTTCGCTCATCGTCTCGGCCTTCGCCTCCGTCGCCGACATCCGGTTGTCCCTGACTCCCCAACTAAAATACGACCAATCTTGTTTAACCACAGAGGACACAGAGATCAACGCCAAGCATTCTAAGACCAAACCCCTGCCTTCCTCAGTGACCTCTGTGGTTCAAAATGAATCTGCTGAATCGATCGGTGATACGGTTCTGTTGTTGATTGATTTGGGCCGGGGTAAAAACCGTTTGGGCGGCTCCATCCTCGCGCAGGTCGTCTCCCAGATGGGTGAGGCCACGCCCGACGTGGACGATGCCGCCGACCTGAAGGGCTTCTGGTGCGCCATCCAGCAGCTTGGCCGGGAGAAGAAACTTCTCGCCTACCACGATCGCTCCGACGGCGGCCTGCTTGCGACAGTCGCCGAGATGGCCTTCGCCGGCCACACCGGCGTGGATATCGAGCTGCCGCACCTCCACGAACCTTTCGCCGCGCTCTTCAACGAGGAACTCGGTGCCGTCATCCAGGTGCGCGAGGCGGATCTCGACGATGTCTACCTCGCCCTGCGCCAACACGGGCTCAAGGCCGGCGTCTCGCGCCTCGGCACATTAAACATCCACTACGCCCTCCGCGTGAAGCAATCGGGCAAGGAGATCTTCAACGAGAGCCTCATCACGCTCCGCGGCTGGTGGTCCGACGTCACCCATCGCATCGCGGCGATGCGCGACAACCCGCAGTCCGCTGACCAGGAGCAGCAGCACCGGCTGGATAGGAGTGATACGGGCATCACGCCAAAGATCACTTTTGATTTCGGGTCTAGCGGGCAGAAGTCAGAGGTCAGAGGTCAGCCTTCCAACCCTCAGGTTTCAGGTTTCAAGTCTCAGGTTTCGCGACCTTCGGTCGCCATCCTTCGCGAGCAAGGGGTAAATGGGCAGCTGGAAATGGCCGCGGCGTTCACCCGCGCTGGGTTCAAGGCCGTGGATGTCCACATGACCGACATCCTCAGCGGCCGCGTATCGCTGAAGGATTTCCGCGGCCTCGCCGCATGCGGCGGGTTCAGCTACGGTGACGTGCTCGGCGCCGGCGAGGGCTGGGCCAAGAGCGTCCTCTTCCACGACTGCGCCCGGGCCGAGTTCGAGAAATTCTTTGCCCGGGAGGATGCCTTCGCTCTCGGCGTGTGCAACGGCTGCCAGATGCTGAGCAACCTGAAGTCCATGATCCCCGGGGCCGACCACTGGCCCCGCTTCGTGCAGAACCAGTCCGAGCGCTACGAAGGCCGGCTGGTGTCGGTGAAAATCGAAAAGACTCCCAGCATTCTCCTCGCCGGCATGGAAGGTTCGGTCATCCCCATCGTCACCGCCCATGGCGAAGGTTACGCGGAGTTCGCCAATCCCGAGGCGGCGCAACACTGCAGCAACTCAGGATTGGTGGCTGCCAGGTTTGTAGATAACCATCATCAAGTAACAGAGAACTACCCATTAAATGCCAACGGCTCCCCCCTCGGCATGACCGCCTTCACGACCACCACCGGCCGCGCCACCATCCTGATGCCGCATCCGGAGAGAGTTTTTCGCACGCAAGCCATGAGTTGGCATCCATCCGAATGGCCTGAAGACTCACCGTGGATGAAGTTGTTCTATAACGCCCGCTCTTGGGCCGGTTAGACTTGTGGGTGGCTTGACCTGCGGCGTGACAATTGGCTGACAAACTCCTGACGCGGGGGTGACAACCCTGGGCGCGATTTCAGGTTAAATGGGAGCGAAACCTCCTCCCTCCATGAACCTAAAATCCATCCTTCTTGTCGTTTGTCTCACCACTTCGGCCTTAGCCGCCGATTTCGCCCGCATTGCCAATCCCCTCGTCGATTTTGCCGGCCACAAGGAGGCAGTGCTCGCCGTGGAGAAACTCCGCCGCACGCGGGTCGTGTCGGAAGCCGAATTCCTGTGCCTAGCCCGCGAGCCGGGCACCGTTGTCCTCGACGCGCGCAGCGCTGCCATGTTCCAGCGCCTGCACCTCAAGGGCGCCGTCAACCTGAGCTTCCCCGATTTCACCGCCGAAACCCTGGCCCGGGTGATCCCGCAAAAAACCACCCGCGTGCTCATCTACTGCAACAATAACTTCAACGGTAGCCCAGTGCGTTTCCCGCCAAGAGGGCGGAAATTGCCCTGAGTCTCTCCACCTACGTCGCCCTGCACGCCTACGGCTACAACAATGTCTGCGAACTCGGCCCGCTGCTTGATGTGAAGACGACTCAGCTGTCCCTTGAGGGCCTGGAAGTGGATTGATAGCTAGGACAGACGATAGGGTCAGGACGATTTCGGTTTCTTGCGGGTCTCCCCCGGCGGCTTTTCCCTGAACTGGTTGCGCGGATGATATTTGGCGTGCTGGTCGAGCAAGCGGGACGTCTCCACCGCGGTGTAGATCTGGGTGGTGCCGATGCTGGCGTGGCCCAGCATCTCCTGGATGGCTCGCAGGTCCGCTCCGCCGCCGAGCAGGTGTGTGGCGAAGGAATGGCGCAGCAGGTGGGGCTTGACCGCCGAGGTGAGTCCGGCGCGCAGGGCGTATTTCTTGACGCTGACCCAGAGCGTTTTCCGGGAGATGGCCGTGCCGCGCTCACTGATGAACAGCTCGCTGCCGGTGCGGGGTTTGACCAGCCGGGGCCGGGCGGAGTCGAGATAGCTGACGATGGCCTGGCGGGCCTTGCCGCCGAGCGGGACCACGCGTTCCTTGGAGCCCTTGCCGATAACGCGCACGAAACCATGCTCGAGGTCCACCTGCTGCAGCGAAAGCCCGCAGAGTTCGGAAATGCGGAGTCCGCTGGAGTAAAACAGCTCCAGCATGGCGCGGTCGCGGATCGAGTATGCGTCGCCGCCGGTCGGGGCCGCGAGGAGCTTTTGCATCTCGGCACCAGAGAGGGTCTGCGGGAGTTTGCGGCGGATTTTCGGTCCGGCCAGCAGCGCAGTGGGGTCGTCGTCGCGCACGCGTTCGCGCACCAGATGGCGGCAGAGCATGCGGACGGCGGTCAGCTTGCGGGCCTGACTGGACGCGGTGAGTCCCCGGTCGCTCAAACCGTGGAGCCACGCGGTGAGGTGCTTCGCCGACACTTTCGTCCAGTTGGTGGCGCCGTGTTTTTTGAGAAAGTGGGCGGCCTGCCGGAGGTCGCTCTCATAGGACCCGGCCGTGTTCCGCGCCAGACCCTTCTCCAGTTCCACGTAGCCGAGGTAACGATCGATGTTGTCGGCAAACCCCGGCGGGGCGGCCGGCATCGGTTTTGATTTTCCCCTGGGCTGATGTTCGCTCCGCATCTTCACTCGACACTCCTTTGGGGCGCGTCAGTAGCGGCGCGGCCGGCGGGGCCCGGGCGGCGGCAGATTGGTCTCGCGGATGCGGTAGGTGATGCGGGCCTTGTCGAGATCGTAGGGACTCATCTCCATCTTCACCTTGTCGCCCGCCGCAATCTTGATGAAATGCTTGCGGAGTTTGCCGGAAATGTGAGCCAGCACCATGTGACCGTTGTCGAGTTGCACACGAAACATCGTGCCCGGGAGCACGGTCGTGATCTTGCCCTCCACTTCGATCGCTTTACCGTCAGCTGGCATGGTCAGGGGAGCAGGGCTGGTTGTTTTGCGTCATGAATAAAAGCCCCTTGTAACTGTGGAATTCACTCCGTAGTCAAGGCTTTCCCGCCTTCACCCGCTTTGCGGGTTACGGCGCGGCAAGCTGCTTAATGCCCGAACAAATGAACGCCGAAACGCGCCCGTCACTTCCCTGTCCTTTTGACCCTCCTTCGCTCCGGTGGAGCTACGGAGGGCAAGCCTGCCACCATACTCAGAGGGATGGCGCATGATCGATCCGACTCGACGCCAGAGCCTCGCGTGCCCTTTTGAAAAGGTGCACCCGTCGCAGTTGCGGCGGGACGACGAGTTTTACATGTGGCTGGCTTACAACCAGGCCATCGACGCGTGGCAACAGGACGAGGTGCCCATCGGCGCGGTGATCGAGCTGGGCGGCGAGATCATCGCCGCCGCGCACAACCAGCGCGACAGCACCCGCGACCCCACGGCGCACGCCGAAATCCTCGCACTCGGGCAGGCGGCCAAAGCGGTGGGCGACTGGCGGCTCACAGGCGCCACGCTCTACGTCACCAAGGAGCCCTGCCCCATGTGCTCGGGCGCGACGCTCATGTCGCGGCTCAAGCGCGTCGTCTACGCCGTGCCCGACCCGAAGATGGGCTGCCTCGGTGGCGCGACCGACCTGAACGGCCTGCCGCAATCGAACCACCATCTCGAAATCGCCCGCGGCCTCCTGGAAAAACCCTGCCTCGAGCTGCTGCGGGCGTATTTCCAGCTCAAGCGGAAGGAGGAATAGATTTTTTTGACCGCGAATTACACATCTGGCGGTTGACGCAGCGCGCAACGCGTGCAACCTTGGCCGCCTCCCATTCAACCCACGACAAACATGGCATACGAACTTCCCAAACTGGCCTACGCCTACAACGCTCTCGAGCCGCACATCGACGCGCGGACGATGGAAATCCACCACTCCAAGCACCACCAAGCCTACATCACCATCGCCAACAACGCGCTGAAGGACCAGCCCGCGCTCGCCGCGCTGGACGTCAACGCGCTGATCGCCGACCTGGCCAAGGTGCCCGAGGCCATCCGCGGGCCTGTCCGCAACAACGCCGGTGGCCACAGCAACCATTCGTTTTTCTGGACCATCATGGGTCCAGGCAAGGGCGGCGCCCCCAAGGGCAAACTCGCCGCGGCGATCGACGCCGAGCTCGGCGGCTTCGCCAAGTTCAAGGAAGATTTCGCCAAGGCCGGCGCCACGCGCTTCGGCTCCGGCTGGGCCTGGCTCGTGGTCAGCGGCGGCAAGCTCGCCCTCAGCTCGACCGCCAACCAGGACAGCCCGCTGATGGGCAAGGCCGTCGCCGGGATCGAGGGCAAGCCCGTCATCGGCCTCGATGTGTGGGAACACGCCTACTACCTCAATTACCAGAATCGCCGCCCGGACTACATCAACGCGTTCTGGAACGTCGTGGACTGGGACGCCGCCGAGAAAAATTACACGGCCGCGAAATAGCCCACGCCCGCAGTTCCGCTGCACCAGCCGCGCCCTTGGGCGCGGCTTTTATTTTTCCTTCATCACGTAGACGCCGTCCCACTTGGCGCCGGGGGGATGCTCCTTCATGTAGAGGCAGCGCTGGGTGAGGATGAGGGAGGGGTTGCTGTCGATGGCCATGGCCTTGCTCGGCTGGTTGGGCTCGAGCGCGGCGCTCTTCGTGAAGAGCTGCAGGGCGCCGTCCCAGTCCTGCGCGAGGTAGCGCTCGACGCCCGACGCGTAGACACCGAGGCAGTCGAAGGTCTGCGGGCTCACGTTTTCCCGGAGGCCGACGATCTCATAGACCGGCACCGGCTGCGAACGGCCCTTCACGACGATCCGGTCGAGGTAGCGGAAGACGACGTGATCCTTGCCGTGCTTCTCGCACTCGAGCTTGGTGGCCTCGGTGACCATGGTGTAGACCCCGAGTGACTTGGCGCCGGACTCCATGCGGGCGGCGAGGTTCACGTTGTCGCCCATCATGGTGTAGCTGAAACGGGTGCGGCTGCCCATGTTGCCTATGATGGCGGTGCCGGTGTTGAGGCCGAGCCGGGCGCGGAGAACGTGCACGATAACGGGCCACTTGCCGGCTTCGCTCTTCCATTTCTGGCGCAGGCCCTCGATGCCGAGCTGCACGCGCTGGGTGGCGACGCAGGCCCGGTAGGCGTGGTCGGCCACCGGCAGGGGCGCGCCGAAGATGGCGACGACCGCATCGCCGATGTATTTGTCGAGCGTGCCCCGCTCCTCCTGCACGAGGTCGGTGCAGACGGTGAGGTATTCGTTCATCAGCTCGACCAGCTGCGAGGCCGGCATGAGCTCGGAAAAGGTGGAGAACGACTGGATGTCGGAAAAATAGGCGGTGATGGTCTCCTCGTGGCCGCCCAGTTGCGGGTCGGTCTCGGACTCGACCATCCGGTTGACCAGCTCGGGCGCCAGGTAGGCGCCAAACATACTTTTGATGCGGCCCTGACGTGACCCCGCTAAATCAAGCCACTTGAAGAGTTAGTCTGGAGCCCATAAAAGGAACCAGACTATGAAAGGGAAACGCTACAGTACTGAAGACAAGATCCGCATCTTGCGGAGTGCCGATGGCGGCAAAAGCATTGTGG
>SIBQ01000040.1 GCA_009695095.1 Lacunisphaera sp.
AACCGGAGTTATTTGAATGGTCGTGACCACCAGACCCCAGCACCATTGGGATCAAAAAATATTTTGTTTGCCACCCCCTGGGCTTTGGGGTCTTTTGGCCGCTCTTTCCCGGCGGTGCCGGAGCCAACAATCGGGGCGTAGCTTAGCCTGGTAGAGCGCTTGCTTCGGGAGCAAGAGGTCGCGAGTTCGAATCTCGCCGCCCCGACCATTTGGCGAATACCTCGCGGGTGATGCGGGCACCCACCAGAACACCGGAGGCCGGTCGCCGCAACCATTTGGTCCGCCATGAAAGCCTATTCGGCGAGAAACGGATTGAAGCGCCGCTCATTCGCCGCCGTGGTCAACGGGCCGTGACCGGGCGCAATGACCGCATCGTCTGCCAGCAGCGCCATGATGCGGCGGGCATGCGTGAGCTGGCGCTGGCAGCAGAAATATCCACCGCCGAGGGAACCCGCAAAGATGAGATCGCCCGAGATCAGCGACGCGGCGCCTGCCGGTTGGGTGGTGGACTGCACCAGGTAGCAGTTGTGCTCGGCCGCATGGCCCGGGGTGCTGAATACCGTGACGCTGAGCCCGCCCAATTTCACCTGCTGTCCCTCCCCCAATCCGCGGCATTGCGGCCAGCGGCCAGTGGACGGGCCGTGAAAATGGCCGAGCTCGCTCTCGCGGAGCACGACCTCGAGTCCGCCGATGTGCTCGGCCTCGTAATGGGTGACAAACACCGCCTCCAGTCGCTGAATCGACGCGGGCCAGGCGCGGTGCAACTCGGCGTGGCTCGCGCCGGTGTCAAACAGGATGGCGCGGTCGCCTCCCGTGCTGACGAGGTAGGCGTTCGCCACGCCGACGCCATAGGGCATGCGCAGCGGGTGCAGGCAGAACGTCAGCCCCGCGGGCTCGGGCAGTGGATAAAGTTTCTGCGCGAGGGCGTTCAGCCCAATCTCGTTCAGGTTGAGCGCGGCGGCCAGGCGGCCGATCTCGGCCGGGTTGAAATCCGAGCGGTAGTCGACGGCATCGCGCAACCGGCTGTAGTCCACCTTCGCGGCCAGGGCGAGACCCTCCAAGCTCAACGGCACGTTGCGTGCGGCCTTTTCGAGGACGTCGCCCAGCTCGTCTTCCAGCGCGGGTTTGTCGAGGGTCGGAATCATCGGGGGAAGGTTACGTAATAATAGTTTACATGCCATACCGGAATGACACAGCTTTTTTCCCGTGGATGCGGTTCAACAAGAGGTCACGGGTATTTTCGTGCGCACCAAGGCGCTGCTGCAGGGGCATTTTATCCTGCGCTCGGGCCTGCACAGCGGGCATTTTTTCCAGTGCGCGCAAGTCTGCCAGGACATGCCGGCGGTGGAACGGCTCGGCGCGTTACTCAAGCAAAAGCTGGGCGCGCTGGCCTTCGACACGGTGCTGGCCCCGGCGATGGGCGGGCTGGTCATCGGCCAGGAAGTGGCCCGGCAGGCGAAGCGCCGCTTCATCTTTGCGGAGAAGGAAAACAACGTGCTGGTGATGCGCCGGGGTTTCACGCTCAAGCCCGGCGAGCGGGTGCTCGTCGCAGAAGACGTCATCACCCGCGGCGGCCGTGTGCAGGAATGCCTCGAGATCGTCCGGAAAATGGGCGGCACGACCGTCGCCGTTGCTGTGCTGGTGGACCGCAGCGCCGGGCAGGCCAAGTTTGAGGTGCCCACCTATTCGCTGCTGGAAATGAGCTATCCCACCTACCCCGCCGACTTGGTGCCGGAGTGGCTCGCGAAGATCCCCGCGACCAAACCAGGCAGTTGACTCGCCTGCGTTTTCGGATTCCGAAAGCTGCGGCGCGGCAAGGGGGAAACGCGGGCGGGGTCGCCCGCGCTCCAACCGAAATTTCCTGAAGCCACGGCGACCTCGCCGTGGAATCCCGCTCACCGGACGACGAACAACACGTAGCGGTTGGAGCCGCGGTGGTAGATCAGCGCGCGGTTCCGGCCCTCGATCAGGGCCCCGCGGGCGGTGAGGAGATCAGTGACCGGCGTGCTGTTGATTTCCTGGATCACGGCCCCGAGGGGGAAGACCTCCCGGTAGCGCGACTGGGGCGAAATATCCGCAATGACAATGCCATCGACGCGATCGGCGATCCGCAGATCCTTGCGCAATTCGCCGGTGAGCAGCGTCACGGTAATGCCGGGGAGCAGCTCACCAGTGGCGTCATAGTTGTCCGGCAATTTACCGAGGGCGACGTCCACTGTCTGGGGCTTGCCCTCGCGAATGTATTTCACCGTGATTTTGGTACCGGGAGCGGTCTGGGCAATGTAGAGCCGCAGGTCATCGCGCGAGGCGACGGTTTTGTCATTGATGGCCGTGATGATGTCCTCGCGTTTCAAGCCGGCCTTGGCGGCGGGGCCGTCGGCGGGATTAAGATCGGTGATGATGACGCCTTTCGTGTCGGGCTTGACTCCCAATGACTCGGCCAGGTCCGGCGCGAGGGTGTCGGTCGAGACACCGAGATAGCCCCGGGAGACCGTGCCGGTCTCAATGAGGCTGTTCATGATGCTGCTCGCCAGGTTGATCGGGATGGAGAAACCAATGCCAATGTTGCCCGATGAAGTGGAGATGATGGCCGAGTTGATGCCCACCAGGCGACCGCGCGCGTCGATGAGCGCGCCCCCGGAGTTGCCCTGGTTGATGGCGGCGTCGGTCTGGATGAAGTCCTCGTAGCCAGCGACCTCATCGAGGATGCCGACGCGCCGGCCGGTGGCCGAGACGATGCCCATGGTCACGGTCTGGCCGACTCCGAGCGGGTTGCCGATGGCGAAGACAACATCGCCGACGCGGAGCTTGGCGCTGTCGCTGAGGATGGCGGCGGGGAGATACTCCGCCTCGATCTTGATGACGGCGACGTCGGTCTTGGGATCGGTGCCGATGACCTTGGCCGTGAATTCGCGCTCGTCATTGAGAAGCACCTTCAATTCGTCCGCCTCCTCCACCACGTGGTTGTTGGTGATGATGAAGCCGTCCGTGGAAATGATGACACCGGAGCCGAGCCCGCGCTGCTTCTGCTCACCTCCCCTCAGTCCATACTGGCGGAGAAAATCCGGCACCTGCTGGCGCACCACCTTGCTCGAGTAAACCGAGACAACGGCGGGGCGGATGTTTTCCAGCGCATCGGCGTAGCTGGTGACGACGACCTTGGAATCACCGATCGGCGACCCATCGATCTTCAGCACCGGTTTCCTGACCGGGAGGGCCGGCTTAACAGCGGCCTTGTCAACGGCGAGCAGGCCAAGAGCCAAGCCCAGGATCGAGGTGACTAACGCAAGGAACCGGACAACCGACTTGGTATGCATAGGGGAAGAGGCAGACAGAGACCGGGGCTGCGCGCGATGGTTCCGCGGCCGGCCTAGAAACCCTTGATTTTGAACAGGCTGGTGATGCTCTCGTTGGTATTGATGCGCAGGATGGCCTCCCCGAGCAGAGGCGCGATGCTGAGCACGGTGATGGGCAGGCCGCGCGTATCGATGGGCACGGAGTTGGTGGTGATCAATTCGTCGATCAATCCCTCCTTGAGGCGCTCGTACGCCAGCTCGTTCAGCACGCAATGGCTGACCGCCGCTCGGATGCTCAGGGCGCCGTGATCCTTGAGGATCCTGGCGGCCGCGGTCAACGTGCCGGCAGTTTCGGTGATGTCGTCCACCAGCAGGACGTCGCAGCCCTCAACTTCGCCGACGATGTTGATGGCCTCAACCGTGGTGGAGCTGGTGCGTTTCTTCGCCACGAGGCCGAGGGAGGCACCGAGGATGTCGGCGTAGGCCGCGGCCATCTTCATGCCGCCCACGTCGGGGGAGAAGACCACGAGCTTGTTGCTGCGTTTGGTGGCGAGGTATTGGAAGAAAATCGGCGAGGCAAAGAGGTGGTCAACCGGGATGTCGAAAAAGCCCTGGATCTGCTGACTGTGGAGATCCATGGCCAAGATGCGGTTCGCCCCCGCCGCAATGAGCAGGTTGGCCACGAGCTTGGCAGTGATGGGCACGCGGGGCTGGTCCTTGCGGTCCTGTCGCGCATAGCCGTAGAACGGAATGACGGCGGTGATGCGCTGCGTCGAGGCGCGCTTGGCTGCGTCGATCATGATCAGCAGCTCCATCAGGTGATGGTTGGTCGGCGGGCAGGTGGACTGGATGATGTAGATGTCCGCGCCGCGGATATTCTCGTTGATTTTGACGAACGACTCGCCGTCGGGAAAACAGGAGACATTGGCCTCCCCCAGCGGAACACCGATGCACTGGCAGATTTCCTCTGCCAGCACGCGATTGGAAGAGCCGGAGAATATCTTAAGCTTCGTGTCCCTCATGCAACGGCGTGGTAGCGGAGATTGGAACGAGCGGGAAGATTATTCTATTTTTTCTCCAGCGCCTCGACCCGCTTGAAGAGGTCGGGGAGCCGCTGCTGGAGCAGATGCAGCCGGCGCTCGAGCATAAAGGGGATGGCAGGGGTGCCGTTCACGTAGGCGCCGGCCGGGATATCGCGGGTGATGCCAGCCTGGCCACCCGCCTTGCTGCCCTTGGCCAGGGTGATGTGGCCGCCCACCCCGACCTGGCCGCCCAGAATCACGTAATCCTCAATGGTCGTGCTGCCGGAGATGCCCACTTGGGCGCACAGGATGCAATGCTTGCCGATGACCACGTTGTGGGCGATTTGCGCCAGATTGTCGATCTTGGTGCCCTCCCCGACGACCGTGCGACTGAACCGGGCGCGATCCAGGGTGGAATTGGCACCGATCTCCACGTCATCCTCGATGAACACCGACCCGATCTGGGGGATCTTCTCGTGGCGGCCCCGGACAAATTCATAGCCGAAGCCGTCGGAGCCGACGACCACGCCGGGCTGCAGCCGCACGCGGTTGGCCAGCGAGCAGGTCGAGGTGATCACGGCGCCGGCCATCACCCAGCAGTCTTCGCCGATGCGGGCGTCGCGCCCGACAAACACCGAGGCTTGCAGCACGCTGCCGGCACCGATGTGCGCACCGTCCTCAATCACGCAAAGCGGGCCGAGGTGCGCCGTGGCGTCGATTTTAGCCTTGGGCGCCACCACTGCGCTGGGGTGGATGCCCGCCGGCGGCTTGGGCCAGAGCGATTGCTCGATGCGGGCGCAAAGTTTGGCCAGCGCCACCGAGGGATTCTCGACGTAAAGGAACACCTGCCCGGGCTTCGGCTCGCCCGAATAGTCCGGCGGCAGGAGCAGCACCGTGGCCCCGCTGGCGGGCACCTGGGACTTGTATTTGGCATTGCCGAGGAAGGACAGGTCGCCGGCCCGCGCGGCCGTGAGGGAGGCGATGTCGCGGATCTTCAATTTCGCCGACCCGGCCGTGCGCGAAGCTCCGACAATGGCGGCTATCTCGGCGGGAGTGTAAGCGACCTGCATGGCGACAAAAAAAGCCCTGTTCGGTGGAACAGGGCTTGGCAAGAATTCTTACGGCTTCTTAGGCTCGGTCTTGGCCCCGACGTTGGGCATCGTGAACGGTGCCGGCATCGGGCTGGCGGCCGGCGCCGCGGGCTTGGTTGCGGCCGGGGGCGGGGCGGCCGGCTCGGTGCTGGCCGGCTCGGTGCTGGCCGGGGGGGCCGGCGGACGGTCCTTGTTCACTTCCTTGACCACTTCGTCGGTGATATCGTAAGAGGGATCGGAGTAGAGTACAGTGGGGATGCCGAAGAGAGTCGGACCGGACTTGTCGACGACCAGTGTGGCGCTCTTCCGTTTGGCCAGTTCGATCACCACCTTGCTGATCTCCTCCAGCAGGAGGTCGCGGTGGGTCTTGATGCGCTGCTGGAGCGAGCGCGTGGTGTTGGTGCGGAAATTCTGAAATTCCGCCTGCTTGCGCTGAATCTCCTCCAGCTTTTTCTGGCCATCGGCCTCGGCCTTGGCGCGGGCCTCGACGGTGAGGAGGGTATTCTTGGACTGCTCGATGAACTCCTTGTATTCATCCACCATGAGCTGGCCCTGCTTGTTGAGCTCCTCGAGCTGCTCCTGGGCCTTTTGCTCAGCGTCTTTGAACTTGGCGATTGCCTCCTCCGCCTTGTAGTGATTGTCGTAGATTTTGGCCATGTCGACCACGACCAGTTTGACGGCGGGCTGCGCGAGCAGGGCCGTTGAACCGGTGGCGAAGGCGGCCAGGGTAATGAGGGCGCGGATCATATTGTTCATAATGGATGGGGGTTAGAAGCGGGTGCCGAAAGAGAAATTAAACTGGGCGCCCTTCTTGTTAAACTTATCACCGGTTAAGGGAATACCGAAATCCAGGCTGAGCGGGGCCCCGGCCACAAACAGGCGTATGCCGATGCCAAAATTGTCGTTATAGTCGGCCGGGCTGAAATCGTAGGCGCCCGTGTTCACGAAGCCGCCGTCGTAGAAGATGGCCATCCGCACGGGTTTAACCACGTCTATGGAGTATTCCACACTGACAAATCCATAGGTTTTGCCACCCAGCGGTTCGCCATTGGGATCCTTCGGCCCGATATCGCGAAACTCAAAACCGCGCAGGGTTTGGGGCCCGCCGAGGTAGAAACGGTCGAAGAACGGCACCCCGGGGACAAAGGTCAAGCTCTGGTCCGTGAGGCTCCCCGTGTCGGGGTCGATAACCGTGATGTGGCGGGTCTGCAGCTTGGTGCTGTCGCCGAAGCTCTCGACCACGCCGGCGCGGCCGATAACGGCGACCACCTGTTCCTGGAACTCGGCGATCGGAAAGAACTTCGAGCCGCGGAACTCCAGCTTGTAATAGTTGTTGTTACCGCCCAGCGGCCCGCCGGCCACGCTCATCTCGAGGTTGGTGAAGTGGCCGCGCGTGGTGTTGATGATCCTATCGCGCGTGTCCTGACTCAGCGACAGGCCCAGCCGCGAGGTGGTGCTGTTGCCGGCCAGGAACAGAATCTGGGGCGGCGCCGCGGAGGTCACGTTGTTGATGTCGACGATTTCGTAGATGTAGGACAACCGCCCCTCCAGCCAGTTGAAGAGCCGCTTGCGCAGGTAGATTTCGCTGCCGGTGCGGATTTCCTCGAAGAAGACGCTGTTGAAGTCGGAGGTCGTGCGGTAAATCTGGCCACCGAGCGCCAGTTCCCGTTCAAAGAGCCAGGGCTCCTCAAACGCCAAGATGATTTCGCTCGACCGCGAGCCGATCTGGAAGCGCAGGCGGAATTTCTGCCCGTCGCCCTGGAAGAAGGATCGGCGGTTGAACAGGTCGAAATTGGACTGCGTGGTCTCGGCAAACACGACCGCGCTCTCGAGCGAGCTGAAGCCCGCGCCGAAAGTCAGGTTGCCCGTGCGGGCCTCCCGGACGGAGATCTTGAGGTTGCGGCGGCCGGGAATGTTCGTGGATTCAGGCGTCACGTTGACGGGATCCTCGAAGAAGCGGGTGTTCTCCAGGCGCAGCTTGCTGATCTTCATGCGCACGGTGCTGAAGATGTCGCCGGGCCCGAGCACCAGCTCGCGCAGGATCACGATGCTCTTGGTCTTGGTGTTGCCCTCGATGTTAATGGACTCGACCTGAAACTTGTCGCTCTCGGCGATCTGGTATTCCAGATCGATGTTGCCCGTCTGCAGGTTGGGCTTGCGCACCAGCCGGACCCGGGTTTCGAGGTAGCCATCGTAGCCGTAGAAGTCCTCGAGGTTCTCGACATCCTTGTCCAGTTTGGACGGGCTGAAGATCATGCCCTTGCGCTGCCTCGGCACAAGGCGGAGCAGTTTCTCCGCATAAACCTTGTTTCCCATGAAGCTGATGTCGCCGATGCTGTAGCGGCGGCCCTCGTTGACCCGGATGGTGATGACGAGCCGGACCGGCTTCGGGTAATCAAAGGTGATCTTGTCCTCGGCAATTTCGACGTCGAGATAGCCCTCCTCCTTGTAGTAATCGCGCAGCTTGCCGAGATCGTCGTCGAACTTGTCGTCCTTCAGGCGGCCGCTGCCGGTGAGCCAGGAGAAAGGTTGCCATTTCTTGGTCTCCATCTCCTTCCGCAGTCGCCTGGCTTTGATGTGGTCGTTGCCGACAAAGTTGATGGCGCCAATGCGCACCCGGGCGCCTTCCCGCACCTTGAAAGTGACGTTGCCGAAGCCGGTGCTGCGGTTGCGGTCAATGCTGTAGGTGACTTGCGCCTGGTTGTAGCCGCCTTTCTGGTAAAACTCGTAGATTTTCTGGGCGTCGTCCTTGATCTGGCGCTCGTCAAGTGTGCCGTTCGCCGCGGTCTTGATTTCCTTGATCAGGCGGAGGTTCTTGTAGACCTTGATGCCCTCGAATTGAATGCTCAGGACACGGAACTTCGGCGTGACCTCGAAGACAAGATTGACCGCGCTGCCCGGCCGCGTCTCGCGCTTGACTTCAATAAACTCGAACAGGCCGGTCTTGTAGAGTGAGCGGATGTCGCGGTCGATCAGCGCCTCGTCGAGCTCGGTATCCTCGCGCAGCGACATGTTGGCGCGCACGATTTGCTCGCTGATGTTGGCGATGCCCACAAATTTGATCGTGATCGTGCCAATCCTGGGCGCGGGTCCCGCCGCCGGTTGCGGCTGCCCGGGCGCGGATTGGGCGGGCAATCCCGCGCCGGTGGAAAACAGGAAAATTGCAGCGAGTAAAACCCGTAAAAACGGGTTACGGAGTGAAGTTTTCAAAGCGCGTAATTTCTTGAAGGAAAGTTAGTTTCAAATCACCTACCGGCCCGTTACGTTGCTTAGCAACGGTTAAATCCGCGGCGGTAGCGGCGGTCTGGAATTTTTCGTCGGAATCCTTGGGGCGGGACAGCATTATTACAACGTCGGCATCTTGCTCGATGGAGCCGGATTCGCGCAAGTCCGACAGGCGGGGGGTGCGGTTCTCCTTCTCCGACGAACGGTTGAGCTGGCTTAGAACAATAACCGGCAGATCTAGTTCCTTTGCCATCGCCTTTAATCCGCGTGAAACCTCGGCCACCTGCTGCTCGCGCGGCGCGCGCGGATCCGTGCCGCTGACCAGCTGGAGGTAATCCACGATGATCAGGCCCAGTTTTTTGCGGGCATAACTGCGCCGCGCCTTGGCCCGCATTTCCATGATCGTGAGGTTGCTCGAGTCGTCGACCAGGATGGGTGTCTTCTTGAATTCCTCGGCCGCCTGCCCCAGCGCATTGACCTCGCGACCGTCGCGGCCGACCAGCCCGTCGCGCAGGAGCTTGATGTTGACCCGCGACCGCGCGCAGAGCATGCGCAACGCCAGCTGCGACGAGCTCATTTCGAGCGAAAAAATCAGCGTCCGCACCGGCTCAACCCGGCCGGGTTTAGGCAGCGCTGCGGCCTCGGCAATGTTCAGCGCAAGGCTCGTCTTGCCCATCGAGGGCCGGGCCGCGATAACAATCATTTCCTGCCGCTGGAACCCAAACGTCATCGCATCGAGGTCCTTGAAGCCGGAGGTCACGCCGGTCAGCTCGCCCTTCTTCATGAGCAGTTTGGCGATGACCGTGTTGGCTTCCTTGATGGACTCCTTGATCTCCTGCGCGCTGTCGCTGACCCGGTCCTGCGTGACCTTGAAAATATCCTGCTCCACCTTGTCCACGAACTCCTCGAGTCCGCCGGTGAAGCCGTAGCACTGCTCGACCGCGCCGGTCGCCGTCTTGATCAGCTCGCGCAACAGGTGTTTCTCGCGGACCTTGTCGATGAAGTAGCCGGCGTGCGCCGTCGTCGGGATTTTACCCGTGACCTGCATCAGATACGCAAAGCCGCCGACCGCTTCGAGCTGGCGGCGTGTCTGCAGCTCCTCCGCCAGCACCTCCAGCGTCACCGGCGGGCTCTTTTGATAGAGCTCGACAATAATCTGGAAGAGCAGCCGGTTGGCCGGGAAATAAAATGAATCAGCGGTGAGCCGGGCTTCGAGGCAGCGGGCGATGGTGTCGCTGCCGTCGAGCAGACAGCATGCGATGACATGCTCCTCCGCATCCAGGCTGTGCGGCGGCGAGCGGTCGGGCGCAGCCGCGGGCCGCGCCAGCTCGGGCGCTGGCTGGCTGCGCCGGGAAATAATGGGCGTCTGGGCCATGTCCGGTCTCGGGGGTCGAGTGTCGCGGCAACGTTACGACGCGGCGGGCTCGATCGGATTTTCGGAGACGACGTCGAAGGACAGCTCGACGCTGACCTCGGGGTGCAGCTTGATCCTCACCTCGTGCTTGCCGAGGGTCTTGATCGGCGAGCCGAGGTGGATCCTCCGCTTCTCGACGGTGATGCCGGCGGCGGCCAGTTTCTCATGGATGTTGTGCGTGGTGACGGCGCCAAAGAGCTTGCCGCCCTCGCCGGTCTTCACGGCGATGGCGATGGCGGCCTTGGCAATCTGCCTGGCCAGCGCCTGCGCGCCATCGAGTTCCTTGGCCTCGCGGTGGCCGCGGGCCTTCTTGAGGGCCTCGACTCGCTTGCGGTTGGACAGCGTGAGCGGCAGGGCGAGGCCCTGGGGCAGGAGGAAATTGCGCGCGTAGCCGGCGCGGACTTTGACCTGGTCGCCTTCGGCGCCGAGGCCGTCGACCGGTTTGGTGAGAAGAACTTCGTGGTTAGCCATGTACGGAGCGGTGTTGAATGATTCGGTTTAAGTGAAGGCGATGGACGCGGTTTAAAACGGCACGTCTTCGTCGAGATTTTCCTGGGCTGCAGGGGCCGTGGGAGCCGCGGGCTTGGGGGCGCTGCGGGACGCCGCCCCACCCTCGCCGCCGGCGGCAGCCGCGCCGCCGTCGCCGCGTCCGCTGCCGAGAAACTGGAAATTGTCACAGACCACCTTCATGCGACTGCGCTTTTCCTTGGTGGTCTTGTCCTCCCACTGGTCGAGGCGCAGGCGGCCTTCGACGAAAAGCGGACGGCCCTTGGTGCAATACTTGGCGATGTTCTCGCCGGACTTGCCCCAGGCCTCGATGTCCACGTAGGTCACCTCTTCCCGGTCGGCGCCGGATTCGTCGCGGAACTTGCGATTCACGGCCAGGCTGAACTGGCAGATGGCGGTGCCCTTGGGCGTGACCCGAAGTTCGGGGTCGCGTGTCAGGTTGCCGATGAGCATCACTTTGTTGAGGTTGGCCATGGGTGGGGGGTGCGGCGCGAAAACGCGGTCAGGCGTTCTCGACGAGCGCGCGGTAGACGCTGTCATTGAGCCGCAGGCGCTCGTGGAGTTGGGCGGGAGCGCCGGCGGGCGCCGAAAAATTCATCTGGACATAGATGCCAGCGGGAAATTTGTCGTCGGTCTTGCGGATAAACTCGCGGCGGCCGATGTTCTCGACGGCCGTGACCTCGCCCTGCACGGCGGAGATCTCTTTCTTCACGCCTTCGATGAGCTGATCGACGGTGTCCTCCTTGCCCCGGTTATCGAGGATGAAGGTGGCTTTGTAGTTACGCTTAGTCTGTTTCATGGCGGTCCCGGCGGTTGAGGATGTTCATGGCTTCGGCCGACCCGCGATTGCTTAGCAGGCGGAGGCCGTCCACGAAAGTGTTTAGTTGTTGGTCAATTATGTTGGCTTGTTCTGTTGAAAATTTTCCGAGCACAAAGTCCTTGATATCCATTTCTGCCGGCCGCGGGGCTCCGATGCCGAGCCGGTAGCGGATGAAGCCGCTGCCGACGTGCTCGAGCAGGCTGGCGACGCCGTTGTGGCCACCGTCGCTGCCGCTGACCGAGACCTTTACCAAGCCCAGGTCGATCGTGAGATCGTCGTAGGCGACAATGAGCGTCTCGACCGGGATCTGGTGGAAGTCGAGCAACGCCCGCAGGGAGCGTCCGCTGTCGTTCATGAAGGTCTGCGGCTTGACAAGCAGTCGTGTGACCCGTGGCCGGACATCCCAGCGAGCGATCTCGGCCTGAAAATGGGATTCCTTCTCCCACTTGAGGCCCTCGGCGGCCGCCAGCGCATCAATCGCGGTGAAACCGAGATTGTGGCGGCTGCCGGCGTATTCGCGCCCAGGGTTGCCCAGTCCAGCGATCAGCGTGACGGACATGACTCAAAGAACAGTGTGCAAAACGGCCCACCCGCAAGCGGCAGGACCAGGGGGTGAAGTTATTTCTTGGCGGGCGGAGCGGCGGGCTTGGCGCCGGCCGCCGGCGCGGCGGCCTTGGCGGGCGCGCCAGCTTTCGCATCGCCCTTCGCGGGCGCAGTGGCCTTGGCGTCGCCGGGCTTGGCGTCGCCGGGTTTGGCGGCAGCGGCAGCGCCGGTGGCGGGGACGGCCGTGCCATCGGCGGCGACGGCGCCCTCGACGGGCGTGTCGACGACAGCAACGACTTCCTCCGCCGGTGGCTCGACGCAGAGGACGACGGTCTGGTTCTTGTCGTCCATGAACTCGACGCCCGTGATGGGTTTGAGTTCACCGACGTGAATCGCGCCACCGACCTTGAGGTTGGTGACGTTGACCTCGATGAAAGCGGGCAGATCCTTCGGGAAACAGCGGATGCGGAGGCGGTGGGAGGCGGTTCCCAAGATACCGCCCTCGGTCTTGACGCCGTAGGCCTCGCCCACGACGTGAATGGTGACATTGATTACCATCTTCTCGTTTTCCTTCACCTCGTGCAGGTCGACGTGCAGGTAGCGGTCCGTGATCGGATCGCGCTGGATTTCCTGCAGGAATGAGAGTGCGGTGATCCCGGCATCGCGCTTGAGCTCGATGAGGGTGGCGCGACCGGCGATCTCCTTGAGGAGTTTGGTGAATTCCGGTGCGGCGATGGCCACATTCTCGGGTTTTGTGTGCTTGCCGTAGAGGATGGCCGGAATTTTCTCGGCTTTGCGCAAACGGCGGGAGGCACTGCGGCCTGTGCCCTCGCGGGGCGTGACGGTGAGTTGGTATTTCTTCATGATTTCGTTCCCCCTGTGACTCCGGAATTGGAGGCAGGCGTAGTGGAAAAGAGTGCAGAGTTGATTGAGCGCCCAGGATTGATGCAACTAAAACTTTGTTTCGCTCCTGAATTTCCCCGTTCCCACACTATATAGAGGGGTTGACAAGCCCACTAGCCCGTCTCTTTTTGGCCGGTCTTCCGCTATTGCCCGGTAGCTCAGTGGTAGAGCAGGTGACTGTTAATCACTTGGTCGAAGGTTCGATCCCTTCCCGGGCAGCCATTATAGGCCAATGGGTTAGACCATTTAGGCCATTTATTGTAATAGCTTGTGTCCCGTTTGTGTCCCACTTTTCAATTCCTCGCCC
>SIBQ01000013.1 GCA_009695095.1 Lacunisphaera sp.
ACGGATCTCTGCGATGCTCTTGCCGCCATCGGCCGCCCGTAAAATACGGATCTTGTCCTCGGTCGTATGTCCAATGCCTTTCATAGTCTGGGTCCTTCTTCTGGCCCAGACTAACACCGAAGGCAGCTCAAAGTTTCGGGGTCAGGTCAGTATTATCTCCCGATTCATTGACGATGTTCACGAGAAGTTCATCCCAGAAGGCGGCCTTTTTCCAGGAGCCCTGCCCCTGATAGATGATTACGGCATCCAATCGGGTCTTCAGCTCCGGCCCGCCGCCCAGATAGATGCCCATGCGCTGGGGCTGGGCGCCCAACGCCGAGGCGGCCTGGTATTTGTTGGAAACGCAGCCGCTGATTAGAAGCGCGATGCCGAGCAAAAGGGCGGCTGCGGCCGATCGCGGTCCAGACGTGCATGAAAGACTGCGGTAGGATGTTTTCATAGTCATGGATATGCGGGCCCACAACCCGCCCGACAAGGCATACTATCATATGTGACTGTGCGAAAAAAGCCTGCACCTACGGCCGGCAAAGCGGGGGCGCCTTGGGCGTAATCAAGCTTTCATGCCCAGCGTAGGCATCGGCACGTCGAGGGTGGCCGCGAGGGCGCGGTAGAGTTCGCCTTCCTCGACCGTCACGGTGCCGTCGCTGGCGATGACATGGCCCGTGGCGACAAGCAGCCGCTGCTTGATGGGCAGCGAGCTGACGGCGAGCCGGTCGAGCGCCGCATCCACCTGCTCGAGGCCGCAGGCCGCGGGAGCGAGCAGCGTGAGCTGGTCGCGGATGACCGGCAGCTGTTCGGCGCCCTCGGCGAAGGCGGCGGCGGAATCCTTGGGGCTGAGATGGGCGAGGGCGGAGAGCACGACGGCGATCTCGCCCCGCACGGCGGCGAAGGAATCGAACTGCACGCGGCGGACGGGCTGGCGCGCGAGCTGCAACTGGCCCAGCAACATTTTTTGCAACGCGAATTCGAACGGCGTGACTTTATTGTCGGCGTGCACCAATTCATCGAGCGTGGTGACGAAGCGGTTGAGGGCGGCGTGGTCGAGCGTGCGCAAGGCCGGCATAGAAAGTTGCAGCAGGGGGAGTCGCGCCGCGGGATCGAGCAGGCTGAGCGCGGAGCGTTGGACGGCGAGCGCAGCAGAGGCCTCGGGGCCAGAGTGTTTGGCGACAAGGGTCTGTTGCGCGTCGCGGGCGGCCTTGTCGCCATTGAGCAGCAGGCCGTAGACGAGCACCTGCGCCGTGGCGGGATCGCGGGTGGATTCGCGGAGCCGGGCCGGGATCGTGTCGAGCAGGAGCTGGGCGTGGCGGAAATGCGATTCGGTGAGAGCGCCGATGTCGGCGACGAGGGCGGCGGGCTTAAAAGAGATTGGTGCGATGATGCGCGGCGGTGGCAAGTCGGGCTGGATCTCGTGGACCCGCTGCAAGGTCGCCTCCGCGGAAAAGCGCTGGCCGCCGCCAAAACCGGCGGTGGCGAAGCTCTCGTGTTTGATGTCCACGACCTCCTCGGGTTCGAATAGTTTTCCGTCCCACGCCGGATCAACGGCGCGGATGCGTTCATCGAGGGGGGGGTGGGTGGCCCAGAGGCCGCCAAAATTGGACTTGAAGGCCTGGGCGAAGAAAAAGTGCCCGATCTCGGCCGTGTGACTGCCGATCACGGTGCCACCGAGGACGTAGCCGCCGATTTTCTTGAGTGCACCCGTGATACCGCCGGGATTGCGGGTGAACTGGACGGCGGAGGCATCGGCGAGGAACTCGCGCTGGCGAGACACGGCCGCCTGGATCAACCGGCCGAAAAAATAACCGACATAGCCGATGATCATCAGCACCAATCCGATCGCGAGTATGGCCACGATGCCGCCGCCCTTCTTGCCGCCGCCACTGCTGATGCGACCGCGGCCGAGGGACTGGAGAATGCCGCGGCCCAGGAGGCCGATGACGAGAATGCCGAAGACAATGGCGGTGATCCGGACATTGAGACGCATGTCGCCATTGAGGATGTGGCTGAACTCGTGGGCGATGACGCCCTGTAGCTCGTCGCGGCTGAGCTTGTCGAGGGTGCCGCGGGTGACGGCGACGGCAGCGTCGCTGGTGGTCAGGCCGGCGGCGAAGGCGTTGAGCCCGGGCTCGTCCTCCAGCACATAGACGGCGGGCATGGGGATGCCGGAGGCGATGGACATTTCCTCGACCACGTTGAGCAGTTTGCGCTCGCGAAGGTCGGTGGTTTTCGAATCGACCGGGCGGCCGCCCACCATTTCAGCGACGGCCGCGCCTCCGGCGCGCATCTGCGACCATTTGTAGAGCGAGGCTATGCCGACGACGGCGACGGTGCCGCCCGCGACCAGCAGGAAAAGTTTAGGATCAAAGAGCGGCCGGGGGGCCAAGGCATCGCGGTAGACGCGCCGGCCGTAACTGTCCCTCGTGAAACCCTGGTAGGCATTCAGCTTGTTGAGGAGAGACCAGCTCGAGGCATATCCCGCCAACACGAGGCCCAGCACCGCGAAGGCGAAGAGCCAGACGAGCCGGTGGGTCCGTTTCCGGGCGCATTCCTGAGCCTCGAAGAAGTCCATGAAATCAGTAGCGAATAGCGGGTAGCCAGTAGCAAGTAGGCTGGAGCTTGATTGGCGTGAAGCTCGCTACTGCTAGTCACTACCCGCTCCTTTGTTCAGGTGAACTTGACCTTCGGGGCCTCGCGTTCGGTGGTGCTTTCGATCTGGAAGAGCTGAGCCTCGGCGAAATTAAACATGCCGGCGAGGATGTTGGTCGGGAAGGACTCGCGGGTTGTGTTATAGGTCATGACGGAGTCGTTGTAGGTTTGGCGGGCGAACGAGATTTTATTTTCCGTGGAGGTCATCTCCTCAGTAAGCTGCATCATGTTCTGGTTGGCCTTGAGATCGGGGTATTGCTCGGCGACGACCATGAGGCGCGACATGGCGCCCGCGAGGCCGGCCTCAGCGCCGAGCAGACCCTTCATGGCGCCCGCGTCGGCGGGATTGGCGGCGGCGGCCTTGGAGGCGGCGTAGGCCGTGTTGCGCGCGGCGATGACGGCCTCGAGCGTCTCGCGTTCATGCTTCATGTAGCCCTTGGCGATCTCGACGAGGTTGGGGATGAGGTCGTAGCGGCGCTTCAGCTGGACGTCGATTTGTGCGAAGGCGTTCTTGAAGCGGTTGCGCAGGCTGACGAGCGAATTGAAGCTGCCCGCGACCCACAGGGCGGCGACGATGGCGATACCAAGAATGATCAGGATCATAGGGAGTGTTGGGGTTGAACTTAACTCCGGGCAGGTTGTCGCAAGCCGGCAGGATGGGCGAGGATTTTCACGTTACACAGCAGTGGCATCTTTCAACTGCGGAGCGGGGCGAGCCTGCGCCAAGGCGGCGCTTGCCACGCGGCAGAGCGGGCTGCACCATGGAATTGTCCATGAAGCTGCCAGTGCGCCCCCTATTATTTACCCTCTGGCTGATGGCCAGCCGGCTTCTGGCCCAGGTGGCGGGCCCCAGCCCGCTGGTGGAGGAGCAGATGACGGCGCAGATGGTGCCCGGCGGGTGGATCGTGGCCGAGGGCCGGGCGGGGCAGGCCCTGCAGACAGGATTTCCCGCCACGGGGGCGGTCATCTACCGGGAAATTTTACGCGACCCGGCCTTGCCGGCTGAGACCAGGCAAAGGGTGACGCTGGCACTGGTGACGGCGCTGTTGGACGCCGGTGAGCTGGCCGTGGCCGAAAGTGCGCTGCAAGGTTACGGCGGCCCGCGCAACGCAACCTATCAGCTCCGCGCCGGGCTGCTCGCGGCCAATCTGCGACGCTTCCCGGCGGCGAAGACGGCGTTTGCCGCCTGCAAGGCGGAGGAACTGGGAGCAGCGGATCGCGGGTGGTGGCATATCCTGCAGGCGCTGGTGACGGAGGCGGAGGGAAACATCGTTCCGGCAAATGAACTTTACGAACAAGCGATCAATGCCGCGGTGTCGGAGCTGCAGCGGGCGCGGTTCATGATTGCGCGCGAGCAGGCCCAGTTGCGGCGCGGCCCCCTCGATGAGCCGCGGCTCGCGAACCTGCGCCGGATCATGGAAACTTTCCAAGGACGGAGCACGGGCTATGACGCGGTGCGTTCCTATGGGGCGGCCCTGACGGCCCAGGGGCGCGCGGCGGAAGCCCAAGCGGTGTTGCAGCGCCAGCTTTCCATCCTCCCGGTTTCCGAGCGGAACATCGCCGATCAATTTCGCCTGATGCTCGGCTTGATTGCCGGGGAGGACAGCGTGGCGGGCCGGCAGGCGTTCAAGCAACTGCTGCGCGACGGGCAGAAGCCCGAGACGCAGCGGCTCGCGCTGCAACTGCTGGCGCGCGGGGCGAAGGCCCAGGCGGAGCGCGAGCAATTGCGCCGTGATTTGAGCGAACTCATCGGGGCGCCCACGCAGCATCCGATCATTGAGGAATTGCTGCTGGGGCGGGCGCAGCTGGCACTGGCGGACAAGGAATACGCCCGGGCGGAGGAGGATGCCCGCGCCCTGCTGGAGCGTTATCCCGGATCAACCGGCAAGGCAGCGGCGATGGGCGTGCGCCTGGCGGTGGCCTGGGACCTGAAGCGCTACCGCACCGCGGCGGACGTGATTGCCCAGCTCCGCACGGTCCTCACCGAGGGCCGCGAGCGGGCGGAACTGGGCGTGCTGCTGGCCGAGGCGTTTTTCCGTTCGGAGGACTACAAGAACGCGGCGGACGCCTACGATGCGGCGTTGCGCGAACCGTCGGCGGTGGTGCCAGCGGGCACCTTGATCTTTCAACACGTGCTAGCGCGCATTCGCGCCGACCAGCTGGACTCGGCGGCCAAACACCTGGACCAGGCGGCGACCAATGTAGCCTTCGATCCGTTGAGCCGGTGGCAGGCGGAATGGAATCTGGTGAAAGAAATGCAGGTGCGCGGGCAGGCACCGGCGGCGTATGCGCGGGTGGATCGGCTGCTGACCGGTGGCGCGCAGGGCGTGCCGGAGGATTTGCGCATCCGGCTCATGTGGCTGCGCGCCAAGCTGTCGTTTGACAACGGCAAGCTCGACGAAGCGCAGCGGCAGGCGGACGAACTGCTGGTTTCACTGCGGGCGGCCAGCCAGCTCGACGCTGCGCTGCGCACGAATGTCACCAGCATGGCGCAGTTGCTGAAGGCGCAGGCGCTGCTGGCACTCGGACGGGATGAGGAGGGCGGGGCGTTGCTGGACAAGTTGCGCACGGATTTCCGCGATTCCAAGGCGTCCGAGTATTCCTACATCGTGCAGGCCGCGCAGTTTTCCGCGCGGGGTGAAACCGTGAAGGCGCAGCATCTGCTCATCAAGCTGGCCGATGAGCGTCCGGGCAGCGAGTTCGCCCCCCTGGCTCTGTATGAGGCCGCGCTCAACCTGGAGCGGCAGGGGCTCGACCGGCAGTTGCAGGAGGCCAACAAGCTGCTCGAGCGGCTGATCACGACCTACTCCGCGGATGAACTGGTGTTTTACGCGCGGCTCAAGCAAGGCGACCTGCTGCGGAAGCTGGATGATTTTGCGAACGCGCGGCTGGTGTATGATGATCTGATCAATAACAATGGCCAGCATCCGGACGTGTTGCTCGCGCACCTGGCGAAGGCGGACAGCCTGTTTGCGCAGGGCGCGAATAGCGTGGCAAACTACGAAAGCGCGGCGGCGATTTTCGAGCGACTGCGCGACCTGCCGTCGGCCCCGGTGGATTTGCGCGCAGAGGCCTGCTTCAAGTGGGGCGCGGTGGCCAAGCGTACGCAGCCGGCGAAAGCCCTGACGGTATTCTGGTCGGTGGTGAATGATTTTCTGCTCGACACGGCACAGGCGGCCCGGCTCGGCGCGAAAGGCCGTTATTGGATTTCGCGGTCGCTGCTAGAGCTGGGCCAGCTGCACGAGGATGCCGGCCGGCTCGACGAAGCCCAGCAGGCCTATCAATTGATTCTGGACAGCAAATTGAGCGGAGGGGCGCAGGCACAGGCGAAGCTGGCGCGTTTCCGAGTGAACGGGGGCGTCAAACCGTGAGCTTTGGCATTTACGCCCCGAGGGCAGGGCGCATCATGCACGGCATCCCATGAGTGCATTCAATTACAGCACGATCTTCACCAAAGGCGGCCCGGTAATGTGGCTGTTGCTATTGTTTGGGCTCGTGGCGCTGATCATTTTCATCGAGCGCGCGTTATTTCTGCACCGCAGCCAGATCCGCTCCACCGAGTTTCTCGGTGGCATCAAGAACCTGCTGCAGAAACAACGGTTGATGGAGGCGCTGACCTTGTGCGAAGAGACGCCCGGCCCCGTGGCGAAGATCGTCAAGGCCGGACTGAGGCACGCGACGGAGGACGAACCGGCGATGCGGTTTGCGATCCAGGAGGCGGCGATAGTCGAACTACCCGTGCTGGAACGGCGGGTCAGTGCGCTGGCGGCCATCGCGCAGATCGCCCCGCTGTTCGGTCTGCTCGGCACCCTGCTGGGCATGCTCAAGACATTCTGGCTGTTTAACCAAGGCGGCAATTATGCGACGCCCGCCGTGCTGGCCGGCGGCATGTATCAGGCTTTGCTTACGGCGGCGGCGGGCCTGGCGGTGGCGATCCCGGCACATCTCGCGCGCCACTTTCTCGCCGGACGCGTGCGCACACTGGTCCAGGACATGGAGTGGGCGGGCAGCGAGTTGCAGCGGTTCCTTTTACACGACTACCGCAGCGGCGCGGGGGAGAAAAAATGATCACGCGCCCGCTGGAACTCGTGTCCCGCCTGAGTCCGCCGCCACGCGACCTCGATTTTGTGGCGTGGGTGAATGTGGCGGCTATCGCGCTCTTCTTCAGCTTGCTCGGCTCGCGTTTTGTGCTGGCGCCGGGCATGGCGGTCGGGGTAGAGGGGGGAAACAATCTCGTGCTGCCAGAAGTCAGCAGCGTGACAGACGGGGCGGGCCCGGCGTCGGTGGTGGTGAGCTACCGCCGGGACAACGTGATTTTGTTCGAGGGCGGCATGTATACCCTGACGGAATTGCAGAAACAAATGGCGGATTATGCGCGGCAGCATCCCGGTGCCGTGATGCTGGTGCGCGCAGACCGGCAGGTGTCGATGCAGGCCTTCCTGGAATTGTGCGAGATGGCCCGGTTGGTCGGGTTTGCCAACGTGCTGGTCGCGGCGGAGCAACCCGCCCCGGGCAATCACACAAAATAGGAGCATCGCTTGCGCATGGGGAAAATTACCGTGAAGCGGCGCGTGTGGATCGGCCTGATTTTTGTGCTGTCGGTGACTGGCGCATGGTGGGGCTGGACCAAGGCCAAGCCTCCGTCCGTGGCCATCGCGGCGCCACCCCAGCAACCCTTCGTGCGGCTGACCCCGGTGGGTCCGGGGACGAACGACCGGATTTTGCGCGAGCGGGCGGATTTATTTGATCCAACCCCGCTGTTTTTTCCCACCGAGTGGAATTTCGGCCAGAGTCCGTTGCGAGATAGCATCCGGCGGCAGCCCGGCCAGGCATTTGGCAGCTTTGAGCCCAAGCTCACTTTTGCGGAGCAGAACATGAAGTCCTACGGGAATGAAGAGTCAGTCGTTCTCCAGAACCTACCGGATGTGCTGGCGCAGGGCAATGAGGCGCCTTTTGCCGGAATGGGGCAGATTGACATGCACCGTCAGCCTTTAGCTGAACGGTCTGGCTTTCTAGATGTGAGGAGACTGGTGGATGGAGAACCTGTTATACTACAGGCGCTTACAGGGCTTATGCTGCCGCACATGGATTTTGATCCGGTCGAGTTTCTCATCGCGGTAAGCAGCGGTGGCATCGTGGGCGAACCAGTGGTGGGGCACTGGAGCTTGTCCGATTCGGTGGCCGCCGGAGGCAGCGAGGAGCTGGAAGTTTTCTTTCGATCTTACCTTGTAAAAACCTTTCGTCTCGGCGAACGATTGCATCCCGGTCGCTATCGTGTTTTGGTGGGTCCGTAGGATTATTGTGGAATTTGCAAGAATCTAGTTGACGGGCAATTTTACGGGCTATTCTCTGGCCATTCTTTTCTATTTATTGGTCTGTGCCTAGGTCTGCCCAGATAGCTCAGTTGGCAGAGCACGTTCTTGGTAAGGACGAGGTCGCCGGTTCGAATCCGGTTCTGGGCTCCAGGCCAGCGTCGGTGATCCCCGACGTTAATCAAGATCAACAACTTCAACCAACAACAACCTACTCCAGCCCCCCATGGCCAAAGGAACATTCGAACGCAAAAAGCCGCACGTCAACGTCGGCACGATCGGTCACGTCGATCATGGCAAAACCACGCTGACAACCGCGATTCTCGCGGTGCAGGCTCGCAAGGGTCTCGCCGAGGCCAAATCCTACGCGGATATCGCGAAAGGCGGCACTGTGCGTGACGCCTCCAAGATCGTCACGATCTCAGTCGCCCACGTGGAGTATGAGTCGGCCAAGCGCCACTACGCGCATGTCGACTGCCCCGGCCACGCTGACTTCGTCAAGAACATGATTACCGGCGCCGCCCAGATGGACGGCGCGATCCTCGTCGTCTCGGCCGCGGACGGCCCGATGCCTCAGACGCGCGAGCACATTCTCCTCGCCCGCCAGGTCGGCGTGCCGAACATCGTCGTGTTCCTCAACAAGGTCGACCTCCTCGACGACAAGGACCTCCTCGACCTCGTCGAAGAGGAAATCCGCGACCTTCTGACCAAATATCAATTCGACGGTAAGAAGGCCAAGCTTATCCGGGGCTCTGCCACCGCCGCGCTCGAGGGCAAGCCCGAGGGCGAGAAGGCGATCCAGGATTTGATGGAGGCCATCGACTCCGAGATTGCCGAGCCGGTCCGCGAGCTCGACAAGCCCTTCCTTATGTCCGTCGAGGACGTGTTCTCCATCACCGGTCGCGGCACCGTCGCCACCGGTCGTATCGAGCGCGGCATCTGCAAGCTCAACGACACCGTCGAGATCGTCGGCCTGCGCGACACCACGACCACCGTTGTCACCGGCATTGAGATGTTCCGCAAGCTGCTCGACCAGGGCCAGGCGGGTGACAACGTCGGCATTCTCCTCCGCGGCATTGAAAAAGAAGGCATCGAGCGCGGGCAGGTCATCGCCGCCCCGAAGTCGATCAAGCCGCACAAGAAGGCCAAGGCCGAGATCTACGTCCTCTCCAAGGACGAGGGTGGTCGCCACACTCCATTCTTCAACGGTTACCGGCCCCAGTTCTACTTCCGTACCACGGACGTGACGGGCGTCGTCAACCTGCCGAAGGGTGTCGAGATGATCATGCCTGGTGACAACATCGCGGTTGATATCGAGCTGATCTCTCCGATCGCCATGGAGAAGGCCCAGAAGTTTGCCATCCGGGAGGGCGGCCGCACCATCGGTGCCGGCCGTGTCACCGAGATTGTCGAATAAGCGTCATTAACCTCTTCCGACCGACGCTGCCGGGGTCTCCTTTGGGGGTCCCGGCTGTGTCGTCTAAAAGAAATAACCACAGGGGTGTAGCTCAATTGGTAGAGTAGCGGTCTCCAAAACCGTTGGTTGGGGGTTCGATTCCCTCCGCCCCTGCCACGTTCGCCCGACTCAACACATGGCCAATCCCTTCCGCACCGTCCGCATTTTCCTCGGCGAACTCGTCGGCGAATTGCAAAAAGCCAGCTGGCCCACGCGCTCCGAGCTCAAGGATTCGACGATCGTCGTGATCATCGCCTGCGCGCTGCTGGGCCTGTTCACCGCCATCAGCGACTTCGCCCTCTACAACGTGGTCGACACTGTCACGGAGTTCATCAGTCGCTAACTATTTTCGCCCGATGACCACCCAGACTTCCACGCCCACGGGCGCCCAGTGGTTCGCGCTGCACACGCTCTCCGGCCAGGAGAACAAGGTGAAGAACTACATTGAGAAGTTCAAAAAAATCGAGGAGCTCGACGATTTTGTGTTCGAGGTGCTGCTGCCGACCGAGGTCGTGTCTGAGGTCAAGAGCGGCAAGAAATCCACCAAGGTCCGCAAACTCTACCCCGGCTACGTGTTCATCAACATGTGTCTCTACGACGCGGGAAGGCAGGTCGTCATCAAGCCGTTTTACTTCGTGAAGGACGCGGCCGGGGTGATCGGCTTCGTCGGTGGCGACCATCCTGCGCCCCTGCGCCAGACCGAGATCGACGAGATCAAGGCCCGCATTGAGGCCGCCTCGGGCAAGGAAGTGCCGAAGGTCACCTTCGACGTCGGCGAGGAAGTGAAGATCACCGATGGCGCGTTCGCCAACCTCACGGGCCGCGTCGACGAGATCGATCCCGCCCGCGGCAAGCTTAAGATTTCCGTTTCCATTTTCGGGCGGTTTACGCCCGTCGAACTCGAATACTGGCAGGTCCAGCGCACCTCTGAAAGCTGATCTGCCGCCCGCCCTGCCACCTGCCACTCCACTCTCACCATGGCCAAAAAAATTCAAGGTTACGTCCGTCTCCAGCTCCCCGCCGGTGCCGCCAATCCGGCGCCCCCGGTCGGCCCCGCCCTCGGCGCCCAGGGCGTCAACATCATGGGCTTCTGCAAGGAGTTTAACGCGAAGACCAAGGACCAGAATGGCATGATCATTCCTGTCGTTATCACTGTCTACTCCGACAAGTCCTTCACCTTCATCTGCAAGTCGCCCCCGGCGTCCGTGTTGCTGAAGAAGGCCGCCGGCATCGCGACCGGCTCCGCCAAACCCAACATGGACAAGGTCGGCAAGGTCACGAAGAAGCAGATCATCGAGATCATCAAACTCAAGAAGGCCGACCTCAACGCCAACAGCGAGGAGGCCGCCATCCGCATGATTGCCGGCACCGCCCGCAACATGGGCATCGAGGTCGTCGACTAATTTTTCTCCACAATCAACTCACCGCGGGAGTCCCCACCAGGACGTTTGCACCGCAAGGAGTCCCCCATGCCCGTTAAACACAGCAAACGATACCGCAGCGCCGCCACGGCTGCTGACCTCGCCAAGGAGTATCCACTCAAGGAAGCAGTGGACATCCTGACTAAATTTCCGAAGGCCAAGTTCGACGAGACCGTCGAGCTGTCCTTCCGCCTCGGCGTTGATCCCGCCCAGGGCGACCAGATGGTGCGCGGCACCACGCCGCTGCCCAACGGCTCCGGCAAGAAGGTCCGCGTGCTCGTCTTCACCGACGATCCCGCCAAGGCCCTCGCCGCGGGCGCCGACACCGCCGGCCTCGCCGACGTGATGGCGAAGATCAACGAAGGCTGGCTCGATTTCGACGTCGCCATCGCGACCACCGAAGCAATGAAGCAGGTCCGCACGCTCGCCCGTGTCCTCGGCCCCAAGGGTCTCATGCCCAACCCGAAGTCCGGCACCGTCACCGATGACATCGCCACCGGCATCAAGGCCGTGAAGGCCGGCCGCGTGGAGTTCAAGGTCGACAAGACGGCCAACATCGGCGTCGGCGTCGGCAAGCGTTCGTTCACCCCCGACCAGATCAAGGAGAACGTGTCCGCCGTCCTCGAGGCCGTCGGCAAGGCCAAGCCGGCCACCTTCAAGGGCCACTACATCAAGAGCGTCACGCTCTCTTCCTCCATGAGCCCGGGCGTGAAGCTCGCGTCCACCGAGTTCAACCAATTCTAAGGAGCCGCCACCATGAGAGCCGAAAAACAATATTTGATCGACGAGGTCAGCGGGCACCTGAAGAAGTCTGACTACGTCATCCTCACCAACTTCATCCGGCTGACCGTCGCTGAAACGGCCGAGCTGCGCAAGCGCCTCGCGCCCGAAAAGGCCGAGTTCCACGTCGTGAAAAACAGCTCGTTTCGTGTCGCGGCCAGAGCCATGGGCCTGCCTGACCTCGGAAAGTCCCTTACCGGCCAGACGGCCGTCGTCGTCGGCGGCAAGAATCCCGCCGGCGTGGCGAAAACGCTCAAGAAATTCATCGAGGAAAAGCAGAAACTCGAGGTCAAGGTCGGCGTCATGGACAAAAAGCTCATGTCCGCCACGGATCTTTCGAAGCTTGCCGACCTGCCGTCGTTTGAGGCCCTGCGCTCGATGTTCCTCGGCCTGCTCACCATGCAGGGCGCCGCTTTCGTCCGCGTCCTCGACGCCAAAATCAAGAAAGAGCAGCCCGCTGCCCCGGCTGCCTGACCAACTTAATCCACCACCAACCATTTTTCCGGCGCAAACCGGGGAAGAAATAATCCAACGAAGCAGGCTAGGGGATACGTCCCTTAAACGCGTTTCACCAATCGAGACCGCTATCCACTTCAGGAGTCCACCATGAGCAACATTAGCAAAGACCAAGTCATTGAATGGCTCTCGAGCCAGCCGATTATCGAACTCGCCGGCCTCGTCAAAGAGCTGGAGACCAAGTGGGGCGTTTCCGCCGCCGCGGCCGTCGCCGCGGCCGGTCCCGTCGCCGCGGCCGGTCCCGCCGCAGCTGAAGAAAAGACCGAGTTCACCGTCGTCCTCCTCGAGGCCGGTGCCAACAAGATCGGCGCCATCAAGGAAGTCCGCGCCATCACCGGCCTGGGCCTCAAGGAAGCCAAGGATCTCGTCGAAGGCGCGCCCAAGCCCGTCAAGGAAGGCGTCAACAAGGCCGAGGCCGAGGAAATCAAGAAGAAGCTCGAGGCCGCCGGCGCCAAAGTGGAACTCAAGTAACCGCTTGGCGATTTTGCACTCAACTCTTCTCAATTCACCGAGACAGGCTGTGTCCAATCGCGGCCTGTCCTACGGCTTTCTTTCATTTGTTCTTTTGGCGCCCGGGCGCGCCACCTTTACTCATCACGCTGCTCTGAACGGCTGAGTTTCGTCACTTTCATTTCGTCTCACACTTAAACGGGAAAATTCATGGCCGACCGCAATCATTCTGAACGCATCAACTTCGGCAAACTCCGCGAAGTCATCCAGCCGCCCAACCTCATTGAGCTGCAAATCAGCTCGTATCTTGAGTTCCTCCAGAAGGACATGACCGAGAAGCAGCGCAAGCCCTACGGCCTCGAGGCCGTGTTTCGCGAGGTCTTTCCGATCAATTCCTACGACGAGCGCCTGACGCTCGAATACGTGTCCTATACGATCGGCGAGCCGAAGAGCTCGGAGATCGAGTGCCTCCGCGAGGGCACGACTTACGCTGTGCCACTCTATGTTAAGCTGCGCTTGCGCGAGGAAGACTTCATCAAAGACGAGGAAATTTTCATGGGTGACATCCCGATGGTGACCGAGCGCGGCTCGTTCATCATCAACGGTGCCGAGCGAGTCGTCGTCTCCCAGCTGCACCGTTCGCCCGGCATCTGCTTCGAGGGCGCCACGCACCCGAACGGCAAGCTCCTGCACTCCTTCCGGATCATCCCCGACCGCGGTACCTGGCTCGAGGTACAGTTCGACAACAACGACCTGCTCTACGTTTATCTCGACCGCCGCCGCCGCCGCCGCAAATTTCTCATCACAACGCTGCTCCGCTCCATCGGCTTCAGCAACGATCTGGATATCCTCAACCTATTCTACACGATTCAGGATCTTAAGGTCAACAAGGCCCTCGACCTCGAGAACGTCTCGACGCTCGTCCTCGTTGAGGACGTGATCGACGCCCAGAAGGGTGTCGTGCTCGCCCGTGCCTTCGAGCCGCTCACCAAGGCCATCGTCCGCACGTTCGAGAAGCACAACATCAAGTCGATGCGCGTCATCGACACTACCGCCGATGAGGGCGCCATCATCCGCGCGCTGAAGAAAGATCCGACCCGCAACGAGGAGGAGGCCCTCAAGGAAATCTACAAGAAGCTGCGCCCGGGCGAGCCGCCCACCACGGCAAACGCCAAGGCCCTGCTCAAGCGCCTGTTCTTCGATCCCAAGCGCTACGACCTCGGCCGCGTCGGCCGCTACAAGATCAACCAGAAGCTTGATCTCAAGATCGACCTGGAGAACCGGATCCTCGCCAGCGAAGACATGGTCGCCGCCACCAAGTACCTCGTCCGCCTTAAGAAGAGCGACGGCATCGTCGACGACATCGATCATCTCGGCTCGCGCCGCGTGCGCACCGTCGGTGAATTGCTCGCCAACCAGTGCCGCGTCGGCCTTTCCCGCACCGAGCGTCTGGTGCGCGAGCGCATGACCCTCTACGACCAGAGCGTCGACTCGATCACGCCTCAGAAGCTGATCAACCCCAAGGCCCTGACGACCGTGATCCGTGACTTCTTCGCGCGCAGCCAGCTGTCGCAGTTCATGGACCAGATCAATCCCCTAGCTGAGCTCACCCACAAGCGCCGTCTCTCCGCCCTCGGGCCGGGCGGTCTCAACCGCGAGCGCGCCGGCTTCGAGGTGCGCGACGTACATCCCTCGCACTACGGCCGCATCTGCCCGATCGAGACCCCGGAAGGTCCGAACATCGGCCTCATCAACTCGCTTTCCACCTACGCTCGCGTCAACGAATTCGGTTTCATCGAGTCGCCGTACCGCGTGGTCGAGAAGGGCCGCGTCTCCGACAAGGTCGTCTATCTCACAGCCGACCAGGAAGAAGGCAAGACCATCGCGCAGGCCAACGCCGAGGTGGACGACCGGGGTCACTTCATCGGCAAGGTCACCGCGCGTAATTCCGGCAACTTCCTCGAAGTGACCGCTGACGAGGTGAACCTGATGGACGTTTCCCCGAAACAGGTCGTGTCCGTCGCGGCCGGCTTGATCCCGTTCCTCGAGCACGACGACGCCAACCGCGCGCTCATGGGTTCGAACATGCAACGCCAGGGCGTGCCGCTCCTGAAGACCGAGGCGCCCTTCGTCGGCACCGGTCTCGAGGCTCGGATCGCCAGCGACTCCAAGACCGTCGTCATCGCGGAGGAGTCCGGTATTGTTGCCTCCGTGGATGCCAAGCTGATCGTTGTCACCAAGGACGGCGAACTGCCGCACCATCCCAAGCACAACCCGAAGGACCACATCTTTGTCTACGAGCTGCGCAAATTCATGCGCTCGAACGCCGGCACCTGCTTCAGCCAGCGGCCCATCGTTCGGAAGGGCCAGCGGGTCAAGAAGGGCGAGTGCATCGCGGACGGTCCCTCGACCGACCACGGCGAGCTCGCGCTCGGCCGCAACGTGCTCGTCGGGTTTATGCCATGGAACGGCTACAATTTCGAGGACGCCATCCTCATCTCCGAGAAGGTCCTCAAGGAGGACATCTTCACCTCGATTCACGTGCAGGAATTTGAAGTCACGGCCCGCGACACCAAGCTCGGGCCCGAGGAGATCACGCGCGACATCCCGAACATAGGCGAGGAAGCGCTCAAGAACCTCGACCACAACGGCGTCATCCGCATCGGTGCCGAGGTGAAGCCCAGCGACATCCTCGTCGGCAAAATCACCCCGAAGTCCGAAACCGAGCTCGCGCCCGAGGAAAAGCTCCTCCGCGCCATCTTCGGCGAGAAGGCTGCGGACGTGAAGGACACCTCGCTCATTGTCCCCTCTGGCGTGACCGGCATCATCATGGACGTGAGGATTTCGACGAGCCGCCTCGATGCCGAGCGCGACAGCCTGTCCCCGTCCGACCGCCGCCGCCAGGTGAAGCAGATTCAGGAAGACTATAAGACACAGATGGACAAGTTGCGCGAGCAACTGACCGAGGCGCTCTCAAACATCCTCCTTGGCGAAAAAATCCCGCTCGACGTGATCAATGGCCAGACCGGTGAAATCATCATCCCGGCCAACCGCAAGATCACCAAGACGCTCCTCCGCAAACTGGCCGCCGTCGCGAAGCACATCGAGATCGATCCTTCTCCCGTCCGCATCAAGATCATGGAGATCATCGCTTCCTTCCAGTCGAAGTTCGACGAGCTGGAAGGCGACCGCGAGCGCAAGATCGCCACGATCGAGACCGGCGACGAAAACGGGCCCGGCGTCATCAAGCAGGTCAAGGTCTACATTGCCACCAAGCAGAAGCTCGAGGTCGGCGACAAGATGGCCGGCCGCCACGGCAACAAGGGGGTGGTCGCCAAAATCGTGCCCGAGGAGGACATGCCCTTCCTGCCCGACGGCACCCCGATCGAAATCTGCCTCAACCCCCTCGGCGTGCCTTCGCGCATGAACGTGGGCCAGGTGCTCGAGACGCACCTGGGCTGGGCGTGCAAAAAGCTCGGCATCAAGGTGGCGACGCCCGTGTTCGACGGCATCCCCGAGAGCAAGGTGCGCGGCTACCTGAAGGAGGCCAAGCTGCCTTCCACCGGCAAGTCCCCGCTTTATGACGGCCGCACCGGCGAGAAACTCGATCAGGAGGTGGTCGTCGGCTACATCTACATGATGAAGCTGAACCATCTCGTATCGCACAAGATTCATGCGCGCGCGGTCGGTCCTTACTCGCTCGTCACGCAGCAGCCTTTGGGCGGCAAGGCCCAATACGGCGGCCAGCGTTTCGGCGAAATGGAAGTGTGGGCGCTCGAGGCCTACGGCGCCGCGCACACCCTCCAGGAGCTCCTCACGGTCAAGTCCGACGACGTCAACGGACGCACCAAGATCTACGAGTCGCTCGTCAAGGGCGATAACACGCTGAGTGCCGGCACGCCGGAATCGTTCAACGTGCTGGTCAAGGAAATGCAAGCCCTCGGCCTCGACATCAAACTGGCCAAGCGCACCGCGCTGGGCGAAGCCCTCGGCGGCAGCCGCTAACCTTTAACGCAATACTGGGAGCAAAATCGCAATGAGCACTGAACACGCCCGTGAAGAAGTCCGGTCCGTCCTCGGTTCGGACGAGAACCAATTCGACAACGTTTCCATCTCCGTCGCCTCGCCCGAGACCATCCGGTCTTGGTCGAAGGGCGAGGTGAAGAATCCCGAGACGATCAACTACCGCACTTTCAAGCCTGAGCCGGGTGGTCTTTTCTGCCAGAAGATCTTTGGCCCGGTGCGCGATTACGAGTGCGCCTGCGGCAAGTACAAGCGCATCAAATACAAGGATGTCGTCTGCGATCGCTGCGGTGTCGAGGTGACCATCGCCCGCGTCCGCCGCGAGCGCATGGGCCACATCGAGCTGGCCGTTCCTGTCGCCCACATCTGGTTCCTCAAGAGCATGCCGAGCCGCCTCGGCCTCCTGCTCGACATGACCGCCCGTTCGCTCGAGCGCGTCATCTACTATGAGAACTACATGGTGGTGAACCCGGGCAAGACCCCGCTCGAGCTTAAGCAGCTTCTCACCGAGACCGAATTCCAGCAGGCCGTTGATGAATACGGCGCCGATGCCTTCACCGCCAAGCAGGGCGCCGAGGCCGTCCGCGACGTGCTCGTCCAGATCGACATGCCGGCTGTCGTTGCCGAGCTGCACGAGACGATGCGCGCCACGCGCTCGAAGCAGATCAAGAAGAAGCTCTCCAAGCGCCTGAAAGTCATCGGCGGCTTCATCAACTCGAAGTCCCGACCCGAGTGGATGGTGCTCGAGGTGCTGCCCGTCATCCCGCCCGACCTGCGCCCGCTCGTCCCGCTCGAGGGTGGTCGCTTCGCGACTTCCGATCTCAACGATCTCTACCGACGGGTCATCAACCGCAACAACCGCTTGCGGAACCTGATGCAGCTGAAAACGCCTGACGTCATCATTCACAACGAAAAGCGCATGCTGCAGGAGGCCGTCGACGCGTTGTTCGACAACGGTCGCCACGGCCGCCCCGTCACGGGCGCCGGCAACCGCGCACTGAAATCGCTCTCCGACATGCTCAAGGGCAAGCAGGGACGCTTCCGCCAGAACTTGCTCGGCAAGCGCGTTGATTACTCCGGCCGCTCCGTCATCGTCATCGGTCCCGAGCTGAAGCTCCACCAATGCGGTCTGCCCAAGAAAATGGCTCTCGTCCTTTTCGAGCCATTCATCATCCGCCGCCTGAAGGAACTCGGCTTTGTGCACACCGTCCGCGGAGCGCGCAAGATGATCGAGAAGAAGTCCCCCGAGGTCTGGGACATCCTCGAGGAGGTCACCAAGGGTCACCCGGTGCTGCTCAACCGCGCGCCGACGCTGCACCGTCTCTCGATCCAGGCTTTCGAGCCCGTGCTCATCGAGGGCTCGTCCATCCGCATCCACCCGCTCGTCTGCACCGCCTACAACGCGGACTTCGACGGCGACCAGATGGCCGTGCACGTGCCGCTCTCCCTCGAGGCCATCATGGAGTGCAAGCTCCTTATGATGTCCACGAGTAACATCTTCTCGCCCTCCTCGGGCAAGCCGATCCTCACGCCATCGCAAGATATCGTCCTCGGGGCCTACTACCTCACCATCGAGCCCCGCACCAAGCCTGCCAAGGGCCAGCGCGTGCCGCTGCTTAGCGGCTTGCAGGAGGTGCTCTATGTGAAGGCCGACGATGCCCTCAAGATGCATGATTGGATCGAGATCCCTAATCCCAACTTCGGCAAGGACACCGTTTACGGCAACAAGGTGCGCAAGATCCTCCGCACCACCGTGGGTCGCGTGATCTTCAACGAGATCTGGCCCGCCGGCCTCGGCTTCATCAACTTCCCCGTGCCGAAGGGCAAGCTGGGCGACCTCATCCTCAACACCTACAAGGTCGCCGGCGATCGCATGACCGTCGAGACGCTCGACAAGCTGAAGGAGCTCGGTTTCCAGACCGCCTTCCAGGCTGGCATCTCGATCGGCATCGACGATATGATTATCCCGGAAAACAAGAAGGAGATCGTGCACGACGCCCGCAAGAAGGTCGACGAGGTCGAGTCCCAATACAAGAAGGGCATCATCACCTCCGGCGAGCGCTACAACAAGATCATCGACATCTGGACCGGCGCCACCGACCGCATCGCGAAGTCCGTCTTCGCGAAACTCGAGAACAACGACGGCAAGGTCGAAGTCAACCCAGTCTACATCATGATGGATTCCGGCGCCCGCGGCAACAAGCAGCAGGTCCGCCAGCTGTGCGGTCTCCGCGGCCTGATGGCCAAGCCCTCCGGCGAGATCATCGAACGCCCCATCCTGTCCTCGTTCCGCGAGGGCCTCACGGTGCTCGAATACTTCATCTCGACGCACGGCGCCCGCAAGGGTCTCGCCGACACCGCCCTCAAGACGGCCGATGCCGGTTACATGACCCGCAAGCTTTGCGACGTGGCCATGGACGCCGTCATCACCGAGGAGGATTGCGGGACGCGCGACGGCGTCTGGAAGAAGGCCATCTTCGAGGGTGAGACCATGCTGGTCTCGCTCGCGGAGCGCATCGTCGGCCGCTTTTCGGCGGACGATGTCTACGACCCGCTCGCCCCGACCAAGACGATTGTCGATTCGGGCGAACTCATCACCGAGGAGCTCTCCAAGCGCATCGACGACTCCGGCATCGAGCGCGTCAAGGTGCTCTCGCCACTCACCTCCACGAGCGAGCAGGGCATCGACGCCAAGTCCTACGGCATCAATCTCGCCACCAACAAGGTGGCAAAGATCGGTGACTCCGTCGGCATCATCGCCGCGCAGTCCATCGGCGAGCCCGGCACCCAGCTCACCATGCGCACATTCCACATCGGTGGCGTCGCGTCGGCAGGCTCGAAGAACCCCGAGATCAAGGTCCGCAACTCCGGCCTGGTGAAATACCGCGGCCTCCGCCTCGTGCAGACCGCCGAGGGCCACAATATCGTCCTCAACAAGACCGGCGCACTGCTGATTCTCGACGAGAACGACCGCGAGCTGGAGTCCTACCCGATCGTGGTCGGCACCTTTCTCTCGGTCACCGACGCCGCGAAGGTCGTCAAGGGTCAGACCATCGCCCAGTGGGATCCCTACAACATCCCGGTTCTCTCCGAGAAAGCCGGCACGCTCCATTTCAAGGACATGATCCCCGGGGTGACCGTGAAGCGCGAACTCGACGAGTCCACCGGCCGCATCGCGACCGTGGTCATCGAGCACAAGGAGGACCTCAACCCGCAGATCGAGGTCCGCGACGATCATGACAAGCCCGTCGCCGCCTACTCGATTCCTACCGGTGCGCAGGTCGCCGTTGCCGAGGGTGATATCATCACGCCCGGCGCTTTGCTGGCTAAGACGCCCCGCCAGGCCTCTGTCACCAAGGACATCACCGGTGGTCTTCCCCGCGTGGCCGAGCTTTTCGAAGCCCGCCGCCCGAAGGAAGCCGCCGAGATGGCCCGCATTGAGGGGGTCGTCTCGTTCGAGGGCTCCATCCGCGGCAAGCGCAAGCTGGTCGTCCGCCAGGAGGAGGCCGGCGCCGAGGAGGAACATCTGATCCCGCACGGCAAGCACATCATCGTGCAGGCCGGCGACGTCGTCCACAAGGGCCAGCACCTCACCGAGGGCTCCGCCGATCCGCACGAGATCCTCGAGATCCTCGGGCCGACCGCGCTGTATGAGTTCCTCATCGGCCAGGTGCAGGAAGTCTACCGTCTCCAGGGCGTGTCGATCAACGACAAGCACATCGAAGTCATCATCCGCCAGATGCTCCGCAAGGTCCGCATCTCGGATCCGGGTGACACCGAGTGGTTCTGGGGCGAGCAGATCGACCGCGTGGCGTTCCTGCGCGAGAACAAGCGCATCGACGCCGCCGGCGGCAAACCCGCCGAGGCCGAGCCGATCCTGCTGGGCATCACCAAGGCTTCGCTCGAGACCGAGAGCTTCATCTCCGCCGCCTCCTTCCAGGAAACGACGCGCGTCCTCACCGACGCCTCAACGCTCGGCAAGGTGGACCACCTCAAGGGCTTCAAGGAGAACGTTATCATGGGTCACTTGATTCCTGCCGGCACGGGCTGGCCGGGCTACAAGAAACTCCGGGTCACGCTCCCGCTCGGGGGCGACATCCCGATGGAGGGAGCCGCCAAGGCCACCGCCGAAGCCAGCTGAGTTCTTCCCTGTAGGAGCCCTGAGCCTGTCGAAGGGCAGGCGACAACCTTCAAGCCGCGGACGAAAGCCCGCGGTTTTTTTTGGCGGATTGCAAATTCAGGGCTCGGTGATGAATTTCGCCCTGAATTGGCGAGCTTGTGGTTCCTCCCGCCAAAAAGATATCGGTAGAGCTCTGCTCCTGATGTCTTCTCGCCCGGCCCTCACCGGGCCGGGCGTTCTTTTTGGTTTCGGGTGGCCCGAAACTAACCCTACTTAGCCCAACGGACGACGGAGGGTCAGCGATCAACCTGGAGGAGCTGCCTTGCGGCCCTTGGAACTCATCCGCCAAGACAGGCAAGGGGGGAGAAGGATCTTTTTACAAATGACTTTTGAGACGGCGAAGGGAGTGGGAGCAACTTTTTCCGACTATTTTTGATTTAACACTTGATAGGGGGTGAAGCCGCCTGCTTTCCTAACCATCCCATTCGTCACTTACAGCCTCCGCAGCCAAACTGTTGGGGCACCTGAGACGACACGATTTCGGGCGGATTTCCTTCCAAATTTGTGTTTCCACGCACTGCGCGAAATAGTGCTTGCCGGAGGCTTCGTCTCCAGTAGGTTCCGCGCCTTTTCCACTTTTAAGAACCTTCTATTTAACCACATGCCAACCATCAACCAACTCGTGCGCAAAGGACGTCGCAAGATCGTCGCGAAGTCCAAGGCTCCGGCGTTGCAGGGTAATCCCTTCCGCCGCGGCGTCTGCGTGCAGGTCATGACCCGCACGCCCAAGAAGCCGAACTCGGCCATTCGCAAGGTGGCCAAGGTTCGCCTCACGAACGGCATGGAAGTCATTTCATATATTCCCGACGAGGGCCACAACCTGCAGGAGCACTCGATTGTGCTCGTGCGCGGCGGCCGCGTGAAGGATCTCCCCGGTGTTCGTTACCATATTGTGCGCGGCACGCTCGACGCTACCGGTGTGGAGAAACGCCGCCGCTCCCGTTCCAAATACGGCGTCAAGCGCCCGAAAGCCGCCAAGGCCTCCTAACCCCGTTCTTTTTAAGTTCCCATGTCACGCCGTCGCAGAGCCACTCACCGTCCCACCGTCCCGGATATCCGCTATAGCAGCGCCTTGGTGACGCACCTCATCAATGTCATCATGAAGAGCGGCAAGCGCACGCTCGCCGAGCGCATCGTTTACGGCGCCTTCGAGCGCGTGAGCGAGAAGCTGCAGAAGGGCGACCCGGTCGACCTGCTGATGGGCGCGATGGAAAACACCCGCCCGAAGCTGGAGGTCAAGAGTCGCCGCGTCGGGGGCGCCACCTATCAGGTGCCTGTGGAAATTTCGTTCGAGCGCCAGGAATCGCTGGCCCTCCGCTGGATCGTCAATGCCGCCACCGGCCGCAAGGGCACGCCGATGCGCGAGGCCATCGCTGCCGAGATCATCGACGCCTACAACAACACCGGCTCCGTCGTGAAGAAGAAGGAAGAGATGCACAAGATGGCCCAGGCGAACCGCGCCTTCGCCCATCTGCGCTGGTAAGGAATCCCGACCATGTCCGTTGCAGCTTCACCGAATATTTCTGTCGTCACCGACAAGGCGAAGGTCTCACCCGTCAACACGAAAGACCGCCCGTTTCCCCTAGAATGGACGCGCAACATCGGCATCGCCGCGCACATCGACGCCGGCAAGACCACCACCACCGAGCGCATTCTTTTCTACTCCGGCGCCGTCCACAAAATGGGCGACGTCGACGATGGCAACACCGTGACCGACTGGATGGAGCAGGAACGCGAGCGCGGCATCACCATCACGGCCGCCGCCATTTCCTGTGCCTGGAACCCCTCGTGCGGCCCGTGGAAGGGGATCAAGCAGCGTATCAACATCATCGACACCCCCGGGCACGTGGATTTCACCGCCGAGGTGGAGCGCTCGCTCCGCGTGCTCGATGGCGCCATCGCGGTGTTCGACGCGGTGGCCGGCGTGCAACCCCAGTCCGAGACCGTCTGGCGCCAGGCGAACAAATACAAGGTTCCGCGTCTGGCCTTCATCAACAAGATGGACCGCGTCGGCGCGAATTTCCACCGGTCGATTGACGACATCCGCACAAAGCTAAAGAGCAACGCTCACGCCATCTTCCTGCCGATCGGGGCCGAGGAGAATTTCCGCGGCCTCATCGACTTGGTGCAGATGGTAGCCTACATTTTTCCGGTGGAGGACAAGGAGCTTGGCCTGAATCCCGTCACGTCCGAAATCCCGGCGGATATGATGGCCACAGCCAAAGAATATCACGACAAGCTCGTCGAGGCGGTCTCCGATTTCGACGATGTCATCGCCGAGAAATACCTCGGTGGCGGGGAGATCACCGTCGACGAGCTGATGCTCGGCGTCCGCAAGGCGACGATTTCCCTGCAATTTTGCGGCGTCGTTCCCGGTTCCGCCTTCAAGAAGAAGGGCGTGCAGCGCCTGCTCGATTGCGTCGTGAACTACCTGCCGAGCCCCATTGATGTCCCGCCGATGCAGGGCCAGGACAGCGACGGCAATCCCGTCGAGGCGGTGGTTAACGACAAGGGCAAGCTGGCCGGCCTCGCGTTCAAGCTCTGGACCGATCCCTTTGTCGGCAAACTCGTGTTCTTCCGGGTCTACACCGGCACGGTCAAACAGGGCATGTCACTCTACAACCCTCGCACCCGCCGCACCGAGCGCGTCTCGCGCCTTGTGCTTATGCGCGCCATCGAGCGCGAGGAAATCGACACGGCTTTTTCGGGCGACATTTGCGCGCTGGTCGGCGTGAAGGACGTCATCACCGGCGACACGCTGTGCGATGAGGATTTCGACATTCGCCTCGAGCCGCCGTCCTTTCCTGAGCCCGTCATCTCGATGTCAATCGAGCCCAACTCGAAGGCCGACCAGGAAAAGTTGGGCATCGCCCTCCAGCGTCTCGTCGCCGAGGATCCGACCCTGCGCGTCAAGACCGACCCCGACAGCGGCCAGACCATCCTCTCTGGCATGGGTGAGTTGCACCTCGACATCATTCGCGACCGCATGAAGCGCGAGTTCAAGGTCGAGGCGACGTTCGGCAAGCCGCAGATCGCCTATCGGGAGACCGTCCTCAAACCCACCGACGGCGAGGGCAAGTTCATCCGCCAGTCCGGTGGCAAAGGCCAGTATGGTCACGTCTGCGTCAAGCTTGAACCCAACGAAAAGGGCAAGGGCGTCGAAGTCGTCAACGAAATCGTCGGCGGCGCCATCCCGAAGGAATTCATCAAGCCCGCCACCGAGGGCATCCTCGAGGGCTGTAACAACGGCGTTGTCGCCGGCTTCCCGGTCGTGGACGTCATCGTGCGCATCGTCGACGGCTCGTTCCACGAGGTCGACTCGTCGGAACTTGCGTTCAAGATGGCCGGCATTTTCGCATTCAAGGATGCGATGAAAAAGGCCAACCCGATTCTGCTGGAGCCCATCATGGGCGTCGAAGTCACCACGCCGGAGGAATATCAGGGCGACCTTATTGGCGACATCAACCGTCGTCGCGGCGCGATCCTAGGCATGGAGAACAAGTCCGGCGCGTGCATCATCGACGCGCGCGTGCCGCTCGAGCTGCTCTTCGGCTACATCACTGACATCCGCTCCCTCTCCAAGGGCCGGGCCAGCGCGGCCCTCACGCCGTCCCATTTCGCGCAGGTCCCCAACTCGCAGCTCGCCAAGATCGTCGAGACCAACGCCAAGGGCCCCGCCCGCAGCTGATTTTTAACCCTCGTTCTTTATACCGTCATGAAAGGCCAACGTATCCGCATCAAACTCCAGGGTTATGACTACCGGATCATCGACCAGTCGGCGCAAGAAATCGTGGAAACCGCCAAGCGCTCCGGCGCCCGCGTCTCGGGTCCCATCCCGCTGCCCACGCATATCGTGAAACTTTCGGTCAACCGCTCCCCGCACGTCGACAAGAAGTCCATGGAGCAGTTCGAATCCCGCACGCACAAGCGCCTTATCGACATCCTCGAGCCCACCGCCCAGACGGTCGACGAGCTCAAGAAACTCAATCTCCCGTCCGGCGTGGACATCACCATCAACGTTTAAACTTCAACCCACCAACCGGCTTAGCAGCCCGCCGGCTCACCCCGGCCCTTCTAAAGTAGGTCTAAATAAACGGCGCTCAACCGCCACCTACCACTTAGCCCATGATCGCTACACTATTAGGAAAAAAAATCGGCATGACCCAGGTCTACGACGCGCAAAACGTCTTGATCCCGGTCACCGTGGTGGAAGCCGGCCCGTGCCCGGTTGTCCAGATCAAGACCGTTGAGTCCGACGGTTACAATGCCGTGCAGCTCGGCTTCGGCGCCCAGAAGTCCAAAAACACTTCGAAGGCCGAGGCCCAGCACGCCAAGAAGGCCGGCCTCGAGTCCACGCCCCGCGTGCTCAGCGAAGTCCGCCTTGCCGCGGTCCCCGACGTGAAACTCGGCGACATCATCACCGTCGCAATTTTCACCGAAGGCCAGATCATCGACGTCCTCGGTGTTTCGAAGGGCAAGGGCTTCCAGGGCGTCGTGAAGCGCTTCCGTGTCGCCGGCGGTCCCGCTGCCCACGGCTCGATGTTCCATCGCCGCATCGGCTCAGTCGGCATGCGCCAAACCCCCGGCCGCGTCTGGAAAAACCAGCGCATGCCCGGCCACATGGGCAGTGATTTCCGCACCGTGCAGAACTTGCGCGTCGTGAAGATCATCGCCGACCAAAACCTCATCCTCGTCAAGGGTGCCATCCCAGGCGCCAACGGCGACGATGTCATCATCCGCGCCGGCAAGAAGGCGAAGAAAGCCTAAGTCCCGGAGACCGTCATCCCATGAAGCTAAAAATTTTCACATCCGACGCCACGAAGAGTTCCGAGAAGGAATTCAATCTCCCGACTTTTGAGGGCAGACGGGGCCTTCAGGCCGTCAAGGAGGTCGTCGTCGCCCACCGCGCCAACGCCCGCCTCGGCACGCACGCCACCAAGCGCCGCGGCGAGGTCCGCGGCGGGGGCAAGAAGCCTTGGAACCAGAAAGGCACCGGCCGCGCTCGCGCCGGCTCCATCCGCTCGCCCCTCTGGGCGGGCGGTGGTGTCGTGTTCGGGCCGCAGCCCCGCGATTATTCCAAGAAGATCAACGGCAAGGTGAAGGCGCTCGCTTTCAGCCGCGCTTTGTTCGACCGCGCGGCCGCCGGTGACCTCAGCGTCATCGAGGCCTTCGCGCCGAAGGAGACGAAGACCAAGGTCATGAACCAGGTCATCGACCGCATCGCCCCCATCGGCCGTGTGCTTATTGTCGACGATCCGTTCACCACCGAGGCTACTCGCGCTGCGCGCAACCTCGAGCGCGTCACGCTGCAGGAAGCTGCGAAACTCAACACGCTTGATCTCTGCACCTTCACGAAGATCGTCATGTCCACCAAGGCTCTCGAGAAGATCATCGCCCGCGCCACCGGAGCCCAGTCATGATTAACGCCGGCCAAGTTTTAAAAAGCATCCGCCTGACGGAGAAGTCCAACAAACTCTCCTCCAACTACGGGCAATACACCTTCGAGGTGTTCCCGGCCGCCACCAAATTCACGGTGCGTGCAGCCGTCGAGCAGACCTTCAAGGTCACCGTCACCCGCGTAAACATCCAGAACCGGAAGGGCAAGCCGAAGCGCTCCCGCCGCGGCCAGCTCATCACCGGCTCCGACAGCAAGCGGGCCATCGTCACCCTCAAGACCGGCGACAAGATCGAGCTCACCTGAGCCCCGGAGACTACCCACCATGGCCCTCAAATCCTTCCGTCCTCTCACCGCATCCCTTCGGTTCACCACGTTGAACCGGCCGGATGACATTTCCCCCAAGCGCCCCGAACGCTCGCTCGTCGAGTCGAAGAACAAGACCGGCGGTCGCAACGCCTACGGCCGTATCACGTCGCGCCGTCGAGGCGGTGGCCACAAGAAGCTATACCGCATCATCGACTTCAGGCGCGGCAAGCTCGACATACCGGCCAAGGTCCAGGCGATCGAATACGATCCCAACCGCAGCGCGTTGCTCGCGCTCCTCGCCTACGCCGACGGCACGAAGACCTACGTCCTTGCGCCCCAGGGCCTGAAGGTCGGCGATACCGTCTACAATGCGTTGAAGACCGACTCGAACGACTTCCGCCCCGGCAACTCCTTCCCGCTGGCCGTCATCCCGCCCGCCACCAAGCTGCACGCCGTGGAGCTGCTCCCTGGCCGCGGCGCCCAGATGGCCCGCTCCGCCGGCACCTCGGTCGAGCTTATCGCGGTCGAGCACGGCTACGCCCAGCTCAAGCTCGCCTCGGGCGAGACCCGGCTGGTCAACGCCAAGTGCCGCGCCACCATCGGCGAGGTTTCGAATGCTGACCACGGCAAGCGCTCGCTCGGCAAGGCCGGCCGCAACCGCTGGCTAGGCCGCCGCCCGCGGGTGCGCGGTGTCGCCATGAACCCGGTTGACCACCCCAACGGTGGTGGTCAGGGCAAATCGAAGGGAGGTGGTGGCCGCCAGCACCTCGTCTCCCCGTGGGGCCAGCTCGCGAAGGGTTTCCCGACGCGCCGCCGCACCAAGCTTTCCAGCAACTTCATCCTCGTTCGCGCCAACGGCCGCCCGCCGCGCGGCAAAAAATAATCCCAACGACACCGCCCCATGGCCCGTTCCATCAAAAAAGGTTTCTTTGTCGACTACCACCTGCTGGAGAAAATCCAGAAGGCGGCCAAGGTCGCCGGCGCCCGCAAGCCGATCCAGACCTGGTCGCGCCGCTCGACCATCACGCCCGATTTTGTCGGCCACACCATCAGCGTGCACAACGGCAAGACCCACGTCGCCGTCTACATCACGGAGAACATGGTCGGCCACAAGCTCGGCGAGTTCGCTCCGACGCGCATCTTCAAGGCCCACGGCGGCATGACCCGCAAGGAAATCTGAGGCCTACGCCCTATCACTGGAACATCATCATGGAAATCCAAGCTCTCACCCGCTACGCGCACATGTCGCCCAAGAAGGTCCGTGAAGTCGCGCGCCTCATCCAGGGCCGCAGCGTCACCTCGGCCCTCGATTTTCTCACGCTCATCCCGCGCAAGTCCGCGCGCCTGCTGGCCAAGACCCTCAAGAGCGCCATCGCGAACTCGGAGAACGACGCAAAGATCGGCATCACCGCCGACAAGCTCACCGTGCATCGCGCCCTCGTCGAAAACGGCCCCGTGCTCAAGCGTTTCAAGGCCGGCGCCAAGGGCTCGGCCAAGCCGCGCGTCAAGCGCATGTCGCACCTCCGCATCGTTCTCACCGACGGCAAACCTAACTAACTTTCACCATGGGACAAAAGACCAACCCGACAGGTTTCCGCCTCGCCGTCCGCCGCAACTGGCAGTCGCGCTGGTTTGCGCGCAAGAAGGACTTCGCCAAGCTGCTCCACGAGGACCAGATCATCCGTTCCACGCTGATGGAGAAGCTCAAGCAGGCCTCGGTGCCGCGCATCTTTATTGAGCGCGCCGGCAACCGCGTCCGCGTAAAGATTTTCACCGCCCGCCCCGGCATCGTCATCGGCAAGAAGGGCCAGGAGGTCGAGAACATGAAGGTCCAGCTGGGCAAGCTCACCGGCAAGGACGTTCTCCTCGACATCCAGGAGGTCAAGAAGCCCGAGATCGAGGCCCAGCTCGTGGCCGAGAACGTCGCGCTCCAGCTCGAACGCCGCATCGCCTTCCGCCGCGCGATCAAGAAGTCCATCCAGATAGCCATGTCCCTCGGGATCGACGGCATCAAGATCCAGTGCTCGGGCCGCCTCGGCGGCGCCGACATCGCCCGACGCGAATGGCAGCGCCAGGGCCGCATCCCGCTGCACACGCTGCGTGAGAACATCGATTACGGCTTCGCCGAGGCCCAGACCGTCTGGGGCAAGATTGGCGTCAAATGCTGGATCTGCAAAAAAGACGAAGCCAGCTAAACTGTCCAACCGGCACAAAAGCTTAACGCATACCGCCCACCACTTCCATGTCTGTTCTCGCTCCCTCCCGCACCAAATACCGCAAGTCGATGAAAGGCTCGCGCGCTGGCAACGCCAAGCGCGGCAACACACTCGCCTTTGGCGAATTCGGCCTGCAGTCTCTTTCCCGCGGCCCCATGACCGGCCAGCAGATCGAGGCCGCCCGCGTCACCATTGCCCGCCACCTCAAGCGCAAGGGCAAGCTCTGGATCCGCGTGTTCCCCCATAAGCCCGTGACCAAGAAACCCGCCGAGGTGCGCATGGGCCAGGGTAAGGGCCCCGTCGAGTTCTACGTCGCCGTCATCAAGCCCGGCGCCGTGCTCTACGAGCTCGCCGGCGTGTCCCTCACCATCGCCAAGGAAGCCTTCCGCCTCGCTGACGCCAAACTGCCTTTCCGCTGCCGCTTTATCGTCCGCGAAGGCACCGCCACCTGATTCACCGGAGAATGCCCACCATGACTGCCAAGGAAATCCGCGACCTCGCCCCGACCGAGATCACCACCAGACTCCGCGAAATCCGCGAGCAGCTCCTCCAGCTCCGCCTGCGCAAGAACACGGGACAGGTCGAGAAACCGCACCTCCTGCGCGAATACCGCAAGGACATCGCGCGCCTAGAGACCATCCTCCACGCGAAGAAAATTGAGCCCGCCGCCTGAGCCTCCGCGCCAACCGCTCACCACCATGCTTACTCCCGCCCGCCAAAATCGCCGCAAGACCCTTATCGGTTTCGTCAGCTCCCGCATGGGCGACAAGTCCGTCAAGGTCACCGTCCCCTACAAGACGCCGCATCCGCTTTACCACAAGGTTATCAACCGCAAGACCGTCCTCCACGTCCACGACGAGAAGAACGAGACCAAGGTCGGCGACAAGATTGAGGTCATGGAGACCCGCCCCATCAGCCGCCTCAAGCGCTGGCGCGTCATCCGCGTCGTCGAGGCCTCTGTCGGCCTTGATATCGTCGCCGTGTCCGAGCAGGACGTCGCCGAGGCCGTGCCGACCAAGACCACCAAGAAGACGAAACAGGCCATCCCGGCCCAGGCCTGACCGTCACGGAGATATCACCATGATCCAGATGCGTTCCATCCTCGATATCGCCGATAACACCGGCGCGCGCCGCGCGTCGATGATCGGCAAGATCGGCCATCCCTCCCGCTTTGCCCACGTCGGTGACATCATTACCGTGAACATCAAGGAGAGCAGCACCGACGCCACCGTGAAGAAGGGGGAGGTCCACAAGGCCGTCATTGTCCGCACGCGCGCCCCGCTCCGCCGCGCCGACGGCAGCTACCTGCGCTTCGACAGCAATGCCATCGTCATCATTGGCGAGGATGGCAACCCGAAGGGCACCCGCATTTTCGGCCCGGTCGCCCGCGAGCTCCGTGCCAAGAATTACATGAAGATCATCTCGCTCGCCCCGGAGGTCCTCTAACATGCAGAAGTTTCACATCAAGAAGAACGACGTCGTCGTGGTCATCACCGGCTCCCACAAGGGCAAGCAGGGCAAGATCCTTGAGATCCGCTCGAACAAGAACCGCGCCGTCGTCGAGGGCGTGGCTATGATGAAAAAGCACCTCAAGAAATCCACGGAAAACCCACAGGGCAAAATCGCCGAGCGCGAGGGCTCGATCCACGTGTCCAACCTCATGCTCCTCTCGCGCTATGAGAAATCCGGGCGCGCCAAGAAATCCGCCGCCATGGCCAAGGCCTGAGCCGGCGAGGGGAACCCAGCCTATTTTTATCCATCCTTAAGCATCCGGCGCAGAAACCCGGTCGCACCATGAGCAAACAACCCACCCCTCTGCAGAAATATTACGGCGAGACCGTCGTGCCTGCCTTGATGGCCTCCCGGGGCTACAAGAACAAGCACGAGTGCCCGCGCCTAGAGAAGATCGTCCTCAACACGGGCATCAGCTCCGAGGCCGACAAGAACATCATCGCCGACGCCGCGCGTGACATCGGCCTTATCGCCGGCCAAAAGCCCGTGCTCAACCGCTCCAAGAAGGCCATCGCCAATTTCAAGCTGAAGCCCAATCAGGTCACGGGCTGCCACGTCACCCTCCGCAGCGAGAACATGTGGCACTTCCTGATGCGCCTGCTCGCCGTGGCCCTGCCCACTATCCGCGACTTCCGCGGCGTGCCCAACAAACTCGACGGCCAGGGCAACTACACCATCGGCATCACCGACTTCACCATCTTCCCCGAGATTGTCGTCGAGAACAACAAGCGCGCCATGGGCCTCGACATCACCTTTGTAACCACCGCCGAAACCGACGACGAGGCCCGCGAGCTCCTCAAGCTGCTGGGTATGCCATTCCGCCGCACCGACCCTGCGCCCGCCGCCAAGACGACCACCGCCGCCTAACCCGCTTCCGCCCATGCCGAAAACCTCCGCCATCGAACGCAACAAGAAGCGCATCCGCCTCGTCGAGAAGTATGCCGTCAGGCGCGCCGAGCTCAAGGCCATCCTCGCCAACCCGGCGACGACCGACGACGAGTTCTTCGCCGCCCAGAAGAAGCTCGCGAAGCTCCCGCGCAATTCCTCCAAGGTCCGCATCCGCAACCGCTGCTCGCTCAGCGGCCGCCCGCGCGGCTTCCACCGCCGTTTCGGCGTCTCCCGCATCACGCTCCGCGAGCTCGCGCTCGCCGGCAAGATCCCGGGCGTCACCAAGTCCTCCTGGTAAACCAATTTCCCGCCGGAAGTCGGATATGATCCGACGGGCAATCCAACCAACATCCATCCATGACCGACCCAATCAGTGATTTCCTGACCCACCTTCGCAATGCCTCGAAGGCCGGTCTCGCCCAGTGCGTCTCCCCGCACTCCAAGCTCAAGGAGAGCTTGGCCGGCATCCTCAAGGCGGAGGGCTTCATCCGCGACGTGACCACCGGCACCGATGAGTGCGGCCACATGACCGTCGTTGTCACCATGAAGTATGTGGACAGCGCGCCCGTCATCACCGGCCTCAAGCGCACTTCCACCCCCGGCCGGCGCCTCTATTCCGGCTACTCGGACATCCCGCGGGTCCTCAACGGCCTCGGCCTCTCCATCATTTCCACTTCCAAGGGTCTTATGAAGGACCAGGACGCCCGCCGCCAGAAACTCGGCGGTGAACTCGTCTGCACCGTCTGGTAAAAGGGCATCACCACCATGAGCAGAATCGGCAAACAGCCCATTCCCATTCCCGACAAGGTCAAGGTCGACATCCAGGGCACCACCGTGTCCGTCGAGGGCCCCAAGGGCAAAGTCTCGAAAACCTTCGCGCCCGTCGTGAAGATCGAGCGCAAAGAAAACAGCGTGGTCGTCTCGGCCACCGACGAGACCCGCTTTTCCCGCGCCATGTATGGCACGGCCCGTTCCGTCATCGCCGGCATGGTCAAGGGCGTGAGCGTCGGTTACCTCAAGGAGCTCGAGATCCAGGGCGTCGGCTTCAAGGCCAACCTCAAGGGCAAGCAGCTCGACCTCGCGCTCGGCTACTCGCATCCCATCCTCCACCACATCCCCGACGGCATCAAAATCACCGTCACTGACCAGACCAAGCTGAAGATCGAGGGCGCGGACAAGCAGCTCGTTGGCCAGGTCACCGCCGAGATCCGCGCCTACTACCCGCCCGAGCCTTACAAGGGCAAGGGTGTGCGCATCGTCGGCGAGCACGCCGAGCGCGTCCGCCGCAAGGAAGGCAAGACCGTCGCCTAACCGCCTCACCACCCATGAAAACCACCTACAAAGCCATGCTGCTGCAGAAGCGCAAATGGCGAATCCGGAAAAAGGTGACCGGCACCGCCGCCCGTCCGCGCCTCAGCGTCAAGTTCTCCGGCAAGCACATCTATGCGCAGGCCGTCAACGACGAGGCCGGCTCGACCCTCGTGTTCCTCTCGACCCTCGATCGCGCGGTGCGCAAGTCGAACGTAAAGGGCAACCTCTCCGGCGCCAAGTCCCTGGCTGTCGCCTTTGCCGCCAAGGCCAAGGCCGCCGGCATCACCGCGGTCGTGTTCGACCGCAACGGCCGGCCCTTCCACGGCCGCGTGAAAACCTTCGCCGACGCCGCCCGCGAGGGTGGTCTCCAATTCTAACATGGCTAACAACAACAGATCTTTTTCCTCCGGCCCCGGCAACAACTCGGGTGAGCCCGGCATGTTCGAGAAGGTGGTCTTCATCAACCGCTGCGCCAAGGTCGTCAAGGGCGGCCGGCGCTTCAGCTTCTCCGCGCTTTCCGTCGTCGGTGACGGCAAGGGCATGGTCGGCATCGGCTACGGCAAGGCCAACGAGGTCCCCGACGCTATCAAGAAATCCACCGAGTCCGCCAAGAAGCGCATGGTCTCCGTCAAGCTCAAGGGCAGCACCATCCCGCACGAAGTCCTCGGCGAATACGACGGCGGCAAGGTGTTCCTCCGCCCCGCCTCCAACGGCACCGGCCTGATCGCCGGCGGTGGTGTCCGCGCCGTCCTCGAGGCCGCGGGCGTCCACAACGTTCTCACCAAGTCGATGGGTTCCAAGAACCACATCGCCGTCGTCCACGCCACCCTCAACGGCCTGCGCCAGCTCCGCCTTGAGGAGGACTTCAAGGCCCTTCGCGCCTAATTCACCAAAAATCCGAGTCACCCCGCCGCCCGCCGGGTGGCGCCCAAATCAGGAAAATATCAAATGCGTCTCCATAATCTCACAAACGTCCCCGGTGCTGTGCACCGCAAGAAGCGCGTCGGTTGCGGCGAGGGTGGCGGCCACGGCAAGACCTCCACCCGCGGCGGCAAGGGCCAGAGCGCCCGCTCCGGTAGCTCCATCCGCCCCGGTTTCGAGGGCGGCCAGATGCCCCTTTACCGCAAGCTCCCGCACCGCGGCTTCAACAACTACGAATTCCGCACTAGCTACGCCGTTGTCAACGTCGGCGACCTCGCCCGGCTCGACGCCAAGGTCATCGAGGTGAACGCCGAGGTGCTGGCCTCGGCCGGCCTCGTGCGCCCCGGGGTCACCATGCTCAAGGTCCTCGGCGACGGCGAAATCAGCCGCGCGCTCAAGGTCACTGCCCAGAAATTCACCGGCTCTGCCAAGGCCAAGCTCGAGAAAGCCGGCGGCCAGGCCATCACGGCCTGAGGCGGGTGGGCGCTCCGACCGTCTTATTCGTCACCCCGTCACTCTCCAAAATGTTTTCCGCCTTCGCCAACTCCCTGAAGATCCCCGAGCTCCGCTCGCGGATCCTCTACACGCTCGGCCTGCTTTTCGTGGCCCGCGTCGGCGCACACATTCCCCTGCCGGGTGTCGACCCGAAACCGCTGCAACAGTTCTTCGCCGACCAGACGGCCGGCGGCGGCGGCGGTCTCGTGGGTCTCTACAACATGTTCACCGGCGGCGCGCTGGTGAAGGGTGCGGTCTGCGCGCTGGGCATCATGCCCTACATCAGCGCGTCCATCATTTTCCAGCTCATGACCGCGGTGGTGCCGTCCCTCAGCCGCCTGCAGCAGGAGGGCGATGTCGGCCGCCAGAAGCTTACGCAATACACCCGTTACGCCACCGTCATCATCTGCTTGGTGCAGGGTGTCCTCCTGATTCTCGCCCTGGAAAATCCGGCCCGCCTCTTCGCCGGCTATGATGTGAACACCTACGGCCAGATCGTCGTCGTCAGCAAGTTCTGGTTCATGGTGCAGTCTACCATCTTCATGACCGCCGGCACCATGCTGCTGATGTGGCTCGGTGAGCAGATCACCCAGCGCGGCATTGGCAACGGCGTGTCGCTGCTCATCACCGTCGGCATCCTGGCTGACATCCCGGGCGCGGCAGTGGCGACCTACCAGCTCTTCTTTGCCCCCGTCGGCGTCGCCAAGCTCGGCCTGCCGCAGGGCATCATGATGGTTACCCTCTTTATCATCGTGACAATGGGCATCATCGCCGTCACGCAGGGCCAGCGCAAAATCCCGGTGCAATACGCCAAGCGCGTCGTCGGCCAGAAGGTCTATGGCGGCCAGAGCTCCTTCCTGCCGCTCAAGGTCAATTATTCCGGCGTCATGCCCGTCATCTTCGCCAGCGCCATCCTGCTCTTCCCGCAGTCGATCATGTCGCAGGCGGGCGCGGCCTTCAACCTGGCGTTTCTGGTCGAATTCTCCAACAATCTGCTGCAGGGCCACTGGATGTATTATACGCTCATGGCGACGCTCATCCTGTTCTTTAGCTATTTCTGGGTGTCGGTCATGTTCAAACCGATCCAGATTGCCGACGATCTGAAGAAATACGGCGGTTACATCCCCGGCGTCCGCCCGGGCGAACCGACTGCCAGCTTCCTCGACTTTATCATGACGCGCTTGACGCTCGCCGGCGCAATCTTCCTCACGATTATCGCGATCCTCCCGGATCTGCTGCTGTTTCAGCTGAAGGTGCCGCCGCGCGTCGCCTACTTCTTCGGTGGCACCGGCATGTTGATCACCGTCGGCGTCATTCTCGACACCATGCGCCAGATCGAAACCTTCCTGCTCCAGCGCCACTATGATGGCTTCCTGAAGAAAGGCCGCATCCGGGGCCGAAGCACCTCAACCAACGTTGCGATCGGCGAGGCCGCCAGTGAGAAGTCGGTGCTGCAACTCACTGCTGTCATGGTGATTATACTACTGATTGGCCTGACCGCATGGGCCGTCAAGCACTTTGCTCTTTAACACTTTACTTCGGTGAACGGGGCTGAACACTCCAGCCCCTTTTCCACTTTTGCCTCGGCGAAAGCGAAGGTCCTTCTCCTTGGTCCCTCCGGCCCGCACTTCGCGGGTTTGGTCAGCCAAGGCCGTTCTTTGAATCTTGAGCACGTCTCTCCTGCGTTTCACGTGCAACAGGAGATTTCGCGACGCACGCCGCCCGGCCAGCAGGCTGCGCAGGCGTTCACGCGCGGCTCCGCCGTGCCTGACCAACTCCAGCTTGCGCTTCTGCGCAAATGGTTCTGGGCGCGCAAACCCGATGCGGGATTCCTTCTTGAAGGCTTCCCGGCTACGCTGCTCCAAGCGTTGGTGTTCGACGAGTGGCTCGAAGCCCGCGGTGAAAATCTAACCGCGGTTTTTGCCGCTCCCTGGTCCTCCGCAGCCTTGGCGAAGGAGGACGTCGTCACCCACTACCGCACTCAAGGGCTCCTCCGCGGAGCCATTCCCGCCGCCGCCTGATGATTCCGCTGAAAAACCCGGAAGCAATCAAGCGGATGCGCGAATCCTGCGCCATCGCCGCCACTGTCCTGGCCCGGCTGAAGGCGCAGGTCCATCCCGGTATTACGACCTACGACTTGGAACAAATCGGCCGCGATCTCATCGCCTCGTCCGGCGCCCGCAGCGCCTGCCACGGCTACCAGTTGCACTCGCGCCGCTACCCGGCCTACACCTGCCTCTCCGTCAATGAAGAGGTCGTCCACGGCATCGGCTCCCTCAAGCGTATCCTGCGCGACGGTGACATCATCTCGCTCGACGTGGTCGTGGAATACCACGGTTACATCGGCGACAATGCCACCACGGTCGCGGTCGGCACCATCGCCCCCCGCGCCGCCGAGCTGCTGAAAGTCACCGAGGAGGCCCTCTACCTCGGCATCAAGCAGGCCGTCCCCGGCAACCGCATCGGCGACATCTCGCACACGGTGCAGACCTTCGTCGAATCCCACGGTTTCAGTGTCGTACGCGAAATGGTCGGTCACGGGGTGGGGCGCACGATGCACGAGGAGCCGCAGATCCCGAACTTCGGGCGCCGCAACTCGGGCGATAAAATCAAGCCCGGCATGACGCTCGCCATCGAGCCCATGGTCAACCTCGGCCGCTTCGAAGTTCGCACCCTCGCCGACGGCTGGACGGTCGTCACCGCCGACGGTTCACCCTCCGCCCACTTCGAACACACTGTGCTCACCACTGATTCCAGCCCCGAGATCCTCACGGTCCCGCGGGCCTCCTGACTTACTTTCCCTTTACCTGCTTACAGCCCTAAATCTTACAACTTAAACCTACCATCCCATGCCTCGTCTCCTCGGCGTAGAACTTCCCGCCAAAAAGAAAATTGGATACTCACTCCGATACATCTACGGCATTGGCCCCACGCGGGCCAACCTCATCATCGCGACCGCCGGCCTCAACGCCGACATGCGCGCCTCGGACCTGACCGAGGAGCAGCTGAACAAGATTCTCAAGGTCATCACCGACCACAAGTGGGTGGTGGAGGGCGATCTCCGCCGCGACATTGCCGGCAACTTGAAGCGCCTCCAGGCCATCAATTGCTACCGGGGCATCCGCCACCGCCGCAGCCTGCCCGTTCGTGGCCAGCGCACCAGCACCAACGCCCGCACCCGCAAGGGCCCCCGCAAGACCGTGGGCGTCACCAAGGCCAAGGAAACCGCAACTGCTTCTTAAACCACAGCTCCATGTCCGAAGAAAAATCCGCTCCCAAGAAGGGAAAGGCGCCCAAGAAGGCCGCCCCCCAGTCAGCCGAAGCTTTAGCCAAGGCTGTTGCTCCCGTCGATAGCCGCGCTGAGGCTCCCGCGAAAGCGGGCAAGGAAAAGAATCCCAAGGCACCCGCCACCGCGGAGGCCGCCGCCCCGGCCGCTCCCGTTGAGCTCGTTGGTGGGGTCCCCAAGGCCGCCACCGCCGAGGATCTGCTCAAGGAGGAACTCGCTTCGATCAAGGTTCGCAAGGCCAGGGGCTCGAAGAACATCACCTCCGGCATCGCGAACATCGCCGCCACCTTTAACAACACCATCGTCTCGATCACCGATGCGAAGGGCAACGTCATCTCCTGGTCCAGCGCCGGCAGGTGCAACTTCCGTGGCTCGCGCAAGTCCACCGCCTACGCCGCCCAGGTCGTGGCGCAGGACGCCGCCCGCAACGCCATGGCCCACGGCCTCAAGGAGGTCCAGATCCGCGTCAGCGGCCCCGGCCTCGGCCGCGACTCCGCCATCCGCGGTCTCCAGGCCATCGGCCTCGAGATTTCCTCCATCATTGACGTCACCCCGGTGCCGCACAACGGCTGCCGCCCGCGCAAGCGCCGTCGCGCCTGAGGCCCGGCGCGCAATCTCAGATCTCAAATCTTCAATCTCAAATCTAGGATCCAACCATGGCTCGCTACACAGGACCATCCACCCGCATCAGCCGCCGCTTCGGCCAGTATATCATTGGCTCGGCCAAGGTGCTTGAGCGCCGTAATTTCCCGCCAGGCCAGCACGGCCCGAAGTCGCGCCGCAAGCTTTCCGAGTATGCCGTCGGTCTTGCCGAGAAACAGAAGCTCCGTTTCATCTATGGCCTGCTCGAGCGCCAGTTCCGCCGCACCTTCGCCATCGCGAAGAAAGAGCGCGGCATCACAGGCGAACGCTTCCTCCAGCTCCTCGAAACCCGCCTCGACAGCGTCGTCTACCTCCTCGGTTTCGCCAAGAGCCGCGCGGCCGCCCGCCAGCTCGTCAACCACGGCCACGTCCGCGTCAACGGCCACAAGGTCGACATCGCCAGCTACACCGTGGTCCAGGGCGACGAGATCGAGATGAAGGCGATCAACTCCTCCCGCCAGCTCGCCACCCGGGCTATTGAGGAAAACCGCGCGCGCGTCGTCCCCGGCTGGCTCACGCGCAACGACGAGGCCCTCAAGGGCACCGTCACCCGTCTGCCCACCCGCGACGAGATGGAACCCTCCATCAACGAGCAGCTCATCGTCGAATACTACTCTCGCTTCTGAGCCCTTTGCTTCCACCCCTTCACCTCAACCTTACAACTCACCCCTCCCATGCCCAAGCGTCTCGGAAAGTTCGAAATCCCCTCCAAGCTCACCAAAATCGAGGAGGGCGCCACCGCCACCTACGCCAAGTTTATCGCCGAGCCCTTCGAGGCCGGCTATGGCCACACCATCGGCAACTCTCTCCGCCGCGTGCTCCTCAGCTCCATTGAGGGCAGCGCCATCAGCTCGATCAAGATCGAGAGCGTGAACCACGAGTTCCAGAGCGTCGACGGCGTCGTTGAGGATGTCACCGATATCGTCCTCAACCTGAAAAAGATCCTCATCGTCTCCGAAAAGCGCGAGCCGGTGAAGCTGCACCTCAAGGTCAACCGCGAGGGCGCCGTCACCGCCGCCGACATTCAGGCCGATGCCAACATCAAGATCGTCAATCCCGACCAGATCATCTGCACCCTCGACCACAAGCGCACCTTCGAGGCCGACCTCGAGATCAAGACCGGCCGCGGCTACTGCCCCGGCGAGAGCAACAAGAAGGAAGACCAGGCCATCGGCGTCATTCCGATCGACACGCTCTTTTCTCCGGTTCGCCTTGTGCGCTACGCCGTCGAAAATACCCGTGTCGGCCAGATCACCGATTACGACAAGCTCGTCCTCGAGGTCTGGACGGACGGCCGTATCACGCCGGACGACGCCCTCAAGCAGTCAGCCTCCATCCTCAAGCACCACCTCGACGTGTTCGACCGCGTCTCGCAGGAGGCCTACGAGTTCGAGAGCCAGGCCGCCGAGGTCTCTGAGGAGCAGAACAAGCTCCGCAAGCTCCTCAACATGTCGGTCAATGAGATCGAGCTCTCGGTCCGCGCCGCCAACTGCCTAAACAACGCCAACATCACCACCGTTGGCGAGCTGGCGATGAAGACCGAGCAGGAGATGCTCAAATACCGCAACTTCGGCAAGAAGTCCCTCAACGAGATCAAGGAGAAGCTCGAGGCCCTCGGCCTCTCCCTCGGCATGAAGTTTGACGAGCGCCTCCTCGACACCAAGAAGGAAGCCTAAGCTGATTTTAGATTGGCGATTTTTGATTGCCAGTCAGCGCGCCACCTTCAAGCGGCGCCTAATCGAGAAACTAAAATCAAAAATTTGAAATTTCGCAGTCATGCGTCACAATAAACACCACTCCTCCCTCGGCGTCACCCGCGAACACCGCGCGGCCATGCTTTCCAACATGGGGGCGTCGCTGATCCGGCACGGCCGTATCGAGACCACGCTGACGAAGGCCAAGGCGCTCCGTCCCTTCATTGAGAAGGTCATCACCAAGGCCAAGAACGCTGCGGCGGCGACCGAGAAGAAGGATGCCATTCATCTCCGCCGCATGGCCCTCAAGGACATCCGCGACGAGGCCGCTGTCACCATCCTCTTCAACGAGAGGGCGGCCCAGTTCGCCAAGCGCACCGGCGGCTACACCCGCATCTACAAGCTCGGCCCGCAGCGCCTCGGCGACGCCGCCGAGATGGCGCTCATCGAGTTCGTCAGCGCCGAGGACGAGGGCTACAAGAGGAAGTCCAAGGGCTCGGCCAAAAAGCCAGTCAGGAAGTCCGACGGCAAGAAAGCCAAGCCGGCTGCCGACGTGACCCCTGCTGCTGAAGCCACTCCCGAAGCTCCCAAGGTTTAAGGGTCAGGGCGCATTATCCCCAACGCGCCTTCAATATTGGCTACTCGCAACGCGCCCTCCGCCAGGTCGGCGCGTTTTTCTTTCCCCTTGGCGTCCGCGTGCCTTCGTGTGAGGTTATTGCCGTGGTTACGCCGCCAGATTTTACCCTCGAGGTCGTCCTCTACGGCCTGCTGGTGCTGGGCGTGTTCGGCTTCCTGTGGTTTTACTACGATCGGCGCAACCGGACCCTCTATGACCACGAGCGCCGCAAGATCACCTTCCACTGCATTCGTTGTGACTGCCTTTACACGGAGAAGGCCGGCATTGACACCGCCAAGTGCCCCCAGTGCGGCCACCCCAACACCCGGCTGAAGTTTTAGACAGAATGGTCAAAATTTACAGAATGACTGGATCCGCCATCAGAAATCAGTCCTACTCATTCTGTACCTTGGGCTGATTCCGTCACAATCTTCCCCGCTTGATTCCTGGTTGGGTTTCGTCCTGACTCCTGCATGGCACAGACCATCGCCGTCCTCGATTTCGGTTCCCAGTTCACCCAGGTCATCGCCCGCCGCATCCGCGAGTGCCAGGTCTACTCGAAGATCTACCACTTCAGCACGCCGGCTGCGCAGCTCCGCATGGAAGGCGTGGTCGGGATCATCCTCTCCGGTGGCCCGCAGAGTGTCTATGCGCAGACCGCGCCCCATCCTGACCCAGCCATCTTCCGGCTCGGCGTGCCCGTCCTTGGCATTTGCTACGGCGTGCAGCTCATGGGTCACTTCCTCGGCGGCAAGGTCGCCCACAGCAAGGTGCGCGAATATGGCCACGGCCATCTGATGATCAAAAAGCCCGGCAAGCTCTTTGCTAAATTGCCGCGCCGGCTCCGCATTTGGAACTCGCATGGCGACAAGCTGACGAAGCTCCCGCCGGGTTTCGCGGCGACGGCCATCTCCGACAATTCGCCCTTCGCCGGCATCGAGGATACGAAGCGCGGTTTCTACGGCATTCAGTTTCACCCGGAGGTGTTTCACACCGAGCGCGGCGTGGACATGATCCGTAACTTCCTCGTCGGCGTCTGCCGCGTGAAGCAGGATTGGACGACGAAGGATTTTATCGCCCATTCCGTCGCCGGCATACGGGCCAAAGTGGGGAAGTCCCGCGTCATCCTCGGCCTCTCGGGCGGCGTGGACTCGTCCGTCGCCGCCGCGCTGTTGCATAAGGCCATCGGCCGGCAACTCACCTGTGTGTTCGTGGACAACGGCCTGCTCCGCCAGGGGGAGCGCGCCCACGTCGAGGCGCTCTACAAGAGGAACTTCAAGATCGACCTGCGCGTTGTCGACGCCTCGAAGATTTTCCTCTCCCGCCTTCGGGGGATCACCGAGCCCGAGCAGAAGCGCAGGATCATCGGCCGCACTTTCGTCCAGGTGTTCGAGAAGTCGCTCAAGTCCATCGGCCACGCCGATTTCCTGGGGCAGGGCACGCTCTACCCCGATGTAATCGAGAGCGTCTCCATCGCAGGCAACCCCGCCTCGCTCATCAAGACCCACCACAATGTCGGCGGGCTGCCGGCGCGGATGAAGCTCAGGCTCATTGAGCCGTTGCGCGAACTTTTCAAGGACGAGGTGCGCCACGTCGGCGCCGCGCTCGGTCTGCCGCGTGAGGTCGTCTGGCGCCAGCCATTCCCCGGGCCCGGACTCGGCGTGCGCGTGATGGGCGACATCACCGTGGAGAAACTCGCGATCCTACGCAATGCCGACACCGTCCTGCAGGAGGAGATGATGGCCTCCGGCCACTACTGGAAAGTCTGGCAGTCGTTTGCGGTGTTCCTGCCGGTGAAAACCGTCGGCGTCTTCGGCGACCAGCGTACCTACGACTACGTCATCGCCCTCCGCATCGTGGAGAGCATCGATGCCATGACGGCCGACTGGGCGAAACTGCCCCACGCCCTGCTGCAGAAAATCTCCAGCCGCATTACCAACGAGGTGCGGGGGGTCAGCCGCGTGGTGCTGGACATCAGCTCCAAGCCCCCCGCCACCATTGAATGGGAGTAGTTTCCCATTGCGAACCCCGACACCGGCATCATTTTTGCGTGTCGAACCACCCCGTATGAAATCCCGTCACCTGCTTGTCTTCGCCGTCTTGGTTTCCGTCCTGCCACTCCAGGCCCAGACCGTCGAGCAATGGATCTCCCAGGCCCGGAACTACCTGGGCGCCGACAGCGCGTTGAACAACGTGACCAGCATTCCTTTCATCGGCACGCTGGAAACCACGGGAAAAGTCCCGTCCGAGAAGGACAAATCCATCTTGGTCGAGCAGCCGATCAACCTGCCGCTGGACATTATTTTCCAGAAACCGTACCGGCAGCGCATCACCATCACCGGCCCGAAGCTCATTGAGGTGACCGCGCTGGATGGCTATGATGCTTGGCTCAGGCGCACTAATCCCGCCAATCCCACCCAGTGGCAGCTGACGCTGCTCGATGTGGCGCAGATCAAGCAGCTACGCGCCCAGTCCTGGGACAACCTGAACTTCCTCGCCGGGATTGATAAGTTGGGCGGCACAGTGCGGTTGGACGGGAGGCGACCGTGGATGGTCTCCCCTGTGTGAAGCTGGTCGTCGCCTACCTGGAAACCATGGTCTATACCCGCTATTACGACAAGGCCACCGCCCGGCTGGTCAAGACCTACGCGCAGGATGGCACCGAAATCCGTGAGGAAGGGGAGACGATCGTCAACGGCATCCGTTTTTCCCGCAAGGTGATCAGCAGGTCCGCCAACGGGCACGTCACCACTGTCCACATCGACCGGGTGCTGTTGAACGAGAATTTTCCGGCGAGCGAGTTTGCCGTGCCGACGCTGCAGACCAACTGAGCGCTGGCCCGCCGCTTTACATTTTCTACCGGCCGGGAGGTGCGCGCCTAATAGTTGCCGGACAGGGTAGCTTGGCCAGTGGCTTTGCTTTGCAACCGGCCTGATTTCTGCTCTTTTATCCCCTTTATCTCCATGCCCAAGAACGCCCTCATCAAGATAGACGACAAGGAGATCTCCTGCCCGGTAATGGTTGGCACGGAAGGCGAAAAAGCCATCGACGCCCGCAACCTGCGCAAGGATACCGGCTATATCTTCTACGACCAGGGCTACGGCAACACCGGCTCTTGTGAGAGCGCCATCACCTTTCTCGATGGCGACAACGGCATCCTCCGCCATCGCGGCTATTCCATCGACCAGCTCGCCGGGCAAAGTGAATTCGTCGAGACTGCCTACCTCATCATCTATGGCGAACTGCCCACGATGAAGCAGCGCAAGGCCTTTGGCGATCTGCTGCGCCAGAACGCCCACGTCGAGACCCAGATGCAACGCCTGTTCGATGGCTACCCCAAGGACACGCCGCCGATGGTCATGCTGGCCTCGCTGGTCGCCTCTCTGGCGGGCTACTACCCCGACCTGGCCACGAACAATTTCGAGAAGGATCTGGGACAATTCGACCTCAGCGCCGCGATGGCGATCTCGAAGATCCGCACGCTGGGCGCGATGATCTACCGCCACACCCGTGGTCTGCCCTTCCTGCACCCGAAGGATCTGCCGTTTTGCGATAATTTCCTGCACCTGATGTTCTCGGAACCCTACCACGACTACGTGTCTATCCCGGAGGTCACCTCGGCGTTGAATCTGATCCTCCTGATGCACGCCGACCACGAGCAGAATTGCAGCTCCGCCACCGTGCGCATGGTTGGCTCCAGCGGCGTCAATCTCTTCACTTCCCTCGCTGCGGGCATCGGGGCGCTGTCCGGTCCGCTCCATGGCGGCGCCAACGCCGCCGTCATGCACATGCTCCAGTCCATCCACGACGAGCACGACGACGGCACTCGTTTCATCTCCGCCGCCAAGGATGGCAGCAAGAGTCATCGCCTGATGGGCTTCGGCCACGCCGTCTACCGTAACTTCGATCCCCGCGCCAAGGTCATTGGCGAGGCCTGCGGCGTCGTGCTGAAAAAGCTCGGCAAGTCCGACCCGCTGCTCGATATCGCCCACAACCTCGAGCAGGCCGCGCTGAAGGACGACTATTTCGTCTCCCGCAAGCTCTACCCGAATGTCGATTTCTACTCGGGCATCATCTTCCGCGCCCTCGGCATCCCGATCAACATGTTCACGGTCATGTTCGCCCTCGGCCGCTCCCCCGGCTGGATCGCCAACTGGCGCGAGGTCGCCTCGAACCCCAAGGGTCGCATCTACCGCCCGCGCCAGATCTACGTCGGCCCCGCCAGGCGCGACTATGTGCCCATCGCCCAGCGCGGCTAGGCTGGGGGAGTCTCCGTCTTTTTCACAGGCGGCTGCTTCAGGATTTCGTCCACGCTCAGGCCGGTCAGTTGCCCGATGCCCTTGAACAACCGCCACAGCGCATACATCATCAGGGCCATGGTGGGAATCGACAGCCCCGCCAGGCTGACCCAGTGCATCTTCGCGAGTTCCTGGTTGAAGGCCTCAGTGCCCGCCGGGCTCGTGATGATGGCGCGGGCAAAACTGTAATTCAGGACGGCGCTGATCAGCATCGCGGAGGCGATCACATAGCTTGCCGACTGCAGCAGCCGGGCAAAGCCCTGCTGGTTTCCACGGGCGGTCAGGGCGGCGTCCACCCGGTCCACGTCGATCACCTGCGGGTTGTAAAGCAGCTCGCGCACCAGCGGCTCCTTGGCCCGCATGGAAGCCAGCACGGCGAGGCCGATGAGCAGGGGCAGGGCGCCGTCCTTCACGGCAAACCAGAAACCATCGAGCTTCATCAGCCCGAACCCGCCCGTGATCAGCACGCTCACGAAACCGATGGCCGAGATGAAATTGAACCGCCGCCGCTGGATGAAATCGTGGAGGCCGTAGCCGAGGGGGAAAAGCAGGGCGACCAGCAGGCCCCATTTCGGCCCGAGACCCCGTTCGCCGCTGCCCCAGGTCATGATGGCGGTCGGCAGGGCGACGCTGCACACCAGGTTGAGGAGCAGATTCTCGGGTTTTGGCTTGGGCGCTGGTCCGGTCGGGTCAGTCATTTCGTTTTGCCAAGCAGAAGCGGGTCACCCTTAATCGTCAACCTCGCCCCATGATTCTCCTCGGCGTCAACATCGACCATGCAGCCACGCTGCGCCAGGCCCGCTACCGGCAGGCCGGCGTCGCGATGGCCGGCAATATCGAGCCCGACCCGGTCGCCCTGGCCTTCCTCTGCGAAAAAGCCGGGGCGGACGGCATCACCGTCCACTTGCGCGAGGACCGCCGCCACATTGTGGAGCAGGATGTCCTGCGGCTGGGGGCCATCCGGACCACCCGGCTCAACCTCGAAATGGCCTGCACGCCGGCGATGACCGCCTTCGCCCTGAAACTGAAGCCCCATTCGGTCTGCCTCGTGCCCGAGAACCGCGCGGAGGTCACCACCGAGGGCGGGCTCGATGTGGTGAAGCACCGCGACAAGGTCGCCCGTGTCACCGACGCCATGAATGTCGCGGGCATCAAGACCAGCCTCTTCATCGATCCTGAGCCCGAGCAGATCGAGCTTTCGGCCAAATTGAAGGTGCCTTGGATAGAGCTGCACACGGGGGCCTACGCCAACGCCTATCACGGCGCCGGCCGCGCCGCCGAGTTCAAGCGCCTCGTCGACGGGGCGCAACAGGCCCACGCCGCCGGGCTGGTCGTCAACGCCGGTCATGGCATCAATTACGTCAACATCACCGAGGTCCGCACCATCCCGCACCTGCACGAGCTCAACATCGGCCACAGCATCATTAGCCGTGCGTTGTTCAGCGGCATCAACGAGGCTGTGCGCACGATGAAACGCCTGATGAACCCATGAGCATCCTTCTTCCCCCGGGCGGCACCCTGATCGGCCTCGGCTGCGACATCATCGAGGTCGAGCGCATCCGCAACGTGCTGGCCAAGCATGGCGACCGCTTCCTCAAGCGCATCTTCACCGAGGAGGAGCAGGCCTACTGCAACGGCCTCAAATACCCGCACAAGCACTACGCCGCTCGCTGGGCGGCCAAGGAGGCTGTGTCGAAATGCTTCACCACGGGCATCGGCGAGCACCTCGACTGGACTTCGATCTCCGTTTACCATGGTTCGCGCAAGGAGCCGTATGTCCGCCTCGACGCCAAGGGCGCGGCCCTGCTGAAGGACGTTGGCGCCACCCATGTCTGGTTGAGCCTGTCGCACATCGACACGCACGCGCTGGCCGTTGCCGCGCTGGTGAAGCACTAGGAGGATTTATGGCGCACGTGCCGTCTCATCCGGTCCTCACGTGCGCCGAGGCGAAGGCGTGGGAGGCGCGGATCCTGCCTGACGAGGAAGCCGAGTGGGCCGCCATGCAGGAAGCGGGTGCGAAACTCGCACTGTCCATCCTGGATGATTACAAGGAGATCGGCTGCCTGCCCATCCACGGGCGGATCCTGGTGCTGGCGGGCAAGGGACACAATGGCGGCGACGCCCTGCTGGCCGCACGGGCGATCATCTATGAACGGCCTGACACCAAGGCCGTCGTGGTGCTCGCCTTTGGCGTGGACGAGTTGCGTCCGCTGGCCGGCCGGGCCCTCGATTGGCTCCGGGAACAGGACCCGAAGCGGGTGCAGATGCTCTCTGCGGTTGAGGCGCTGGCGGAGGGGCAGGAATACGCGCTGTGCCTCGACGGAATTTTCGGTTTTCAGTTCCGCCCACCGATGGACGAGTCGATCGCCCGGCTGCTGGCGCAGGTAAACGCTCATCCGGCCATAAAATTCCGGGCGGCGGTCGATCTGCCGAGTGGCGTGGGCGAAACCAAGGTATCGAACGTTTTTCGCGCCGACTTCACCTATGCCACCGGCATCGTGAAATTTTCGGTGCTCCTGCCCACTAACGCTGACGCGGTGGGCCGGCTGCGCTATGTGGACATAGGCATGTTGAAGGACACTTCCGTGCTTGAGGCCAGCGAGCGGATCCTGATCGAGCAATTGCTGGCGCCGCTGGGGGAACTGCGGCCGTCGCAGTCCGACAAGCGCACCTACGGGCATCTCTTCATCCTCGGCGGCTCGCGCAGTTATCCGGGCGCCGTGTTGTTGGCCGTGCGGGCCGCCTTGCGCAGCGGAGCGGGACTGGTCACGGCGTTTGTCCCGGAAAAACTCGTGCCCGAGTATGCCTCGCGCCATCCCGAGGTCATGTGGGTGGGTTGCCCGGAAAACAGCACAGGGGGCATTGCCCCGGGCAGCCTGGCCCTCGTGCGTGAGCGACTGTCCCGGGCGACCGCTTTTTTGATCGGCCCGGGCCTGGGGGCGGGGGCGGAGACCACTGCCTTGGCGGCCCAGGTGGTGGACGAGGTCAAGGTGCCGGTGGTGCTCGATGCGGATGCGCTGCGGCCGAAGGTAATCACAGCGGCGCTGAGTATGCCATTCATCGCCACGCCGCACGCCGGCGAGTTCGAACGCATCGCCCCGCTGCTGTTCAAGGATGGCAATTTCTCGGCTCCGCATGGCGTGCTGGTCCTAAAGGGCCCGATGACCCGAGTGACCGACGGAAAGACGATTTACCGCAGTCCCTTTGGCGGCCCGGTGCTGGCACGGGGCGGGAGCGGAGACATTCTGGCAGGGCTCATCGGCGGCCTGTTGGCCCAGCAACCGGACCACCCGGTTTTGGCGGCGTGCCGGGGCGTGGCGTGGCACGGGCGGGCGGCGGATTTACTGGCTCGCGCTTACGGCCAGGTCACCGTAGAGACCTCGGAAATTCTCGAGCAGCTCGGGCCGGCGCTCAAACCCACGCCATGGCAGACCTTCTGACCGAGCAGCAGGCGTTCATGATCATGAACGATCTGCCCAATATCGGGCCCATCACGCTCAACCGCCTGCTGGAGGAATTCGGTGGCGATCCGCGCGACATCCTCACGGCTGACAAACGCCGGCTCCAGTCCGTCCGCGGCGTCGGACCGGAAACCAGCACGGCGCTGCTCAACTGGCGCACGCATTTCGACCTCGCCCGGGAGGAGGAGCGGCTGGCCAAGGCCGGCGCGACTTTCATCACGACCCGCGACGAGGGTTATCCCAAACTTTTGAAGGAAATCCACGACCCGCCGATCGGGCTCTACCGCAAGGGCAGTTACCTGTTCGAACAGCCGTGCATCGCGGTCGTGGGCAGCCGGCGCACCACGCTCTACGGGCAGTCGGTCGCCAAGAAACTCGGCGTGGACTTGGCGCGGCTGGGCTTCTGCGTCGTGAGCGGTCTGGCGCGCGGCATCGACACCGCCGCGCACGAGGGCGCGCTATCGGTCGGGGGCAAGACCGCCGCCGTGCTCGGCTGCGGCATCGATATCGTTTACCCGCCCGAGAACCTCGATCTCTACCGGCGCATTGTGGAAACGGGCGCCGTGCTGTCGGAATTCCCCTTCGGCCGGAAGGCGGACAAGCAGTCGTTCCCGATGCGCAACCGCGTCGTCTCCGGCATCAGCGAGGCCGTGGTGATCGTGGAGAGCGGCGTGCAGAGCGGGGCGATGATCACGGCGCGCTTCGCCGGCGAGCAGGGGCGTTTGATCTTCGCCGTGCCGGGTCGCATCGATCAGCCAACGAGCAACGGCTGCCACCAGCTCATCCGCGACGGGGCGACGTTGCTGACCAGCGTGGATGACATCCTCAACGAGCTGAGCTATCTCGACGGACTGCGGCCCCAAGCCATCACCACGGAAGGTCAGGTGAGCGTGCTGGAGCAACTGCTGCCGCAGCTCAACGAAACCGAACGGAAAGTCGTCGGGGCTTTCAGTGGCGGGGGCATGCTGGGCGTGGATGCGCTGACGGCCGCCACGGGCCTGAGTTCACCCGAGGTGTCCGCGGCCTTGATGGGCCTGGAACTGAAGAAACTCGTCAGCAAACGCGCCGACGGGACCTTCGAGGCCCGAAGCTAGCCCGGGGGCCAGGCGAGGGGGCGCTTGCCGAGCAGGTGGACGTGGAGATGCGGCACGGATTCGCCGCCGTCGCGGCCGTTGTTGATGACGATGCGGTAGCCGGACTCGGCGAGGCAGAGTTTCTTCGCCACGGCGGCGGCGGTGAGCAACAGGTGGCCGAGCAGGGCCTGGTCGGCGGCGGCGGCCTCGCCGACGCGGGCGATGGCTTTCTTGGGAATAATGAGCACGTGGACCGGGGCCTGCGGGCTGACGTCGTGAATGGCGATGCAGTGTTCGTCCTCGTGCGCGAGCTTCGCCGGGATCTCGCGGTCAATGATCTTCTGGAAAAGGGTTTTCATGATGTATTTTTCACATGAGGAACTGACTAACGATCAATTTTTACAGGAGAACGCAAAGGAAGCAGAGTTTAGCTGTCGGCACCCGGTAGAATCAGACGTGATACTCCATCGGTTAGTTTGGGGACGTTTAAATTTATCAACAGACCTAACGGGACATTGAGCAGTTTCATATAGCTCAAAAGTTGTGCCTTGTGAATTGGTAGAAGGTGCTAGACCGACTTGGCCTCGATTAGGACGCAATCTTTCACGAGTAAATCAAACCGAAAGGCTTTTCCTTGGTGAAACCCTTGTAGGTGATCTGGATGGTTTTCTGATTTACGGCAGTCAGTTGTCGCAGCCCCAGCTCTTTGATCATGCACCATTCGTAGATCGACTCGACTAAGCCGGGGGCCTTTGTTGCGATGGACTTCAATCGCGGCGCCAATGATGCTCTCGGTTAGCTTGGACGCCTTTAGGTAAAGGGGGTGCATGTCGGGATTGTCTCTGCTTCCTCTGCGCCCTCCTGTAAAACCATTCCTACAAAAACAACAGATTCAGGTTCGCGTTGCGACGCGAGCGGGCGGCGGCGAGGTCGCGGATGAAGGCGAGGGTGTCGTCGTATTCGCGGCAGCGGCGCACGGTCCAGCGCCGGGTCGGCGGGCACTGGACGGCGCGGAGATTGGTGACGAGCAGCGTGGACTCCGGGTAGGCGGCGAGTTGCTTCAGGCCCTGCATGACGCCGGCGCGGGTGAAGAGCGGCATGACGCCGGTGTCGTCGGCACTGGCGTCCCAGTGGAAAAAGCCGTGCGCGGATTGCGGGGAGCAGAGGCGTTCGAAAAGTTTCGCTGCGGCGGCGACAAAGGCCGGGTCGATAGGTGCGCGTTCTTCCGCCTCGGGGAGGCTGCTGGTGATGGCCGCGTCAATTTGCTGGGCCAGATAAAGGTCGTGCCCGGTGAGCGGGGCGAAGAGGGCGTTGAGGAAGTGAAGCCGGCGCAGTTGGGCGGGATGCGTCATTTCTTGGACTTACCACTAGCGGCCGGGTCAAAGGGTGCAAGACTGCTGAATTCTTTCACGAACTCGGAGACGTCGCGGAATTCCCTGTAGATGGAGGCGAAGCGGACGTGGGCGACCTGGTCCATCTTGCGCAGGCGCTGCATGACGTGCTGGCCGATGGCGCTGGTGGGCACCTGACTCTCGTATTGGGCCTCGACGGCATCGATCACATCCTCGATCAGCATTGTGATCTGCTCATTGTCGACGGGGCGCTTGTGGCAGGCGGCGCGGACGGCGCGGAGGAGCTTGTCGCGGTCAAAGGGTTCCTGGCGGCCGTCGTGCTTGACCACGACCATGCTGTCGCGGACAAGGAACTCGGTGGTGGTGAAGCGGTGGCCGCACTCGAGGCATTCGCGGCGGCGGCGGGTGCTGTTCCCGTCGCGGGTGATGCGGGAGTCGATCACCTTGTCTTCAATGGAGGTGCATTTGGGGCAGCGCATGGAAAGGTCAGTTGAGGGCGAGGAAGTTCTGGAGGATTCGCATGCCGCCTTCGGTGGCGATGGACTCCGGATGAAACTGGACACCGAAAACGGGGAATTGTTTGTGCCGGAGGGCCATTATTTCGCCTTCGGCGGTCTCGGCGGTGATCTCCAGGCAGTCGGGCAGACTGAAGCGCTCGACCAGCAGCGAATGGTAGCGGGTGGCCGTGAAGGGCGAGGGGAGGTCGCGGAAAATGTCCGTGCCGCGATGATTGATGGGCGACAGCTTGCCATGCATCTGGCGATCGGCGCGGATGACTTTGCCGCCGAAATGCTGCCCGATGGACTGGTGGCCGAGGCAGACCCCCAGGATGGGTTTCTTGCCCGCAAAGGTCTTTATGATGTCGAGACTTACGCCAGCCTCGGTGGGGGTGCACGGGCCCGGGGAAACGAGCACGCGATCGGGCTTCAGCCGCTCCGCCTCGGCGCTGGAAATCTCGTCGTTGCGGAACACCCGCATGGCTACGCCTAACTGGCCTAAGTATTGAACCAGGTTAAAGGTAAACGAATCGTAGTTGTCTATGACTAGCAGCACTTTTGACAATCATACGTGGTAATTGACAGGGGGTCAAGTCCGGGGGCAGGGTGTCTTTGTCATCGCGAGGCCCGCTCGTGCGGGTCGTGGCGATCCAGTCAGATGGATTGCTTCGTCTCCCGCCAACGCGGGATCCTCGCAATGACCAACCCATGTCCGCCTCATTCGAATTGTTAAAAACCGACACAACGACTGCCGCCCGGCGCGGCCGGCTGCAGACTCTACATGGCGTGGTGGAGACCCCCATCTTCATGCCGGTGGGCACGCAAGGCACGGTGAAGGCGCTGACACCGGCCCAAATCCGCGAGACGGGCGCACAGATCATCCTCGGCAACACCTACCACCTCAACCTGCGGCCCGGGGCGGAGCTGATCCGCGACCTCGGCGGCCTGCACAAATTCATGGGCTGGGACGGCCCCATCCTGACCGACAGCGGCGGGTTCCAGGTCTTCAGCCTGGCGAAGCTGCGCGACATCCGGGACGACGGCATCGTATTCCAGTCACACCTCGACGGCGCGAAACTTTTCCTCGGCCCGCGCGAGGTGATGACCATCCAGGCCAACCTCGACCCGGACATCGCCATGGTGCTCGACGAGTGCCCGCCGTGGCCGTGCTCGCGCGAGGATTGCCGCCAGGCCGTGGATCGCAGCTACCGCTGGGCACAGCAGTGCAAACAGATCGCCACCGACAACGGTTTCCTCGGCTCCAGCCGTCACGTCTTTGCCATCGCGCAGGGCTCCACCTTCGACGACCTGCGGCGCGAGGCCGCCGAATCGCTCACGGCGCTGGATTTCTCGGGCTACGCCATCGGCGGCGTCAGCGTCGGCGAACCCGAACCGGAAATGTTCAAGCAGGTGGCGGCCACTGCGCCCTTCCTGCCGGCGCACAAGCCGCGTTACACGATGGGCCTCGGCACGCCGCCGCAGCTGTTGAAAATGATCGCGCTGGGCGTGGACATGTTCGACTGCGTGCATCCCACGCGCGTGGCGCGCAACGGGGCGGCCTTTACGCCCGACGGCCTCATCAACCTGCGCAACGAACGCTATCGTGCCGATCCGTCGCCGCTGGTCGCAGGCCTCGACAACTATACCTGCCGCCATTTCTCCCGTGCCTACCTCCGGCACCTCGTCATGGCCAATGAGATTCTCGCGAGCACGCTGCTCACGTTGCACAACGTCCATTTCTACCTCGACCTCATGGCGCAGGCGCGGGAACACATCACGGCCGGCGATTACAGCCCGTGGCACCGGGCCTGGATCGAGCGCTACGAGGCGGGAGCACGGCAAGAGTGAACAGACTCTATAGCCGATGAACTTGAGGCCGGGCACGCAGGCAACGCTTTGTCTCTCGTCCTCACTGGCCAGCCGGTGATCATTTGTTTTGCTGCAGCAGGCTGACCGGCCTCAACTTTTCGAGCCACCCGGAGGGTTAGTCTGGGCGCCTGTTATGGGTTGATGTGTTGGGTTGGGTTTGCGTTGTCCCGACTCCGGTCGGCCTCCGGCCTCCCTCCGTCGGGACAGCAGGAAGTTGAG
>SIBQ01000014.1 GCA_009695095.1 Lacunisphaera sp.
ACAATGCTTTTGCCGCCATCGGCACTCCGCAAGATGCGGATCTTGTCTTCAGTACTGTAGCGTTTCCCTTTCATAGTCTGGTTCCTTTTATGGGCTCCAGACTAACTCTTCAAGTGGCTTGATTTAGCGGGGTCACGTCAGCCGGGCGGGCTTAACCTGCCCGGAGGTCAGGTTCCACCTCTCGAAAGCGAAAAGATTCATCCTCTATCGAGCACGTCGAGTTCGGGCCACTGGGCGATTTTGCGGTGCAGGGTGCGGCGGCTGATGCCGAGCAGCAAGGCCGCCTTGGTCCGGTTGCCTCGCGCCTTCATCAGGGCCTCGCGCAGCAGCCGCTTTTCATTGTCTCCGACGGAATACGGGTTCGCCGGCGTGGCGGTCACCATCGCCGGCGGCGGCGCCACCTCGCCGCGGAATTTCGGCTCGAGGTCGAACTCGCTCAGCTTGCCGCCGCGCCGCAGCACGACGGCGTTCTCGGCGAAATTGCGCAGCTCCCGGATGTTGCCCGGCCACGGGTAGGCCTGCAGGTGCTTCATCGCGCCGGGCTCGATGGTTACGGGCTCGTAGTTGTTCTCCTGCGTGTAAACGTTGATGAAATGCTCCAGCAGGACCGGGATATCCTCCGTCCGCTCGCGCAGCGGCGGCGTGGTGATGCGCACGACGTTCAGCCGGAAAAACAGGTCCTCGCGGAACTTCCCCTCCTTCACCATCTGCTCAAGGTTGCGGTTCGTCGCCGCGACCAGCCGCACGTCCACCGTGATGGTTTTCGTGCTGCCGATGCGCTCAAAGCTCTTCTTCTCGATGAACCGCAGCAGCTTCACCTGGATCTCCGGTCCGATCTCGCCGATTTCATCGAGGAAAACCGAGCCGCCATCGGCCGCCTCGAACCGCCCCTCGCGCCGCTCCGTCGCGCCGGTGAACGACCCGCGCTCGTGGCCGAACAGCTCGCTCTCCAACAGCGTCGCCGGCAGCGCCGCGCAATGCACCGGCACGAACGCCGCGCGCGCCCGTGGGCTCGCCTGGTGGATGGCCTGCGCGATCAATTCCTTGCCCGTGCCCGTCTCGCCCTCGATAAGGATGGTCGCCTTCGACGGCGCCACCAGTTTCACCCGCTCGATCACCTCCGCCAGCTTCGACGAGTGGCCCACGATGCCCTCCACGCTGAACTTCTCGTCCAGTCGCTCGTGCAATTGCTTAATCTCCACCTCCAGGGTCTTCGTCTTCAAGGCCCGCTGGATGAGGATTTCCAGCCGGTCGACCTGCACCGGCTTGGTCAGAAAATCCACCGCGCCGCGTTTCATCGCCTCGACGGCCGACTCGATGTTGCCGTAGGCCGTCATCATGATGACCGCCGGCTTGTTCGGCAGGGCCAGGGTCTTGTCGATGACCTTGAGGCCGCTTTTGCCCGGCATCCGCAGGTCGGTGATGATCACCTCGAACTCCTGTGCCTCCATCAGGTTGAATGCCTCTTCCGCACTCCCCGCCACCGACACGTCGTAGTGGTCCTGCAACGCTTGCTGCAGACCCTCGCGGGTGTGCTTCTCGTCATCGACAATCAATACGCTCGGCACCATAGTCGTATCTCACTCCCCGCTCCCTCCCCGGTCAACGGGAAATGAGACGAGGTGACACAGCCTCTCGTGTATACCACCTGCCTTCTGTTTGTCGCGCTAAAGGGGTCCTCTGTTTTCTGTCCTCCGTTCTCTGTTCTCTGCACCATTCCAAACGCAAGCTTTTGGTCTTGATCCCTTCCCATAAGTCACACCAAAAAAACGGTGCAGGTGAATAACACTGTTCGGCCGCTGCGCGTACGTCCCATCGAACAATACATTATGACCAAAAGACCTATGCTGAAAATCATCCTTATCGCGATACCGGCCATCATCGTCGTTTCCCTTATCATCGTCGCCATGCAGCCGTCCAGCTACCGGGTGATGCGCTCCCTTGCCATCGCTGCACCACCGGACGCCGTGTTTCCGCACATGAACGACCTCAAGAAGTGGGAGATGTGGAATCCGTGGGCAAGACCGACCCAAACATGAAGGTCACTTACGCTGGCCCGGTCTCCGGTGTCGGTGCGAACCAATCGTGGGCCGGCAACAGCGAGGTTGGCGAGGGTCGTGCCACGATCACCGAGAGCCGTCCGGGTGAATCCGTGAAATACAAGATGGAATTCTTCAAGCCCATGTCCGCCACCAGCGAAATGGATTTCACCTTCAAGTCGCAGGGAAATCAAACCGAGGTCACTGTGACGATTACCGGAGAAAAGAATTTCATGACCAAGGCGTTTTGCCTGTTCATGAGCATGGACAAAATGATTGGCGGCAAGTTCGAGAAGGCATTGGCGGAGTTGAATGAGACACTCAAGGCGCCGGGCCAGAAATAATTCCACCACATGGCGTTCGACGAGCAACTGACCGAGCGAATCCGTCGCGGATTCCAGAAGGCGCGAGTGCGCTTTGAGGAGAAACGCATGATAGGCGGGCTTTGCTTCATGGTGGACGGAAAGATGTGCGTAGGCGTCCAGGAAAACCGTATCATGGCACGCATTGATCCAGCGGCTTATGACGCCGCGTTACGCAGGAAGGGTTGTGTTCCGATGGATTTTACGGAGCGTCCGATGCGCGGTTTTGTGTTTGTGAGTCCGACGGGACTGGCAACTGATGGCGAGTTGGAGGACTGGCTGAAGCTCGCCCTGAAATTTAATCCGAAGGCTATAACCTCGAAGAAGCACGCGCCGAAACTGATTCCGCAGTCTCGCCAGCGGGGAATGAAACCTTCGCGACGGCGCCGAGGTTAAGCTGCGACGGTGGCACATCAGACCAAGCCCGCGGGAAGCGTCCGCAGGGGTCAGGCTGGTGATCGTGATATTTTGCCGCGGTTCGGCCCACGCAGCTCACCGTGCTCCACCCTAAATTGAGGCAACCAGACTACGCTGCCGTCGCGCACGGCCGCGCTGTTCGCCGATTGCGTCGCCGGAGTTTCGGGTCTTTCGTGAGTTTCGTGAGCAACCCTTCCGCTTCTGCTTCCCTCTCGCCGGCGCAGCGCCTGAAAGATCAGCGCCGCCGTGTTCGCCGTGTTGGCGAGGCCGTCGCGTTCGTCGGCCAGCACGGCCTTCAGCTGGGCGTGCAACTCGCGATAGGCATCCGCGTCCAGCCGAAGGCGAACCCAAGCCTGGCCGGCCCGTCCCCGCCGATCTTGCTGCCGCCCTGCGATAAAACAAAAAGACCGCGGTCGAGTGGGCCGACTTCTGCCCCAGCGCGCGCCGCGAATACATCGAGTGGATCACCGAGGCCAAGCGCGACGAAACCCGCGCCCAATGCCTCGCTACTTCCCTTGCATGGATCGCTGAGGGCAAGCCCCGCAACTGGAAATGCCTGAATTGCTGACCGCCTTTCGCCGTGTCGCACACCCCGAAGGATCCCCTGCACGGCATCACGCTCGAGGCGCTGCTCACGCAACTCGTCGCGCATTACGGCTGGGCGGAACTGGGCCGGAGGATCGATATCCGCTGCTTCAACTTTGACCCCAGCATCAAATCCAGCCTGCACTTCCTCCGGCGCACCCCATGGGCCCGGGCGAAAGTCGAGGAACTGTATCGCCACTACCGCGCCACCTTCCCCTAGGCCGCACACCGCTGCGGCTTTGCCCTCGACTCGATTTCAGGTTTGCGAATCATAGTGCGGGTTCCCTGCGTCCCCCACTCCCCTCATGAAAAACCTCCTCCTCTTTTTCGCCGGCCTCGGGTTGCTGGCCACAGGCAGCCGGGCTGAAAATATCAACCTCGGCGGAGGCAAATCCCTGCATTTCATCCTTCCGGGCGCCTGGATCAGCACCGACACCTCGGCCCCGTCGCCGGAGGTTTCCCAGGTCGGGAAAAATCTGCGCTATGTTCCCAAGGGCGGCAGCAGCGACGCCGTGCTCCTCACCGTTCTGCTCGTGCCCGACAACCGGTATAGCGATCGCGAAAACCTGCGGATGCTGGTGGCGGACGCGACGCAGCAGTTCGCGCCCGAGTCGGTCGAGGGCAAGGCTTTCATCAAGGAGCTGCGCACCGCCACGGTGACCGGCTTCACCGCGACCTTCACCGACATCGACCTGGTCGACAAGCCCCCGGTCAATGACGACTACAAGACGATGACCGCCTGCTTCATCTACCTGGGCGAAAAGGTCATGGTGTTTGCCACGATTTTCAGCGACGACCCGGCCGGGCCGGCCTTCGCCGAGGGGCTGCGCCTACTCAAGTCGCTCACGCTCGCCACCCCCAAGGGCAGTATTTGAGCAGCGGAACCCGGCCTCCGGACGGGTTCGTTTGCGAGGCCGGACTGAAAACGCGCCGGGCCTGTCCGCCCCGGCTTGGCGACGGGGAAGGGTGTGTCCACCTCAGCCCTGCAGCATCCGCACGCGGCGATGCCTCTGGGGGAACTGCAGTGTCACCACCGTGCCGGTGCCTGCCTTGCTCTCGATGCCGGCGAGCCCGCCGTGGTCGCGCATGATGCGCTGCACGATCATCAGCCCGAGGCCGTGCCCGCCGGCCTTGGTCGTATGATACGGGGAAAATAATTTCGTCAGGTCCTCGGTCTTGATCCCGCTGCCCGTGTCGGCAATGAGCACGAAGACCGAGTCGTCGTCCGCGCGGACGCGGATCCCGAGCTTTCCGCCCGGATGCATCGCCTCCATCGCGTTCTTCACGAGGTTGAAAAACACCTGCTTGAGCTGGTTGCGGTCGGCCATGATGACCGGCGTGCTGGCGGGCAGCTCGCCCTCGACCTTGAGGCCACGGTCGGCCAGCTCCTTCGCTTGGAAGCGCAACACGTCCTCGACGACCTCGACCACGTTGACCTCGGTCAGGTCGGGCGGACGCGGCCGGATGGCCTCGAGGAAATTCTTGATGATGCCGTCGAGGCGCATGACCTCGTCCTGGCAGACCTTGATGGACTTCTCAAGTGCGGCGGCCTCCTTCGAGCCCTTGAGTTTCTTCAGTTTCCGCTCGATGAGCTGCAGGTGGATGGTGAGCGAATTAAGCGGGTTGCCCAGCTCGTGCGCCACGCCGGCCGCCAGCAGCAGGACGGAGGAGATCTTCTCGTGCTCGATCAGGTCCGCGGTGGACTTCTTCTCGCTGGTGATGTCGGACAGGATGATGGCGAAGCGCGCTGTCTCGCCGTTGCCCTCGCTGAACGGCACCATGTAGAGCCGCACCACGCGCGGCGCCGGGTAGGTCAGTTCGAACTCGCGCGTAACGAGCGGCTGGCTGCCCTTCCCCTCGAGCGACGCGCGCAGGCCCGGCACCATCCGCCACAACGTCGCCGCCGCGCCCGGCTCATTCTTGAAGCCGATGAGCCGCGCCGCCGCGTCATTGGCGTAGTCGATCTCGCCGTCCGTCGTGATGACGAGCACGCCCTCCTGCAGGGTGCTGAAGACGGTGTCGAGCAGCGCGCGCTCCCGGGCCAGCCGCTGCGCGAGGGTCCGCAGGCCCACTGCGTCGAGCCGGTCGATGCGGTCGAGTACTTTGTCGAGTGAACTGTGTTTCTTGCCGGGCATGATACGAGGGAAGTTCAGTTATAGCGGCTTGTCATTCTGAGCAAAGCGAAGAATCCACCTTGATTCATGGCAACAGATGGATGCTTCGTTATCACTCAGCATGACAGGTAACGGAAGTCTGTGGTGGGGTTTCATTCAATCAAACAGTATCATCTGCCCCTCGAGGTCGCGCGGCTGGGCGAAGAGCTTGCGCAGAAAGCTGTCGCGGTGCACGGCGCTGCGGCCGAGCTTGAGGATGGCGTCGCGATGCTCCTCCGTGCCGTAGCCCTTGTGCTGGGCAAAGCCGTAACCGGGATACTTATTGTCCAGCTCGTCCATGAGCCGGTCGCGCGTCACCTTGGCGATGATCGAGGCCATCGCAATGCACAGTGAGCGGGCGTCGCCGCTGACCACGCCCTGGTGCGGATACGGAAAATGCCGCAGCGGCAGGCCGTCGATCAGCACGCGGCACGATACCGTCGGCTGGAACGCCTGCTTTTCCTCCACACTGGAAAAAAGATCCGGCTCCTCCTTCCGCTCGAACGCCGTCGGCGGATGGATGCCCTCGAGGGCGCGGCGCATCGCGAGCTTCGTCGCTCCGAGGATGTTGACGGTCTCGACCTCCGCCACGCTGGCCGTGCCGTGGCTGGCGCGGATCTGCCCCGCCGCCGTCAATTCCTCGAACTCCGTCCAAAGCTCCGCACGCGCCTCGGCGGTCAGCTGCTTCGAGTCGTTCACGCGGCCGGACTTGCCGACGGCCCAGCGGCCCTCGAGGAATTCCTGCGAGACCAGCACCGCCGCGGCCACCACCGGGCCGGCCAGGGCGCCGCGCCCGGCCTCGTCCACGCCAATCAGGCTGTTGAAGCCGTAGATTTGCTTCAGGTCGAATCCGCGGAGCTGGCGGCGTTTGGCCATGCGGATTGGTCCGGCTACCGCTTCCACTCCTTCTTTTCCTTCGGCACGGGCAGCGGCAGCTCGTCAAGCTTGCCGGCGGCCGAGACCACCTCGTAGCAGGTGCGGAAGTGCAGCTTGGCGAAATGACCGAGCGCCCGCGCGCCGAATTTCTCGATGAGCACCGAGGCCTGCGCCTTGGCCGCCGCGCCGGCGCCCTTTTGCAGCTTGTCACCGAACTCCCGCGACAGCGCGTGCATGCAGCGGACAAACTCCGCCCGGGCCACGATCGACGCCGCGGCGACGACGGGGTCTTCCTCCGCCTTGGTGCGCATAGCGAGGGTGAAGCGCTCGAGTTTGCGCTTCTTCAACTCGCGCTGGACAAGCGGTTCCTTGGAAAACTGGTCGAGCAGACCGCGCGGCACCCATTTCTTCTTGAGCGCGTTCTCCAGCGCGGTCGCGTGCTGCACGGCGAGCAGCCGGTTCAGGCTGGCGTAGGGCCGGCCCATTGTCCGGTTGTATTCGGCCATGCCGAGGAAGCAGGTCTCGACCACCACGCCGGGCGTGTCGCGAATGAGCCCGTCGAGCTTGATGATCAGGGCGTCGACAATGGTCTTGCTGTCGCGTACCCCGGCCGCGAGCCACGACCGCACGGCGTCGCCGTCCGCGATTACGGTCGCGGCCACGACCGGGCCGAACAGGTCGCCCTTGCCGCTCTCGTCGAGGCCGGCGTGCGGCTCGAACCAGTCGGGATGCAGCACCTCGTCGTAGCCGAGCTTGGGCGCGCCGGTGACCTCGGCCTCGATGACGTTTTGTACGAAATCCTCGGTCTCCTTGCCGGCCACGACCACCTTGCCGCTGGTATAGGCGGTCACGTTGACCTTCGGCCCCTTGAAGGTGAAGCGCGCGTAGGGCACCTCGACGGTCTTCCAGTGCTTTGCCGCGCAGGCGGCGCGGAGTTTCTCCATCTGCACGTCGTCGAGCTTGATGGTGTAGGAAGAGATAGCCTTGGGCTTCTCTTCCTCGGCGTCATAAGACCGTTTGGGCATGGGGAGGATTAGCCACAAAAAGCACGAAAAAGCACGAAGAGAAAATCATGGCTTCCCAGTCCGTCCTTTTGCGCCTTTTATGCTTTCTGTGGCTCATGCGCTTCAGTTGATTTCCCACCGCCCCGCCTTCCAGCAGGCGCTGCATGCTTGGTATCGCGTCCACCATCGGAAGCTGCCGTGGCGCGACGTCCCCTCACTCTATAAGACCGTCGTGTCAGAGTTCATGCTGCAGCAGACACAGGTCGCGACCGTCCTGCCCTACTTTGACCGCTGGCTGCGCGAGCTGCCCGACTTCGCCGCCCTCGCCGCCGCTTCCGAGGCGAAGGTCGTGAAACTCTGGGAGGGCCTCGGCTACTACACCCGCGCCCGCAATCTGCACCAACTCGCGAAGGTCGTCGTCGCCCTGCCCGCCCCGCCGCGAGCACCCGCCGAGTGGCGCGAGTTGCCCGGCATCGGCCCCTACTCCGCCGCCGCCATCAGCAGCATATCGTTTGGCGAACCTGCGGCGTGCGTCGACGGCAACGTCGTCCGCATCCTCGCGCGTCTGACCGGTGAGGGCCGGCTGTTCCGCGACGGCTCTGAGGCGGCAAAACATTTCACCCCACTGGCCGACCAACTCATCATTGGCACGGACCCGGCCACCCACAACCAGGCGATGATGGAACTCGGCGCGACGGTCTGCCGGCGCCAGAACCCACTGTGCGCCAGCTGTCAGGTCGCGAAATTCTGCGCCGCTCGCGCCACCGGCAGGCCGGAGAAATTTCCGCGGCTCAAGCCAAGGTTAATCGAGCAACGAGCGATCACCCGCGTTTGGTGCGAGTATCGCGACAAGCTCCTGCTTCGCCGCGGCCCCGCTAAGGCGAAACGGCTCGCCGGGATGCACGAGCTGCCCGAGGCGTCCGATCTCGGCGTCAAACCCAGCAAGTCATCGCTCCTCGCCGTGAAGCGCCGGACCATTACCCGCTTCCAGCTCACCGAGTCGGTCTACCGCGTGAAGCCGCCCGCAGCGTTACGGAAACGCATCACCAGAAACGCCGCTCTGGAGTGGGTGCCAGTGAAGCAACTCGATTGTATCGCGCTGTCCGGCCCACACCGGCGTTGGATCGGAGAGCTCGGGAACCGGTAGGGGTGCTTGCCCTCAAGCGCCCGAGCCGTTGGGGGCAACAGCTCCTGCCTCACCAATAATACTGGAGGGCCCGTCTCCCGACAGGCCGCGGACAGCCAGGAAGCCGTCCCTCCATCAATCAACGCCCGAACCGCGACGCGACGAGTTTCTCGACGTGTTTCTTGGAGAGCAGCACTTCCTCGACCGTGAGCCGGGGACTGAGTTCGATGACGAGGGTGTGCTCGGGCCGCCAGAATGAGCTGACCATCTTGAAATCAATCTTCCCCGTGCCGATAGCGTGGTGGTCATGGCCCAGGGCGTTGACGTCGTGCAGGTGGAAGCCGATGGCGTTCGGCGCGTTCTTCGCCAGGTGGTCGCGGTGGTTGAGCAGCCCCATGTTCTGCTTGATCTGGGCGTGGCCGGTGTCGTGCCAGTAGCCACAGGCCTCCAGCTTGGTCATCGCGGTGATCAGGTCCGGATGGTCGGCGTCGAGCGGCAGCTCTTCGAATTTCTCGCGGCTCTCGAAACCCAGCTTCAAGCCCTTCTGGCCGGCGTAAGGCAGCAGATCAGCCAGGCCCTGCTTGGTGTTCTCCCAGTAGGCCGGCACCCGCTCCTTCAGCTTGGCGAGGGATTTTGCCAGCAGCTTCTGGTAAGTGGCGTTGGCGGACAGGTCGGCCCCCTCGTGCGCATCAAGGTAGTTGTCCACCTTGCGCGCCGGGTTGAACCAGAAGAACTCGACCGCGCCGAGGTGCATGATGACCTTTGTCGCCTTCAACTGGTGGGCGAAGTCGATGGTGCGTTTGCTGTGCCGGAGCCACTGGTCGCGCTCGCGCGCGTCGGCCGACGACGGCAGGTAGAGGTTGGGCGCGGCGTGCATGACGCCGGTGGGCAGCGGGCAGAAATTGTGGCAGGACGCGATCTTGATGACGCCCTCCTCGACGGCCTTAAGGATGCCCGGCACAAGTGTGATGCGGATGCCGTGGCTCAGCTCGGCCCACTCAAAACCCAGGCCGGCCATCTCCTTGAGCATCTCATAGCCGTCCTAGTGACGGTGCGAGCACCAGCAGGTGGAGAGGGCGGTGATCGGCTTCATGCGCAGACCTCACTAGGACAGGAGACGGGGGTGAAATCAAGTGGGTGCTTGGAAGGAATCCACGGCGGGGTCGCCGTGGCTCCATGGAGCACGGGCAACCCCGCCCGCGCCTCAACACCCAAAAAGCAACCGGCCGGACATGCGAGGACGTCCGGCCGGTCAAAGAAAAGGGCGGTAAGGCGGCTTACTCAGCGTAGCGGCGGCGGAGCATGCAGGTGAAGGCCATGACCTTCTCCTTGCGGCGGCGGCGTTCCGAGGGCTTCTCGGCGTAGCGCTTCATGCGGACATCCTTGATGATGTTCTCGCGCTCGAGCTTCTTCTTCATGCGGCGCAGCGCACGATCGATCGGCTCGTTTTTACGCATCTTGATCTCGATGGACATGGTAATGGACAGGTAGGTGGAGAGGAAAAGGTGCAACAAGCCAGCCGCTCCGACCACCGTCAACCCCAATTTTGAGGCCGGCCCGGGACGGCTGAATCCAATCTCGCTATAGTCCTGCAGCAGCGGGACGAATGCGGATGCAATCATCCTCTTGTGCTGGCTAACCCTCGTGCGTGAATAACTTTACGCTATCCGGCTACTGTTCTCCGCAGCCTTGGCGAAGGAGATGCTCTATGAGGCTCTTTCAGCTTGCTCGGGGCAATTGAGAGGCATCCCATCAACCTCCGTGGCTTCCGCTGACAAGAATTTCGTCCATCTGCACGTCCACAGCGACTACAGCCTCCTCGACGGCGCCTGCCGCATCGACCGCCTAATCGACCGCGTGGCTGAGCTGGGCCAGACCTCCGTGGCGCTCACCGACCATGGCGTGCTCTTCGGCGCCATCGATTTCTTCACCACCGCCAAGGAGAAGGGCGTGAAGCCGCTCGTCGGCTGCGAGATCTACCTCGTCGAGGGCTCGCGGCTGGAAAAGACCGCGCGGATCGAGGGCGAGAAGAGCCGCTACCACATGGGCTTGATCGCCAAGAACGCGCAGGGCTACGCCAACCTGCTCAAGCTCGTCTCCGATGCCCACCTCAAGGGCTTCTACTACAAGCCCCGCACCGACCTCGACACCCTCGCGTCAATGGCCGACGGCCTCATCGCGTTCAGCGGCTGCCTCGCTGCGCTCGTGCCGCAGATGCTCCTGCAAAACCGCTGGGACGACGCCCTCAAGGCCACCGGGCGCTTCGTCGAGATGTTCGGCCGCGAAAATTTTTTCATCGAGCTGCAGGACCACGGCATCCCCGAACAGCGCCGCATCAATCCCCTCCTCCTCAAGCTCGCGGAGGAATTCAAACTCAAGGTCGTCGCGACAAACGACGTCCACTACGTCAACGCCACCGACGCCTCGCCGCACGACACCATGCTTTGCATCCAGACCGGCGCGAAGCTCGAGGACGCCGACCGCATGCGGTTCGACACGCCGCAATTCTACCTGAAAACCCGCGAAGAGATGTCGCGGCTGTTCACCGAGGTGCCGGAGGCCGTCCTCAATACCCAGGCCGTCGCCGAGATGTGCGACCTCAACATCAAGTTCGGTGAAAACCGCTACCCGCTCTATCCGCTGCCGGTGGAGATCAAGACCGACAAGCCCGCCTACTTGAAGGAACTGTGCATCGCCGGCCTGCAAAAACGCTACGCCGTGGATTACAAGAAACCCGCCAAGGCCAAGGATCCCGCGCTGGCCAATACCGTGGTCGAGCGCATGGACTTCGAGCTCGGCGTCATCGAGAAGACCGGTTTCATCGATTACTTCCTCATCGTCTGGGATTTCATCGCGTGGGCCAAGCAGCACGGCATCCCGGTCGGCCCGGGCCGCGGCTCGGGCGCTGGCTCCATTGTCGCCTATCTCCTCGGCATCACCGACATTGAGCCGCTCCGCTTCGGGCTGCTCTTCGAGCGCTTCCTCAACCCCGAGCGCGTATCTCCGCCGGACTTCGACATCGATTTCTGCATGCGCCGCCGCGACGAGGTCATCTCGTATGTCCGCGAGAAATACGGCCGCGAGTGCGTGGCCAACATCGTCACCTTCGGCACGCTCGGCGCCAAGGCCGTCATCCGCGACGTCGCGCGCGTCCACAACCTCCCCTACATCGAGGCCGACAAGCTCGCCAAGATGATCCCCGACGAGCTCAACATCAGCCTGCAGGACGCCATCGACAAGTCGGCCGAGCTCCGCGACGCGATCGCCGCCAGTCCCCTCACGAAAAAGATTGTCGACCAGGGGCTCGTGCTCGAGGGCATGGTGCGCAATTCCGGCAAGCATGCGGCCGGCATCATCATCGCCGACCGGCCGTTGAGCGAGTTCGTGCCGCTCACGCTGCAGGAAGGCGACATCACCACGCAGTTCGCCATGGACCCCGTGCAGAGGCTCGGGCTGCTCAAGATGGACTTCCTCGGCCTGCGCACGCTCACCATCATCCAGGACACCGTGGACAGCATCCGGCGCACGGTCAACCGGGCGTTCGACATGGAGACCGTTCCACTCGACGACGCAAAGACCTTTGCGTTGCTCAACTCCGGCCGCACCACCGCGGTGTTCCAGCTGGAATCAGGCGGCATGCAGGGCCTGTGCCGGCAGCTGAGCATCAACTCGATCGAGGAGATCGTCGCCCTCATCGCGCTTTTCCGCCCGGGCCCGATGGATCTCATCCCGCAATACATCCGCGGCAAGAAGGACCCCACCACCATCGAGTATCCGCATCCGCTGCTGGAGGAGGTGTGCCGCGAGACCTACGGCATCATGGTCTATCAGGAGCAGGTCATGGAGGCCGCGCGTCGCATCGCCGGTTACACGCTCGGCGGCGCCGACGTGCTCCGCCGCGCCATGGGCAAGAAGAACGTCGCGGAGATGGAGCAGCAACGCATTGTGTTCGTCGACGGCGCGCGACAGACCAGCAACATCCTTGAGAGAAAGGCGCTCGAGATCTTCGCCTTGCTGGAAAAATTCGCGGGCTACGGCTTCAACAAGTCCCATTCCGCCGCCTACGCCATCCTCAGCTACCGGACCGGCTACCTGAAGGCCAACTACCCGGTGCAGTTCATGGCCGCGGTGCTGGGCAATGAAATCGGCAACTCGGAGAAGATCGCGCACTTCGTCGACGAGTGTAGCGCGATGGGCGTTCCCGTTCTCGGTCCCGATATAAATCTTTCCCGGGAAAATTTCACTCCCGTCATCGGGCGCACTTCCTCCAGCCAATCCGAAGTCGTTCCGAGCCCGCAGGACGACAATCTGCCAACTCAAAAATCGAAAATGGCCGGCGCAGCCGGTTCGATCCGCTTCGGCCTCGGCGCCATCAAGGGCGTGGGCGAGGCCGCCTCCCAAAAAATAATCACCGAGCGCGAGGCCAACGGCACGTTCAAGGGCTTCCTCGATTTCACCGCGCGCGTCGACGGCCGGGCCATCAATAAGCGCGTGCTCGAGCACCTCGTGAAGACCGGCGCATTTGACTGTTCCGGCGAGAAGCGCGGCGTGCTCTTCGCCCAGATCGATGAGGCCCTCGCCTCCGCCGCTGCCCGCCAGCGCGACGCCGTCGCCGGGCAGCATTCGTTCCTCGATGCCCTCGAGGAAGCCGCTTCTTCAGCAAATGGAGCCGCCGCGACCTCGCCGCGGAACGGCCGCAGCCGCTACGCTGACTTCACTTCCGTGGAACGGCTGCAATTCGAGAAGGAGCTGCTGGGCTTCTATATCTCCGGCCACCCGATGAACGCCTACGCCGGGCTGGCCGAGGCCATTACGACCCACACCGAGGCGCAGGTGCTCACGGAGGGCGACCGGATGGAATTTCGCCTCTGCGGCGTCGCCTCGGGCATCACTAAGAAACTTTCGCGCAAGGACAACCGCCCGTGGGCCTTCTTCAACCTCGCCAGCAAGCGCGCCAGCATCTCGGTGAACATGTACGCCGAGGCGTTCGAGAGCTACGGCAAAAGTTTAGCGGAAAACCAGCCGGTCGTCGTGCTCGGTAACATCATGCGCGGCACTGACGGCGCACGTCTCAACGTCAAGGAATGCTATTTGCTCGACGCCTACCTGCCGACGGCGGTGCGCAAGATCACCTGGCTCCTCCACCCCGAGCACGCGGAACTGCCCGACTTTCTGAAAAATCTCCGCGCCGCCATCGACGCTTCCAGTGGCGAGACCCGGGTCGAACTGGCCTTCGTCTTTGAGGGCCGTGCCGCGCCTGTCGCCGAGATCGCTCCCAGCCTGGCGTGGCGCGTGGCTCCGGACGTCTTTCAGGAGCTGCGCTCGCATCCTGCCGTTGCCGGCACGGTCATCGAGCCGCGCCGCCTGGAGATCAAGGAGACGCGGCGTTGGGCGAGATGAGATTAACTCTATATCCGCAACCTGTCATTCTGCGCGCAGTGAAGAATCCATCTGCTGATTTCAATCCATGGATCCTTCGCTGCGCACTGGATGACACTTATTGATAATGTCTGATTCCTCCATCCTCAACAATGCCGCCCGCATCCTCAAAATGGTGCAGGCCGGCACGCCCGCCGACCAGGCGCTGCGCGAGTCGCTGACGCAGGACCGCCACTTCACGGTGCCCGCCGAGCGCCGGGGCATCAGCCGGGCTGTGTTCACCCATTACCGCTGGTGGCGCTGGCTCGACGAAAGCGCCTCGGCCCAAAAGCAACTCGCCGCCGCGCTGGAGTTGCAACAGCGCTTCGACTCCAATCCCGCCGCCTTCAAGCCCGAGGCTCTCGCCGCCAAGGCCGTGCCCGACTGGCTGAAGGACGAGATGGATGCCATGCCTGCGGCCTGGCTGGCCCAGTTGCAACGCGAACCTGCACTCTGGATCCGGGCCAAGGCCGGCATCGGCGCGGCGCTGGCCAAAAAGCTTGGCCATTGCGCGCCTGCCTCCCGATCGCCGGACGCGCTGCGCTATACCGGCCTCACCGATCTTTACCACACGCCGGAGTTCCAGGCCGGCGAATTCGAGATTCAGGACCTCGCCTCACAACTTGTGAGCCTCGCCGCCGCCCCACAGCCGGGCGAGACGTGGTGGGACGCCTGTGCCGGCGAAGGCGGCAAGACGATGCACCTCTCCGACCTGATGCGAAACAAGGGACTGCTCTGGGCGAGCGACCGTTCGCATCGCCGGCTCGCCAAGCTTAAGGAGCGCGCCGCCCGCGCCAAGGTCTTCAATTTCCGCGCCGCGTCGTGGGCGGGCGGCATCAAGCTCCCGACCAAGACCAAGTTCGACGGCATCCTCGTCGACGCGCCGTGCACCGGCATCGGCACCTGGCAGCGCAATCCCCACGCACGGTGGACCACGCAGCCGTCGGACATTCGCGAACTCGCCGTCGTGCAACGCATGCTTCTCGACCATGTCGCAGGATCACTCAAACCCGGCGGCCGGCTCCTCTATGCGGTTTGCACGCTCTCCCGCGGCGAGACAACCGGCGTGGCCGATGCGTTCACCGCTACGCACCCGGAACTCACGCCCGACCCGGTTATGGGCCGGGGCACCCAGCTCACGCTCTGGCCGCAGGAGCTTAACGCCAACGGCATGTTTATCGCGGCATGGCGGCGGAAGTAGGCAAAATCGACGGTGCGACGGTACGCGATGACTTCAACGCCATCAGCACCGTCATCCACTACACCCGCGCGGCCCACTTCCTCGGGCTCTGGGCATCCGAGCGGGTGCTGATCGAGCGCTGCTTCCCCGACAAATCGGCGCGGCTGCTCGAGGCCGGGTGCGGCGCCGGCCGCGCGGCCGTCGGACTCTGGCACCAAGGTTACCATAACCTCACCGCCTTCGACTTCGCCTCCGGGATGATCGAGCAGGCCCGAAACCTCGCCGCCGAGCAGGGCATCGTCGGTCTCACCTTTCTCCAGGCCGACGCCACGCGGCTCAGCGAATGTCCGATATTAGATGACACTTTGTTTGACGGGTCCCTCTTCCTCTTCAACGGGCTGATGCAGATTCCCGGGCGGGAGAACCGGCGGACAGCGATGCGGGAGCTCCACCGCGTCTGCCGGCCGGGCGCGCCTTTCATCTTCACCTCGCACGACCGAGAGGAACCGCGCGAAGCCAAGGCCTGGGCGGAGGAAGCCGCGCGCTGGGCGTGCGGCGAGCAAAACCCGCGGCTGCTCGAGTTCGGCGACCGTTACTTCGCCCACGAACACGGGCAGACCTTTATGCACCTGCCCGAGCGCCGCGAAGTGCTGGAGGATTTAGCGGTGACGGGGTGGCGATTCGAGCACACGACGCTGCGCGACGACCTCGCCACCGAGTCCATGGCAGTCCGCGAGTTTTCCGACAACTGCCGGTTCTGGATCGCACGGAAAATCTAGCGCGCGAGCTTCGCCTCGAGCGCGGCCTTGGCCGCCGGCCACTCCTCCGCCGTGAGGCTGAGGATGGCGGTGTTGCGCACATAGCCGTCGTAGCGCGCTTGGTATTTGCGCAGGATGCCCTCGAACGTGCAGCCGAGCCGCGCGATGGCCGCGCGGGACCCTTCGTTGCGCTCGTCCGTCTTCAACTGCACCCGGACGGCGCCGTGCTTTTCAAAGGCATGCGTGGGCTGCAGTAGCTTGGCCTCCGTGTTGACGGGCGTGCGCTGGGCCTCCTTCGCCAGCCACGTGTTGCCGATCTCCAGGCCGCGGTTCGCCCGGTGGATGTCCAGATAACGCGTGGAGCCCACCACCCGGCCGTCGGCCCGCCGGACAGTCGCCCATGCCGCCTCCGTGCCGGCCGCTTGGGCCTGCACTCCGTCTTCCAGCCATTTGGCCATCTCTGTTTCGTCGCCGAGCGGCGGCGTCAGGAAATAGTGAAAAACCTCGGGATCCTGCTCGGCCGCGACCAGGGCCGGCAGGTGCCGGCGCTCCAGCGGCTCAAGCCGCACGTGACGGCCCTCGAGCAGGACGGGCTGGGGATCAAAGGTGGAGCGCACGCCGGCCAGCATGCAACGCCGTCGCGCCGGCCCAAGACAAAATCAGTTTTCCACCCGCACAGTGGGCCCCCGGACTAATAACGATTTGTCTGACTTGCGCCGGCCAGCCGGCCGGCCATCTTGTCGGCATGCTCTCGCTTCTCACCGACCGGACATTGTTATGGCTCGGTGCCCTGCTTTACCTGGCCGGTTTCCTTACTGGCCTTGTGGCGCTGACCAAGCGGCAGCCCTCCGCCGGCCAGCGCACCATTCTGAACCTCTTTCTGGTCGGGGGCTGGGGATTCCAGATGGCCGGCCTCTATGTGCGCGGCCTCGCCGGCGGTGGCTGCCCGCTCGGCAACACCTTTGAAATCGTCCAGTTTGTCGCCTGGTCGGCGATGGTGATGTATTTCTTCGTCGGGACCATCTTCCGGGGCAGCCTGCTCGGCCTGTTCACCGCCGGCTATGCCGCCGCGCTGGGCCTGGTCTCGCTGCTCATCCCTCACTGGGACCTGGTGCGCGGGCAGAAACTCTTCGGCAACAATCCGTGGATCGAGGTGCACGCCGCGCTCGCCGTGTTCAGCTACGGCGTGTTCGGCCTGCTGGCCCTGACCTCGCTCATGCAGCTCCTGCAGAACTGGAGCCTGAAAAACAAGCGGCTCAACGGGCTCTTCTGGTTCCTGCCCTCGGTGGTGCAGCTGGAGCAGATCAACTACCGGCTGGTGCTGCTGGGCGTCACGCTGCTCACCATTTCCCTCGGCGTCGGCGCCTCGTGGTGGGTGCGGAACACCGAATCGGTCCACCTGCCCAAACTGCTGGTGACCGTCAGCGTCTGGCTGTGCTACTTCGTCGTCCTGCTCCTGCGCTGGCGCGGCCGGCTGGTCTCGGTCCGCTTTGCCTGGGTCTGTCTCGTGCTGTTCTGCGTGGCGCTGCTTTCGCTCGGGCCGGTCAACTCCAACCGCCACGGCTACAAGCCGGTCGCGCGCTCCCGCTGAACGATGGACACCCCTTCGTCCGTCCTTTTCCTGTTTGGCGCCAACCATCACACCGCGCCGCTGGCCGTCCGCGAGAAGCTCGCGCTGGACGCCGAGCGGGCCGCCGCCTTCGCCGCCCGGATGCGGGCGACGCCAGGCGTGCAGGAATTCGCTCTGCTCAACACCTGCAACCGCATCGAGGTCTACGGCGTGGCGCGGAACCCGGACACCCTCGCCGCCCTGCGCACCGGCTGGTGCGAGGCCACCGGCTGCACGCCCGCGGAGTTTGAATCCCACGGCTTCTCACGCCACAACCACGACGCCATCGCGCACCTCTTCGCCGTCGCCGCCGGGCTCGACTCGCAGATGCTGGGCGAGACGGAGATCCTCGGCCAGGTGAAGGACGCTTATGACGCCGCGCTGGCGCAAACCTGGACCGGTCCGGTGCTGAACCGCGTTTTCCAGAAAACCTTTCAGTCCGCAAAATACATCCGCACGCACACCGCCATTGGCGACGGCCGGACCAGCGTCGCCAGCGTGGCGGTGGACCTGGCGGGGCGCATTTTTGGCAAACTTACGACCTGCCGGGTCCTGGTGATTGGCGCGGGCGATATCGGCCAGAAAACGGCCCAGGCCTTCCAGAGCCGCGGTGCACGCTCCATCACGGTCGCCAGCCGCACGCTGTCGAAGGCCGAGGCGGTGGCCGCGGCCGCCGGCGGCTGGGCCGCCAGCCTGGCCGAGCTGCCCGAGGCGGTGGCCGCGGCCGACATCGTCACGAGCTCCACCGCCGCGCCCGGTTTCGTGCTCCCGTCGGAACTGGTTGCACGCGCGATGAAACACCGCCCCGCCCGCCCGCTTTTTCTCATCGACCTCGCGCTGCCCCGGGACGTGGATCCCGCCGCCGCGGCTCTGGCCAATGTCTTCCTCTACAATCTCGATGACCTCGCCAAGATCGCCGAGGGAAATCTGGCCCAGCGCGAGGCCGAGCTGGCCCGGTGCCGGGCCATCGTCGCCGAGCGCACGGCGGCGCTGTGGCCGCAAGTTGCCCATTCGCTGAACCGCAAAGCGTAATTGGTTTGGAGAGGTGGAGTGAGGGCATCCGCCTCCCTCGACTAACCGAGGTGCCGCGCGACCCAGTCGGCCGCCGACCGCCCTGCTGGACCATTCGCCGTGCCCTCCGTCGGCTGCTGCAGGAGTTCGCGCAACCGCCGGGACTGCGTCCGGGTCCGTTCGCGCCGCACGGCATCACCGGCGCACTCGCACAGTTGCGCCGCCAGCGCCGCGGGCGTCGCCGCCCCCTGGATGAACTCGGGATACATCGGCTCCTTCAGCAGCAGGTTCGCGATGCCGATAAATTCTACCTTCACCAGCCAGCGCGCAAAGAGATACGTCAGCGGATTGGTGCGATAGACCACCGCGCCCGGGATTCCCGCCAGCGCGCAATGCAACGACATGGTGCCCGAACTGGTCAGAACAGCCGCGGCGGCAAATGGTAGGGCGCGGATTCCGCTCCGCGCCGGATTGTCCGAGTCGGCGAAGGGACTCGCCGCTCTACCTTCAGTCACCAGCCGCAGCTCAACCGTTTCCGCCAGTTGCGGCCACTGCGCCAGCGCCGCACGCGCCACCACGGCCACTGCGGCACTCGGATAAAGCACAATGGCCTTCGCGGCCGGCGTGGCTTTCAAAAACCCGACAAAGCCCGCCAGCAACCCGGGGAAAATCCGTGACACCGCCTGCACCCGGCTGCCGGGCAGCAACAGGACCGGGCCGGACGGATCGTAACGCACCGGCGGCGCGTAGTCCGACGCGAGGAAGGGATGCCCAACAAATTCCACCGCCAGCGGCGTGTCGGCATAGCATGCGGGCTCAAACGGAAAAATCACGGCGAGTGCGTCGAGGTCGCGCGCCATCGTGAAGCGACGCTGAGGTTTCCAGGCCCAGATCTGCGGGGAAATGTAATAGAGCAGCTTCACCCTGCCCCCACCTTTCACACTCAGCCGGCGATGCCGGAGCTTGGCCGCCAGCCGCAGGTTGAATCCGGGATAGTCCACGAAGCACACCGCGCGCGGCTGGTGCCGCTCGATCCAGCCCAGCGTCGCGTCGAACAGCGCGCTGAAAAACGAATAGTGCTTCAAAATCTCGACCAAGCCGACGACCGAGGTCGCCGTCAGGTCGTGCAGCAACTGCGCGCCGGCCGCCGCAAGCTCCGGCCCGCCCAGCGCGCAGATTTTCAGCCGGGGATTCTTGGCGAGCAGTTCGCGCACGACCTTCGCCGCGTGCTCGTCGCCCGAGTGCTCGCCGGCGACGATGAGCAGGTCGACCTTGCCAGAGATGGGAGCCGGCAAGCCAAAGGGGAGCTTCTGTTGTTCGGCAGACATGGATTAACCACAGAGACACGGAGGCACAGAGAAAGGATCAATTCCCCTGCTCTGTGTCTCTGTGGTTCATTTCTTCGTCTTCCGGATCTGATCCGTGATGGTGAGCGCAACCTCGAGCGCCGACTTGCCGAGCGCCCCGCCGACCTTGGGCTGCTTCGCCTCGCGCACGCTCTCGATGAAGTGCGCCAGCTCGATGGCGAGCGGCTCGCCCTTCTCGATGGGAATCTCATGCACGGGCACCTTGTCTTCTACGGCCTTGGCCAGGCCAATCTTCAGCTTCAGGCCATAGGCAATGATGTCGCTCTTCTTCACCAAGTGGCCCTTCTGATTCATGAAATCGAGCGAGAGGTAGGCGTTATCCTGGAACACGCGGATCTCCCGGTTCTTCTTTAAACTCATCCGGCTGGCGCTCAGGTTGGCCACGCAGCCGCTCTCGAACTCGATGCGCGCGTTGGCGATGTCCTCGGTCTTGGAGAGCACGTTGATGCCCACGCTGTCGATCTTGCGGATGGGTGATTTCACCAGCGCGAGCACGATGCCGATGTCGTGGATCATCAGGTCGAGCACGACGCCAACCTCGGTACCGCGGGTTTGGTAGGGTGCGAGCCGCTCGGTGGTGATGTATTGCGGGCGGCCGGTGTGCTTCTCGAGGTAGCTCATCACCGGATTGAAGTGCTCGATGTGGCCGACCTGCACGAGGCAGTGGTGCTCGCGCGCGGCCGCCAGCACCTGCTCGGCCTCCGCCAGGCTGGCGCAAAGGGGTTTCTCGATCAGCAGGTGGCAGCCCTTGGCCAGCAAAGGTAGCGCGACGAGCGCGTGCCGGTCCGTCGGCACGACGACGCTGATCGCGTCGCAAGCGTCGCCCAGCCCCGTGAGGGTGGCGAAGCGCCGGCAGTTGTGCCTGGCGCAAATCTCCGCCGCGCGCGCGTCGCTGGTCTCGTAGATGCCGGCCAGTTCCGCGCCGGGCAGCGACGCGTAGATGCGGGCGTGATGCTGGCCGAGCGAACCGACACCGGCGACGCCGCACTTAATCCGGGGGTTAGCCATGGGGAAAAATCACTCGTTGGGTTTAGCCCGAATGAACAGAATTGACAGAATAATTTCCAGAAGACCGTTTCTCCATTCTGCTCATTTTGTTAATTCTGTCCGACCATCACACCTTGAATCAGATTAAGCTGGCGGCCAGTTTTCTTGGCGTGGGTGGGATTGTGCGTCACCAGCACCAGCGCGGCGCGTTCCTCGGCGCAGACCTCCAGCAGCAGGCTGATGACCTCGTCGCCCGTCCGCTCGTCGAGATTGCCCGTCGGCTCGTCGGCCAGGATGACCGCCGGCCGGTTCATCAGCGCCCGCGCCACCGCCACGCGCTGGCGCTCTCCGCCCGAAAGCTGCGAGGAAAGATGATGACCGCGCTCGGCCAAACCGACGCGCTTGAGCAGGGCGGCGGCCCGGTCGCGCTCGCCCGCGCCAACGCCGCCGAGGATCCTCGCGGCCATCAGCACGTTTGCCGCAGCGTCGATTTCCGGAATCAGGTAATAGGACTGAAAGACCATGCCGAGGAACCGCCCGCGCCGCGCGGTGAGTTCGCCCAGGCCGAGTTTATTCGCGGGCTCGCTGTCCCACCACAGTTCGCCCGCGTCGGGGCGGTCGAGCCCGGCGAGAATGTTGAGCAGCGTGCTTTTGCCGGAGCCGGACTCGCCGCGCACGCTCACGGACTCGCCCGCGCCAATGGCGAGATCCACGCCGCGCAGCACCTCGAGCGTGCGGTCACCGCTCGGGTAGTTTTTGCGCAGGCCGGCGGCGCGCAGGACAGTGCCGGGGTCACTCACTGCGAAGCGCCTCCACGGGTTTGAGTTTCGCGGCGCGCCACGCGGGGATCAGCCCGGCGAGCGTCGAGGCGATGAGGGAGAAGACGATGATGAAGACCACGTCCTTCGTTACGGTGTGGGCCGGCAGTGAGCTGAACTGGTAGAACTTTTCAAACACGTCCTGCCCCACGGTCAGCCGGGCGACGAAATGCACGATGTGGTCGCGGTAGCGCAGCAGCGTGAAGCCCAGCGCGAGTCCCAGTCCCGTGCCCACCGCGCCGAGAAACAGACCCTGCACGCAGAAACACAGCGCAACCTGCCTGGCCTTGCCGCCCATGGCGCCGAGCAGGCCGATCTCGCGCGTCTTGCGGAGCACGGACATCAGCAGCGAGATGGTGATGGAAAAAGTCGCCACGAGGACAATGAAGGCCATCAGGAAAAAGATCATGTTTTGCTCGAAGGTAATGATCGACTGGAACTCGGCGTTGGCCTCGAGCCAGGTGAGTGCCCGCGTGTCGGGCGGCAGGGCCGCATTGAGCGCGGCCGCGACTGCGTCGACATTCTCCCCGGGCGACAGGCGCACGTTGTAGCCGTGAACCCTCCGGTCGAGCCCGTAGAGATCCTGCATCAGCCGCAGCGAGCAGAGCACCGTGGCGCTGTCGAGCTGCTGGTGGCCGATCTGGAAAATACCCGCGACCCGGGCCTCGCGGGGCAGCAGCACTTCGTTGCGATTGAGCCGGTCGAACATCAGCGGTGAGAAGATGCTGACCTTGTCCCCAATCTGCGCGCCGAGCGAACGCGCGAGCATCGAGCTGAGGATCACCGAGTCATCGTCGAGATCGTCGAGCGAGCCCGCGAGCAGGTAGCGCTCGAGCGGAATGACCTTTTTCATCCGGTCGAAATCAAAACCCTGGATCGCGGGGAAAGCGGGCCGGCTGGCGAATTCGATCATCACCACGCCCCGGGCAAAAGGCGCCGCCGCCACGATGGAGGGCGACGCGGCCAGGATCTTCTCCACGCCGCCGGTCTTGTCCCCCTCCAGCAGGTGGCGGGCGGTGATCTGGATTTCACCCTGCGTGTCAATGATCAGGCGGCCGACCTGGTAACCGAACCCGCCCATGATGCCCGTCACCATCAGCATGATGGTCACGCCGAGCATGATGCCCACCGTCGAGATGATTGTGATGAACGAAACCCGCCCGGACGGGAAAAGCTGCTTGAACGCGAGGTAGAGGGGCCAGGGCATCGGTAAGTTTTAAGGTGTAAGGTATAAGGTGTAAGGTCGAGCCTCCGTGCTGCGCTTACAGCTCTACAACTTAAACCTTAAACCTGCGGGGCAGCCGCGCCGGCGTGGCCCGGTCGCAGCGATGGAAACAGGATGACATCGCGAATGCTCTCGGCCCCGGTGAGCAGAATGCACAGGCGGTCGATGCCCACGCCCATGCCGCCGGCGGGCGGCATGCCGTGCTCGAGGGCGAGCAGGAAATCCGTGTCTATCTTCTGTTGGTCGGCGCCGACCTGTTTTTCAAACATCTCGCGCTGCACGAGCGGGTCGTTCTGCTCCGAATACGCCGGGGCGATCTCCATGCCGCCAATGATCAGCTCAAACACATCGAGGGTGCTGTCGTCGCCGGGCGTGAACTTGGCCAGCGGGCACAGCTCCTTCGGCAGGTGCGTGACAAAGGTCGGCTGGATGAGCGTGGGCTCGATCTTCTTGGAGAAAATCTCGTTGGTGACCTCGAAGTCCTCCCACTTTGGGTCGACCGTCAGGCCCAATTTCTCCGCCCGGGCGATCTTCTCGGCCTTGCTGCGCTTGAACCAGTCGGGGTCGGCCGTCTCGGTTCGGATGAGGTCCCGGTATTTAGCCTCGCGCCACTCGCCGGCAAAGTTGATGACCTGGCCGCTGGCGGCGTGCTTGATCCCGGTGGTGCCGAGCACATCGCGGCACACGCCGGCAAAGAGCGCCTGGACGAGTTCCATCATCCCGCGGAAATCGGAATAAGCCTGGTAGACCTCGAGCATGGTGAACTCGGGGTTGTGCTTCCGGGAGATGCCCTCGTTGCGGAAAATGCGGCCGAGCTCGAACACGCGGTCATAGCCGCCGACCAGCAGGCGCTTGAGCCGCAGCTCGAGCGCGATGCGGAGGAAGAAGTCCACCCCGAGGGCATTGTGGTGCGTGACGAACGGCCGCGCGGCGGCGCCGCCGGCCACGTTCTCCAGCACGGGCGTCTCCACCTCGAGGAACTTCCGGGCGGCGAGGGTATGGCGGAGGCTTGCCACGATGCGGCTGCGCAGCATCAGGCGGGCGCGCGACTCCGGGTTGACGATGAGGTCGAGGTAACGCTGGCGGTAAACCTGCTCGGCATCGGTCAGGCCGTGCCATTTTTCCGGCAGCGGACGCAACGCCTTCGCCACCAGCGTGTATTTTTCCACGCGCACGGTGATCTCGCCCGTCTTCGATTTGAAGAGCGGGCCGGACGCGCCGATGATGTCGCCGAGGTCGAGCTTCTTGAAGGCCGCGTAGTCCTCGTCGCCCACCACGTCCTTCTTGAGGTAGAGCTGAAGCTGGCCCTGCTGGTCGAGAATCTTGACGAAGTGGCTCTTGCCCATGTCGCGAATGACCACGAGGCGGCCGGCGACCTTGACCGGCACGGTGTTGTCCTGGCCATCCACGTAGGCGGCCAGCGCCTCGGCGGAGAAATGTGTCTGCTCGACGGCGGCCCGGAACGGGTCGGAACCCGCCGCGCGCAGATCCGTCAGCTTCTTGAGCCGCACGGCATATTGGTCGTGTGAGATGTCCTCGGGAAGATCGCTCATGGAACGCCGCAGGCTTGGATGCCCGGGTGGCGGGCGCAAATGGAAAGTAAGCGCACTCCGGACGAAACAGTTGCACCGCAACCCATCCTGATTGAAATTGCCCGCGTAATGTCCGACCCCGCCACCATCCTCACCCCTGCCCGCCCTAAGCCTGTCGAGCGGGTGACCCGCGACTGGGGTCGCACGGATTACATCGCGGGCTGGCAGCAACAGGAGAAACTCGTCGCCCGGCGCATCGCCGGCGAAATCGTCGACACGCTCGTCTTCACCGAGCACGAGCCGGTCTACACCCTCGGCGTGCGGCGCGGTGCCGAGCAGCACATGATTTGGGACGAGGCCGAGTTGCAGCGCCGCGGCATCGAGGTGGTACAAACCAACCGCGGCGGCGACATCACTTACCACGGTCCGGGGCAAATCGTCGGCTATCCGATTGTCAGCCTTACCCCGCGCAAAGACCTGCACGCCTACCTGCGCCTCCTGGAGCAAGTGCTCATCAACACCGTCGGCACCTTCGGCCTCGCCGCCAGCCGCCGCGCGGGTAAGACCGGCCTCTGGCTTGGCCCGCGCAAGATCGCTGCCATCGGGGTCGCCGTGAAAAAGTGGACAACCTACCATGGTTTCGCGCTCAACGTTAACACCGACCTCGCGCCCTTCTCCGGCATCGTGCCTTGCGGCATTACTGACGGCACCGTCACCTCGATGTCGGCCGAACTCGGTCACGAAGTCGACCCCACCGAGGTGCAAGCCGTGCTCGCTGCCGAGTTCTGGCGGCTGCTGCCGGAGTTTTTTGCAAACCACCAATCCACACTGATAAGTCACTAATGACAGAAATCACTGAGAACACTGACTCATGATTAGTGAGAAAATTAGTGTGCATTAGCGGTTAAATTGCTCAATTTCCGACCGAGCATGATGCCCACCAACCGCAAGCCCGACTGGCTCCGGGCCAAGCTGCCCTCCGGCCCCGCCTACCAGGCCACCCGCCAGCTGGTGGAGGACAACAGGCTGCACACCGTCTGCCAGAGCGCGCAATGTCCGAACATCGGCGAGTGCTGGGCGCGCGGCACCGCGACGGTCATGATTCTGGGCAACATCTGCACGCGCTCCTGTAATTTCTGCGCGATCCAAACGGGCCGGCCCACGGAATTAGACCTCGGGGAGCCCGCCCGCGTGGCCGATGCGGTCGCCCGGATGGGACTGCGCCACTGCGTCATCACCTCCGTCGCCCGCGACGATTTGCAGGATGGCGGGGCAGGTGTCTGGGCCGCCACCATCCGTGCCACCAAATACAAAAACCCCCGGTGCGCCATCGAGGTGCTCGTGCCGGACTTCAAAGGTCATCTCGACCAGGTGGACATGGTACTCGATGCCCAGCCCGACATTTTCAACCATAACGTCGAGACTGTGGAGCGGCTGCAGCGCCCGGTGCGCGTGCAGGCCCGCTATGACCGCAGCCGCTCCGTGCTGCGTCACGCCAAGAGCCGCAGCTTCACGACCAAGACGGGCATCATGCTCGGCCTCGGCGAAACCGAGGCGGAGATCGGGCAGTGCCTGCGCGACATTGCCAGCGACCAGACCGACATTCTTACCATCGGCCAATACCTGCAACCGACGCCCCAGCACTGGAAGATCGACCGCTGGGTGCCGCCGGAGGAATTTGCCCACTGGAGGAAATTCGCCCTTGAAGCCGGTCTCGGCGTCGTGGAGTCCGGGCCGCTGGTCCGATCCAGTTACCACGCCGACAGGCAGTCGTCGAAATACACCGGCGAGGAACACCTGAACAAGGCGCCCACCCTGGCCGGCATTTGAGATCGGGCGGGACCGCTGGGCTTACTGGCGCATTGGAATTATCTCGCGGCGGACCCAGCGGTCCCGCCCGACTCTGCCCGTATGGGGTTCCTCAGATTTACCTCGCCGCAAGGCACGGCGGGGTCAATTTTTCACGGGCAAAGCAACCTGCCATGGAAACCAAGAAACAGATCGTCGACAACTGGCTCCCGCGTTACACCGGCGTGCCGCTCAAGCATTTCGGCCGCTACATTCTGCTGACCAATTTCCAGCATTATGTGAAGTTCTTCGCCCACTGGCACCGGGTGCCCGTGCATGGCCGGGATCAGGCCATGCCCAGCGCCACGGCCAACGACATCACGATCATTAATTTTGGCATGGGCAGCGCCAACGCCGCCACGGTGATGGACCTGCTCACCGCCATCAAGCCCAAGGCCGTGCTCTTCCTCGGCAAGTGCGGCGGCCTCAAGCACCGTGCCGAGCTCGGCAGCCTCATTCTCCCCATCGCCGCCATCCGCGGCGAAGGCACGAGCAACGATTACTACCCCGCCGAGGTGCCCGCCCTCCCCGCCTTCGCCCTGCAAAAGGCCATCTCCACCACCATCCGTGACCACAGGCGCAATTACTGGACCGGCACGGTCTACACCACCAACCGCCGGGTCTGGGAACACGACACGGATTTCAAGCGATACCTGAGGAAAATCCGCGCCATCGCCATCGACATGGAGACCGCCACCATCTTCATCACCGCCTTCGCCAACGAATTGGTCGCCGGCGCGCTGCTGCTCGTCTCCGACCAGCCCATGACCCCCGAGGGCGTGAAGACCACCGAAAGTGACAAGCTGGTGGACGACAAGCACGTGGCGATGCACCTCCGCATCGGCATCGATTCCCTGAAGCAGCTCATCAACAAGGGTGTCACCGTCAAACACCTGAAGTTCTGAGGCGGAAAAGGCGGGGCGCGACCGATGCTGATCAGAATCAAAGGCACCACTTCAAACTGTTACCTGCTGCTGGGCGAACGGCCCGTGCTGGTGGACACCGGCGCGCCGGGCGACCTCAAGCGCATCCTCAGCGCGCTGCAGGCCAACGGCGTCGAGCCGAAGCAGCTCGCGCTCATCCTCCTCACCCACGGCCACAGCGACCACGCTGGCTGCGCCGCCGAGTTGAAACGCCGCAGCGGCGCCCAGATCGCGCTGCACGCCGGCGACGCCGCGCTCGCCCGCAGCGGCCAGAACGGCGTGCTCGCTGCGCAGGACATGATCGGCCGCATCGTGCGCCCATTCGTGGACGAACAGTTCGAGGCCTTCGGGCCCGACCTGCTTTTTCGCGACGGCTTTTCGCTGGAACCCCACGGCGTCAAGGGCCGCGTGCTCGCGACGCCCGGCCACACCTTCGGCTCGGCCTCGGTGGTGCTCGGGTCGGGCGAGGCGATCATCGGCGACGTGCTGCGCGGCAGCATGGTGTGGCCCAATCGGGCCAGCCCGCATTTTTTCTGCAACGACCCGGAAACGAACACGCGCAGCATCGTGCGGCTGGCACGCGAAGGGCTGCTACGATGCCATCCGGGCAACTTCGGCAGCTTCCCCGGTTCCGAGTTGCACCGCTTCCGGGCCACGGCGTCCGGCGAGGTGCTGGAACTCTCCGGCGAGCCGGTGTGAGTTATTGCGGTTCGGTTACAAATCCGCTCGGCCCAATTGTTGGTGTTGATTGCGCGCCAATCGACGACTGATCCTCCAAACTTCAACCTCCAGGGAAAACATATCAGAAAGCTAGAAATTGAGGATTCACTGAAACTTTGGAGCTTGAATGTTGGAGCTTTGCTTTCCGTCACGGCCGCACGTCCACCCAGAAGGGCACGAAGACCTCGGTCCCACCGAGATTCACCTGGGCCCAGATGGCATAGCGGCCGGACGACGGGATGGTGACCTTGAAATTCAACTCGGGGCGCAGCGCATCGGGCGGCCTCGTCAGGTCAGTTTCCCTCGGGTGCAGGTGCGCGAAGCCGCTGCGCGCCTCGTCGAACGCCACGAGGTGGGCGAACGTCCCCATGACCGGCTGCAACGGCACGGGCTCCTTCTTCGTCCCCTGGCTCTCGATGCGAAATTTCAGGTCGGCCGGCTGACCCGGGCGAAATAACAGCGGCACGCCCAACTCGAATTTCAGGCCGCCGGCCTGCCAGGTGGTGTTCGGCTCGCGGATGACCCGGGCCACTGTGCCCGGCACCGTAAAATCGGCCGAGGCGTAGAGCCCGCGCGACGTGGCGACGGGCGTGAAGTCGGCGAACACGCGGTAAACACCGGCGCGCGCCGGCGTCAGCATGAACACCCATTCACCCGGCCGCCGGCCCGGCTCGGGGTGGATGTGCTGGTAATCACTGAGCGTCGGATCGACGACGAGCAGGTGAAGCTTGCGGGTGTGCACTACGAGCAGGTCCTCCGGCGCGATGGGTTTGCCGCTCGCGGTGCGCAGGGTGAGGATGAGGCTCAGCGGCCGGTTGCGCTCCGGCGCACGGTCCGGCTTCAGCGCCAACACCACGGGCGAACGCACGGCCACGACGGGAATGAATTGCGGGTTGGCGGGATCGCAAAACTCGAGCGAACCCTTCCCGGCCATCCGGAAATCCATGTGGTTCAGGTTGGTGCCGGTCGGCAGCAGCCGCACAACGAGGTAGAGCACCAGCGCGACGGCGGTGATGAGCGTGACCTGGCGACGCTGAACTTTATCCATGGAGAAACTGTAGAGCGGGATCGCTGATCCCTCCTACTTCTTGGTGGAGGGCCGACCTTCTGGTCGGGCGCGGCCAAGCACGAGCTGGGTCCTCCAAAGGCGGGGTCAGGCGACCCCGCCCTACCGCAAAGGATTGCACAACGTCGCTCATTCCTTCCTGAGCCGGCGGACGAAGTCCTCGATCAGCCAGTTGCTGCCTTCCACGCGGTGGATGATCTTGCCCTGCTCGTTGATGAGCACGGTGGCGAGCGTGTGCTTGATGGTCGCGCCCTCGAACTCGCGGATGACGCCCATTTGCGCGAGCAACTGACGCATCGCGTCATCCGGCCCGGTGAGGAACGACCAGTTCGCCGTGTCGAGCCGGCGGATCTGCGCGTATTCCTTCAGTATGCCGGGCGTGTCGTATTCCGGGTCGAGCGAGAGGGAGACGAGCTCAAGATCCTTGGCGCCCGCGGCTTTCGCGGCCTGCTGCAGCGCGGCCATGCGCTCGGTGGCGGCCGGGCACATCGTGGCGATCGGGCAGCGGGTGAAGATGAAATTGAGCACAACCTGCTTGCCGCGGAACCGGTTGCCGGCCACGGCGCGCCCTTCCTGGTCGAGCAGGGTGAACTCTGGCAGGTTTTCGCCGACTTCCCGGTAGGCGTCCTTGCCGCGCATCGCCGTGTCCTGCGCGAGGGCGCTGGCCGCCGCATCGAGCGCGCGCCGGGTCGCCGCATCGTCCGACCAGATTTTTTCGAGGTAGAAACCGTCGTCACGTTGCACGAGTTCGGCGCGGATGTGCTGGCCGGACTTCGCGATTGCCAGGTCACCTGAGGCGACCTTGAACTCCATGGTCATCGCCATCATGAAGCCCTTGATCTCGTCGTGCGCTACAATCAGGGTCTGGCGCCCGGTGTTGGCGGATACGATCTCGCCAGTCAGCGGGTAGCGCTTTTCGCCCGGCTTGATCGCAACCGCGTTGGCGGCGGTCGTCGATTCCTGCTTGGCGCAACCCGGGATGAGCAGTACGCCGCCCGCCATTAGCAAACACCGGGCCAGCCGGCTGGCCGGCGAATATCTGGGCTTCATCCTCCACACCCATTTGCCAACGGCGCGAATTGTCAAAAGGTTTGCGCTGCCCGCATGCGAAGTATCACCTGCCGATCCTGTCCCCACCCCGGCCATGAACCGCACTTCCACCTATAAACCCGGCCTCGCCTGGTTCGCCGCCCTCAGCTGCGCGTGGGTGTTCGTGCTCGTGGCGCTCGGGGCGTTCACGACCAGCATCGGCGCCGGCATGGCGTTTCCCGACTGGCCGCTCTCCAACGGCTCGATCAATCCGTCCGGCTGGCTGACCGAAATCGACAAGTTCGCGGAGCACTCGCACCGGTTGTCGGCGGCGGTGATGAGCACCCTCACCTACATCATCGGCGTATGGATCTGGCGGCAGGAGGAGCGCGCGTGGCTGCGCCAGCTCGCGCTCTTCGCGGCCCTGCTCGTGGTGGGCCAGGCGCTGGTGGGCGGACTGCGCGTGCTCTTCGACCACCTGCACATCGCCGCGCTGGAAACAAGCGCCGGCCGGCTCTTTGCGATGCTGCACGCAGTCCTCGCGCAGATGTTTGTCTGCACACTTCTCGCCCTCGCCCTGGCCTGCTCCCGCCCCTGGATAGAGGCGTACGGCGGGCTGAAAGGCACCGTCGGTCCCCGGACGATTGCGCTCGGGCGGTTGTGCGTGGCCCTCCTGTTCGGGCAGCTGGCCGTCGCCGCGATCATGAGGCACAGTCAGGCTGGACTGGCTATGCCCACATTTCCGCTTACGCCCGAGGGGGGGCTACTGCCCGCACACTGGGATTTCCGGGTGGCCATCCACTTCACCCACCGGTTGCTCGCCGCCGCTATCACCATTGCCCTCGCCGCCTATGGTCATGTGCTCTGGCGCGATGCGGCGGTCTCGCGCCCGATGCGCGCGCTGTGGATGGGCGCGGCTGGTTTGCTCGCGCTGCAGATTTACCTCGGGGCGCAGATCATCTGGACCGGCCGAAGTGTGACGATGACCACGGGGCACGTCATCATCGGCGCGCTGACACTGGCGGCGACGTTTGTGGTGGCCTTTTTCACCCACCGCGACTCGATTGAACCGGCCCGGACATGACCCCAACGCGCGAACACGTCACCACCGAGATCATGACCGACACTCCGCAGGCGAACTGGCGGCACTACCTCGAACTGACCAAGCCGAGGCTGAGCATGCTGTCGGTCAGCACGGCCATGGTCGGCTACCTCGCGGCCCTGCCCTACTGGAACTGGGCGCGCACGCTTTATGTGATGCTCGGCACTGCGCTCTGCGCCGGTGGCGTGGCGGCGCTGAACCAATGGATGGAGAGCGACCTCGACGCCCTGATGAAACGCACCGCCGACCGGCCCATCCCCACTGGCATCGTACAGCCCGGCTCGGCCTTCGTGATCGGCTGGCTCATGTGCATGGCCGGGCTGGGTGTGCTGTTCCAGCAGGTCAACGGGATGTCGGCCTTTCTCGCGCTGGCGACCATGGTCGCCTACCTTGCCATTTATACGCCGGCCAAGCGCTGGTCGCGCTTGAACACCGAGATTGGTGCCATCAGCGGCGCGCTCCCCCCTATGATCGGCTGGGCCGCGGCCGGCCGCTCAAACGACCCGCTCGGCTGGACGCTCTTCGCCATCCTTTATACCTGGCAGATGCCGCACTTCTTCTCGCTGGCGTGGACCTACCGGCAAGACTATGCCGCAGCCGGCATGAAGATGATCTCGGTCACCGACCCGAGCGGTCGCAAGGTCTCGCGCCGGGCCTTCATCTGGACGGTGCTGCTGGTGGCCGCAAGCGGCCTGCCGACGCTCCTCGGCTATTGCTCGTGGTATTACTTCGCCTTCGCCGCGGTGCTGGGACTGTGGATCCTGAAGTCGGCGATCGTCTTCCTCAACCCGGAGAAGCGCGAGACCGAGGCGCGCCGGTTGTTCCTCATCTCGATCGCCTACCTCCCGCTGCTGCTCGGGCTGCTCGTCGCCGACCGGTTGATTTTCCCGGCTGTGATCCAATCATTCGTTAACTGTCAGAGTGGGTCTTATCCGTGACCATCAGTGTAATCCGTGGCTAAACCTTCTCCCCCATGACCGTCTCCGAGATCCCCACGCTCAACGCCGCGCTCAACGCCACGGCAACCGTGCTCATCACGGCCGGCTTCATTTTCATCAAGCAACGCAAGATCGAGCTGCACCGTGCCTGCATGCTGACGGCCGGCGTGGTGTCAGCGCTGTTCCTCGCCGGCTACGTGACCCACAAGGTGCTCATGCGCGGCGTGCACACGCCGTTCGGCGGCGAGGGGGCGGCGCTGCGCGCGCTTTATTACACGATGCTGATTTCCCACATCGTGCTGGCCATCGCCATCGCCTGGCTGGTGCCGCGCACGTTCCTGTTCGCCATCAAGGGCAACTATGAGATGCACCAGCGGTGGGCCCGCTTCACCTTTCCCATCTGGTATTACGTCTCGGTCACGGGGGTGCTGGTTTATTTTTTCCTCTACCAGTGGTGGCCGGCCGCACAATAGGAGTGCAGTCAATTCGCTTGTTCCATCCGCGCCAGTCGATTATCTGACCTTCCCCATGAGCGCTTCTGTTCCCCGCCCAGGCCTCAGGCACCGGCTCCCCGCTGCGTGTGGTGTTTTACTCGGCCTGACTGTCTCGTTGCTGTTGTCGGTGCCTTTTCTCCGCGCCGCGGAGCCCCGGGACGAAGCCATCGCCATCATGCAACGCGCCAATCAAGCGGCGCCCAAGGACAAGGAGGTGTTGCAAGCCGCCTTGCTCGACATCGACAGCCTGATCGCGCGTTCCCCCTCCGAGGCGATAGCCCACTATGTGCGGGGCTCGATCCAATTCCATTTGCAGAACACAGAAGCGTCGGTGGCTGCCTATCGCCGGGCAATCGAGCTCGATCCTATCTTCACCGACGCCCGCTATGAACTGGGAGTTGTCCTGGCGGAGGCGGACCGGAAGGAGGAGGCGCTGGCCGAGTGGGAGGCCGCGCTGCGCGCCGATCCCTCACACATCGATGCGGCCTATAATGCCGGCCAATGCAACTATGACCTCGGGCGCTTCGCCGAGGCACTGGAAAAATGGCGGATCACCGAAAAACTGACCCCCGACGACTTCCAGGTCGCCCGCAAGGTGCTGCAGGCCCTCAATGCCCTCGAGCGCGAGGAGGAGGAGGCGGTCGCGCGCCAGAAAGTCCTGCGCATCAAACGCGAAAAACGCGACGAGGCGGTGCGCGATGTGCCGGAATTCTGCTTCGACCAGATGATGGTCGGTTCCATGCGCATTTTCGCCTATGAGTCCTTTGGCCAGTCACCGGCGATCCCGGTTTATATGTTCAAGGTCGACCGAGACCGGGAAGGCACCATCGGCAACCTGCAGCTGGGCAACGGACCCGAGACCGGATTCACCCTCCGCGTCAGCCTGCCCGCCGGCGGCAAGGATCACGTGCGCACCTTCCCCACTCGTCCATCATGGCAGGAACTCAAGCCACTGGTGCTGGCGATGGCGCAGGAACGCTTCGGCGACGGGGTGAAATAACCCGGCGCCGGTTCGAACCGGGCAAACAAAAGACCGGGCGGAACGCCCGGCCTGGAAGGGATCAACAACGGCGGCCTTACTTGACAACAATCACGCCCTGCATACCGGCCAGAAAGTGCGCCGGAAAGCTGCAGACGAAGGGATACTCACCGGGTTCGGTGGGCGCCTTGAAGCTGATCTCATCGCTCTGCTTCGGCCCGAGGAGCTTGGTATGGATGATGACCTGGTCGGCCAGCGCGGCCGGGACATAGTCGGTTGCCATGGCCATGACGGCTGCATCGACGAACGCCTTGGCGTCGGTGCCCTTCTTGAGGAGAACCCAGTTGTGCGCCATGGCGGCCTTCGGCATGTTGCCCATGTTGGTCAGGCTCACCTTGACCTCCTGACCGGCCTTAACCTCAATGCGGGTAAGATTATACTTCATCAAGTCGTTCGCGGTAAACTCGAAGGTCGCGACGGCGGAGGCGGGCGCGGTGGCCTGCCGGTCTTTGGGACCGCAGCCCGCCAGGAGCAGGCAGCCCGCCAGCAGGGGGAGAATCAGGTGTTTTTTCATAGGAGGAGGGAGTATCGCACATCTGACGGCGGCGTGCAATGCTGCAGGTAAGCATTGCGCCTGCCAATACCGGGGCTTGGCGCGGAGAATAGCTCGGTTTTGTGGTTGAAATGGAGGACATTTTGCAAACTCTGGCCCAATTCTCTTGGCGCAGCGCACCGTGCTGATGCCGCTATTGTTACACATGACCCGCACACGCTCCGCCCACCGCAAAGTTCTGCGCTTTGCCATCGCATTGATTGCCGGGTTCAGTTTGGCCCTGTCGTCCGGCTGCAACAAGCTCCACCAAGTCTTCAGCCTCAGCGGCCCCCAGTCCACGATGGTCACGGAGGGTCCCGTCGCCAAATCCCAGTGGGATCTGTTCATGGTCACGGTCTATGTGACGACTTTCATCTTCATCGTCGTCGGCGCGGTGCTCGCTTACGCCCAGATCAAGTTCCGCGCCAAGTCCGACGCCGACGAGCACGCCGCGGTGCCGGCGGAAGCGGGTCATGGCAACCCATTCGTCGAAATCGGCCTCATCGCCGGCTCCGTCGCCCTGCTGGTCATCATCGCCATCCCCACGCTGAGCGGCATCTGGTATACGCACGACGTGCCCGAGGCCGAGCGAGGCAACGCTATTGATGTCACCGCCACCGGCTACCAGTGGTGGTTCAAGTTCGACTATAACGCTGAGATGATGCCGCTCCCGGGAGGCGGCGAGGCCGCGCTTGTCACGGGCAACGAGCTCGTCGTCCCCGCCGGCACCCCCGTGCGCGTGCACCTCCGCACTATCGACGTCATCCACAGCTTCTGGATTCCCAAGCTTGCCGGCAAGGTGGACATGATGCCGAACCGCCCGAACTTCGTCTGGTTCAAGGCCGACAAGCCGGGCTATTACTACGGCCAGTGCGCCGAGTATTGCGGCGAATCGCACGCGATCATGCGCTTCCGCGTCATCGCGCTCTCCGCCGCCGACTATGTGAAGTGGCTCGCCAACCAGAAGCAGCCCGCCCGCACGGTCACCGTCCAGACCGCCGCCGCGGACGCAGCCCTGCCGCACGTCCAGTTCGCCAGCCTGACGCTCAATGACGGCCGGGCCTTCGGCGGCTCACCTGGTTTTGATGCCGACCCGCTGACCGCCTGGAGAAAGATACAGCAACCCGCCGCCAGTGAAAACGCCTCGCTCATCGCCGCCGGCCGCAAGCTTTTCAAGGACAAGACCTGCGTCTCCTGCCACACCATCCGCGGTCACGACGGCGCCGGCATCGTCGGGCCCGATCTCACGCATATCGGCGCCCGTTCCTCGGTTGCCGCCGGCGCCTTGGAAAACACGCCTGAGCGCCTGCACCAGTGGATCAAGGACCCGGAATACTTCAAGCCGGGCAACAAGATGTTCCACGGCTTTGGCGGCATGCAGGGCTACATGAAGCCGGATGACAAGGGCGGCACCGTGCCGAACATCGTCCTCAATGACCAGGAGATCGACGCCCTCGTCGCCTATCTGCACAGCCTGAAATAACCGCCGGCAACCTCACCCCTATTCTTACTTCCCATGGCCGAAGCACTGGCAAAATCAGAATTCACCGGGACGGGGCACGCCCCCGCCAAATCGTTTGAATTGTTCGCGCGCCCCACGGCCAAGACCGGCCTCGTCGGCTGGCTGACTACCGTCGATCACAAGAAGATCGGCATGCTCTATGGTGGCTTCGCCATCCTGTTCTTCCTCATCGGCGGCCTCGAGGCGCTGCTGATCCGCACGCAACTCATCGTCCCGAACAACCGGTTCATTAGTGCGCAGCTCTACAACGAGCTGTTCACGATGCACGGCACCACGATGATCTTCCTCGCGGTCATGCCGCTCAACGCCGCCTTCTTCAACCTGCTCGTCCCGATCCAGGTCGGCGCGCGCGACGTGGCCTTCCCGCGCCTGAACGCCTTCTCGCTGTGGGTGTGGGTCGCCGGGGCCACCCTGCTCAACGTCGGCTGGATTTCACACCTCGTTCCGAGTTGGAATTTCGGCGGTGCGCCCGATGTCGGCTGGTTCGGCTACTCCCCCCTCACCTCCAAGGTGTTCACGCCCGACCTGTCCACCGACTTCTGGGTGCTCGGCATCCAGATGCTCGGCCTTTCCTCCATCGTCGCCTCGCTGAACTTCATCGTCACCATCATCAATATGCGCGCCCCGGGCCTGACGATGATGCGCCTGCCCGTGTTCACCTGGATGGCGCTGGTCACCAGCTTCCTGCTCATCCTCGCGCTGCCCGCCATCGCCATTGCGCTCGTCGAGGTGATGTTCGACCGCAATTTCGGCACCAATTTCTTCGAGGTCTCCGGCGGCGGCCAGCCCATCCTCTGGCAGCACCTCTTCTGGGTGTTCGGCCACCCCGAGGTCTACATCCTCATCCTCCCCCCGATGGGCTACGTGTCGGAAATCCTGCCCACCTTTTCGCGCAAGCCGCTCTTCGGCTACCCCATCGTGATCTTCTCAGGCGTCGCCATCGGCTTCATCGGCTTCGGCGTGTGGAGCCACCACATGTTCACCACCGGCCTCGGCACGGTCGCCACCGCGGCCTTCGCCATTGCCACCATGGCCATCGCTGTGCCGACGGGCGTCAAGATCTTCAACTGGATCGGCACGCTCTGGGGCGGCCACATCGTTACCCGCGTACCGATGATGTTCGCCCTCGGCTTCATCTGGATGTTCATGCTCGGCGGCTTCTCCGGCATCATGCACGCCGCCGCGCCGGCCGACGCTCAGCAGCAGGACAGCTACTTCGTCATCGCCCACTTCCATTACGTGCTCATCGGCGGCGCCACCTTCGCGCTGCTGGCGGCCATCCACTTCTGGTTCCCGAAATTTTTCGGCCGGATGGTGCCCGAATTCTGGGGTAAAGTCTCCTTCTGGCTCATCTTCGTCGGGTTCAACTGCACGTTTTTCCCAATGCACTTCCTCGGCCTGAACGGCATGCCCCGCCGCACCTGGATCTACGACTCCAACATGGGCTGGAACGAGGGCAACCTGTTTGCCACCATCGGCGCCTACTTGCTCGGCCTTGGTATCTTCACCTACTTCGCCGTGCTGGTGTATTCCTTCTTCAAGGGCCAGAAGTGCGGCAACGACCCGTGGGACGCCCGCACCCTGGAATGGTCCATCCCTTCGCCTCCGCCCGAGCACAACTTTGCGGCCATCCCGCAAGTCCACGCCCGCGACGCCTGGTGGTATGAGAAGACCCACCAGGAGGAAATCGCCAAGGAGAAGGCCGCGAACATCAAGGCCGAGGAGGCCCACGGTGGCATCCACATACCCGACCAGTCGTGGTATCCGATCATCGCCGGCATGGGCCTGCTGTTCGGCACCTACAATCTCGCCCAGCTGAAGCACCCCGTCGTCATGTTCGGCAACCAGGTGCTCGGCTCGCACGCGCCCCTCGCCATCGCCGGCCTCAGCATCGTCGTCCTCGCCTGCTATCTCTGGTCGCTCGAGGGCCCCGGCGGCTACCATATCCATCTCGATGCCGACGGCAATGCCAAGGAATCCGGCGGCTATCATCACTAAGCGCCCCTCTCCCCTCACCTCCTTCCACCCTCACTCCTTGCCTCGCCGAAGCTCGCCAGAGCGTAGGCGGGTTCCTTTCACTCATTCATGAGCAGTCACGCAGCCACCATCGACCACCATCACGACTCGACAACGTCGACCGGCATTCCGAACAAGAAGCTTCTTTGGTGGGCCTTCCTCGCCTCGGATTGCATGTTCTTCGGCACGCTGATCTCGACCCATCTCGTCTACCGCCTCAACCCGCCCCCGGGCAACGCAATCCCGACGCAGGTCTTCAACATCGAGCTCACGTCCTTCTCGACGTTCATCCTGCTCATGTCCTCCCTGCTCATGGCGCTTGCGGTGAATGCCATCCAGCGCGGAAACGTCCGCAGCACGCGCACCATGCTGCTCGGCACGATGTTCTTCGGCTGTATCTTTCTCGGCGGCCAGGTCTACGAGTTCGGCCACTTCGTGCACATGAAGCACATGACGCTCTCAAACAGCCTCTTCGGTTCGACGTTCTACACCCTCACCGGCACGCACGGCACGCATGTTGCCATCGGCGTGCTGCTGCTCGGCATGATGTATGTCCGCACCTTCAAACCCGCGGCCGGCGGCGGCCTGTCGATGAACTTCCTCCATATGCTGGCGGTCGCCGTCGCGGCCGGGGTCGCCTTCATCGTCTTCGTGCCCGGCATGATCGAGATCATCTACGGCGCCGGTATCGGCGAATTCCTGAGCAGCCACGCCGTCCCGCTCAGCGTTGGTGCGGCCGCCTGCATCGCCATGGCGTGGTTCGCCCGCCAAAGCTCCACGGTCGAGTTTGGCGAGAAGAACGCCATCGATGTCGAGGCCGTCGGCCTCTACTGGCACTTCGTCGACATCGTCTGGATCATCATCTTCACGGCCGTCTATCTCCTCGAGTATTTGTAAGCCCAGCTCTTCCGGTCTCAAGTTTCAGCCCTCAGCCCTTTTCTTCCAGCCCATGTCCGCTCCCGCCGCCACTCACACCCCCACCGCCGTCGGCCATCACGAGCCGAGCAAGTTTCACATCTACATCCAGATCGCGATGATCCTGGCCGTCATCACCGGCGTCGAGGTCGTGCTGGTCTATACGCCCATCGTCAAGTGGCTGGTCGTCACCGCCCTCGTGCTGCTCTCCGCCGTGAAGTTCATGTTCGTCATCTTCTTCTTCATGCACCTGCGCTGGGACAAGATGTTCTGCACCATTCTCTTTTTCATCGGCCTCGTGCTGGCCGGCGGCACCATGTGGGCCCTGCTGCACCTCTTTGGCGCCGACGCCGGCAAGCCGCTGAGCGCTGTGGTGGGTCTGCTGCTGTTCTGAACCAGATTTGACTATCTTGTTGTAGGGCGGGGTCGCTGACCCCGCCTTTTTCATTTACGCAGAATGACAGCTATGAGGATGATGTCCCAATGATCGACTGGACCCACTGGCACAATGAACCCTTCCTGATCGGCGGGCTCATCTTTCTCGGCTGGCTCTTTGCCATCCTTGCCGGACCCCTGCGCCAGCACCTGGCCCCAGGGGCTGCCTACCCCCATCGGCACGCCGTCATGTTCTACGCGGCCCTCGTCATCTTCTACCTCGCCGTCGGCTCACCGCTCGACCAGGCGGGTGAACGCTACCTGCTCAGCGCCCACATGCTGCAGCACCAGCTCATTATCTATCCGGCGGCCGTTCTCTTCCTGCTCGGGCTGCCCCACTGGCTGGTGCGTCCGGTCACCGGCCGGCCCGTCTTGCGGCCGTTGCTCCGGATTCTCACCCATCCCGTCGTTTGCGGTGTGCTCTACATCGGCGTCATCACGGTCTGGCACATGCCGTCGTTCTACGATCTGGCCTTGCAAAGTCGCTCCGTGCACATCGCGGAGCACTTCATGTTTTTCGGCGCATCACTCTTCTACTGGTGGCCGCTGCTCAGTCCCTCCCGGGAGTTTCCGCCCGCCAGTTATGCCGGGCAGATGCTCTATCTTCCGGCGGTGGTTATCGGCATGACGCCCGTGTTCGCCTACATCACCTTCTCGCAGGACGTCCTCTACCCCACCTACGAATTCGCCCCCCGCATCACCGGCCTGTCCGCCGCCAGCGACCAGTTGCTCGCTGGCGCCATGATGAAACTCGGCGGCATGAGCGTCATGATGATCGCCTTCGCCGTCACCTTCTACCGTTGGTATCAGGCTGGCGAGTCACGGGCGGGCAAAATGTAAGGGCGGACTCGGGAGTCCACCCCGTGAATTTGCCTGGGATCGAGTTCAGGCGCCGGCCGAGGGGATGAGGTCGTCGATCGAGTCGCTCTCGACATTGACATCGGCGAAGAGCCACGTGGACAGGTAGCGCTCGCTGCTCGACGGGATGATGGCGACGATCTGCTTGCCCTTGTTTTCCGGACGCTTGGACAGCTGGATGGCCGCCCAGACCGCCGCACCAGACGAGATACCAATCGGAATGCCGTCGAGCTGGTTGACCTGCTTCGACACCGGGCCGGTATCGGCCTCCTTCACTCGGATGACCTCGTCGTAGATCTTGGTGTTGAGCACCCCAGGCACGAAACCGGCGCCAATGCCCTGGATCTTGTGCGGGCCAGGCGCGCCGCCGGAGAGAATGGGCGAGGAATCCGGTTCGAGGGCCACCATCTTCAGCGACGGCTTGCGGGCCTTGAGCACCTCGCCCACGCCGGTGATGGTGCCCCCGGTGCCGATGCCAGAAACGATGATGTCGACCTTGCCGTCGGTGTCGCGCCAGATTTCCTCCGCCGTGGTTTGGCGGTGGATGGCCGGGTTGGCCGGGTTGGTGAATTGCTGCATAATGATGCTTTTCGGGATCTTCGCAGCCAGCTCCTCGGCCTTGGCCATGGCGCCCTTCATGCCCTTGGGCCCCTCAGTCAGCACGAGGCGGGCGCCGAGGATTTTGAGCAGCTTGCGGCGCTCGGTGCTCATCGTCTCGGGCATGGTCAGGATAAGTTTCAGACCCTTGGCCGCGGCGACAAACGCCAAGGCGATGCCCGTGTTGCCGCTGGTGGCCTCGATGAGCACGCTGTCCTTGGTGATTTTGCCGGACTTTAGTCCATCAGTGATCATGGAGAGGCCGATGCGGTCCTTGACGCTGGAAAGCGGGTTGAAGAATTCCAACTTGAGCAGGATTTCCGCCTGGGCCCCGTGGGCCGCGGCGGTGCGGTTGAGCCGTACGAGCGGCGTGTTGCCGATAGTTTCGGTGATGTCGCTGTATATCTTGGCCATGATCGTCGTGGGTTCAGGGTTTGTGAAAATCGCGGGAGTAAGTTTGTTGCGGACAAAAATGCGCAGGGCAACTGCGAAAAATGTCTTATCTGCTCATTTTCCCGTGCCCCAGCGGCGGTGCAAGAACTTCTCCCACGGGGAGAACAGTGCCTTGTCCGCCAGCAGACCGATGAGGACGATGACAAGCATGACGGCCACGACCTGTTCCATCGCGTTCAGCTCCCGGCCGTAGTGCAGCAGGTGACCCAGCCCGAACCCGGTCAGGATGGTCACATAAATCTCCGCCGCCATGAGCGAGCGCCACGCAAAAGCCCAGCCCTGTTTCATGCCGCTGACGATGAAGGGCAGCGAGGCCGGCAGCATGACGGTCGCCCAGGTATGCACGCCGTGCGAGCCCATCGTGTGTGCCGCCCGGATGTAGATGGGGTTCACGTTGCGCACCCCGGTCTCGGTGGCGAGAATTACCGACCAGAGCGTGCCCATGACCACCACGAAAAGCATGGCGCCCTCGGTCTGGCCGAACCACAGCAGGGCCAGCGGCACCCAGCACACGCTCGGCAGCCCCTGCAAGCCAAGCGCCAGCACGCCCACCGTGTCGCGCAAGGCTTGCACCCGCGCGGTGAGAAAACCCAGCGGGATGCCGGCCACCAGTCCGATGAGATAACCCGCCAACAGTCGCTTCATGGTCACGACCGTGCTGGACCACAGCGTGCCGTCGCCCGTGATGTCCCACAGGTAGCGCCCCACGCTTTCGGGCGACGGCACCAGCACCGGCGACCAGATTTTTGCCTCGTAGGCATAGTGCCACACCCCGATAAGCACGACGAAGAACAAGCCGGCGGTGAGTCCCCGTTTCACCCGGCCACCTCCGCGTCTTGCATGTGCGCTTTCAGGGCAGACCTGATCCGGGTGGCGTAACCGGCCAGAGCCACGCTGTTGATGTCGCGTGGCCGCGGGAGGTTGATCTTGAACTCCTCCCGGATCCGGCCCGGGTGCGGGGAGAACAGTACCACTCGGTCGCCGAGGCAGGCCGCCTCGCGCACGTTGTGCGTCACAAATACGATGGTCACCTTCCGCTGCTCCCAGATGCGCTGCAAGTCGCCGTAAAGCTGCTCGCGCGTCAGGGCGTCCAGCGCCGCGAAGGGCTCGTCCATCAGGAGCATGCGCGGGTTGGGCGCCAGCGCCCGCCCCAGGGCCACGCGCTGTCTCATGCCCCCGGACAGCTCGTGGAGGTTGGCGTGTTGGAATTTCTCCAGCCCGACAAGCTTCAGATAGTAGCGTGCTACCTCCAGCCGCTCCCCCTTGCTCAGGCCGGGTTTCAGCCGGAGCCCGAACAGGACGTTGCCCAGGGCATCGAGCCACGGAAACAGCGCCGACTCCTGGAACATCATCATGCGTTCGCGTCCAGGCTGGCGGACCGTCACGCCGTCGGCGCTGATCGTCCCTTCATCCGGTTGCTCCAGCCCGGCGATGAGGTTCAGCAAGGTTGACTTGCCGCAGCCGCTCGGTCCCACGAGGCAGACGAACTCCCCCTCAGCGACTTGCAGGCTGGCCTGGTCCAGCGCGTGCACGATGCCACGCTTGGTGCGAAACGTCTTCGACACCTGGTTGATCGACAGTTTTGCCGGGGGTGGCGCGGTGACCTCCTGCTCGATAGTCATGGTTGGGCGGAGAAAAGACGGTCGAGGGGGATCGCATCGCGCAGGAAACCCACGCTCTGGGCGTCGCCAACCAGGGCGGCAAATTGCGCTGGCGAGACCTGGTCGGTGAATTTCAACCGCCGCCACGCACTGGTGATGATGGCGTTGGACATCTCGCGCCGCATCTCGGCGCTGAGCCCGGCGCGGACCAGCGCCCGAGCCTGATCGGGCTGGGCGTTCAGCCATGCCGTGAGCTCGATGTGCGCCGCGCGGAATTTCTCCACCAGCGCCGGGCGTGCTTTGAGGAACTTCATGCTGGAGACCAGCACGGTCGTGACCGCATCGGTCTGTTCCACGAACACCTTGCCGCCGGCTTCCAGCTCCAGCCGCGAGACCCACGGCTCCACCGTCCACACGCCATCGATCTTGCCCTGCTGGAACAGGCTCAGCTGGTCGGCGTTGGTCGTCGGCGCCACGAATACGTCCCCACCGATAAGGGTGATTTTGAAACTCTGTTTTTTCAGCCACACGCGCGCCGCCACGTCCTGCGTGTTACCGAGCTGCGGCGTGGCGATTTTTCTGCCGGTAAAATCTGCCGGTTGCGCGATGCGCCCGTCGCCCAAGACCACGAGGGCCGCCCCACCCTCCGCCGATCCCGCCAGCACGCGGATCTCGTCGCCCCGCGAGCGGATGTAAGCGTTCAAGGCCGGGTTGGGTCCGACATAGGTCAGGTCAATCGAGCCGGCGAATATGGCCTCCATCGCGCTCGGGCCGGCGTTGAAGGAATACCACTGGATGGTGACGTCCGGCCCGAGCCGTTGTTCGAACCAGCCGTGCTTCTCGCGCGAAGTGTGGCTGCCGATCACGCCCTGGGCGTGGGTGACATTGGGGAAATAGCCGACCCGCAGGGTTATTTTTTCTGCCTGGACCAGCGCGGCGCAGAAAATTAAAATGAGTGAAAGGTAAATGCGTTTCTTCACGGAAAAAGAAAATAGTTCAGAAGGAGAGCTGCAGTCGCGTAATGAGTGCCTTTTCATCCTGGCGGAGGGCGGGTGCGGCGGGGTCGGCGGGCGCACTAGGAGCGAAGCCAAACTTTGTCTGGTAGTAGTCGAACTTGAAGACGACCGTCTTGCTGAGATACCAGTTGAGACCCAATCCGTATGAAGTGGCCTCGTCAGCGCTGGTGGAAACGGAGGCGTAAAGCGGGAAAGCCGCATCGTCTATTCTTAGGTTGGCGTAACGGCCTGTCACTTCGAACGCGCCCCAGGTGCCGTTGGTAAAGTCGAAGTTTCCCCGGGGCACAACGCCCGCGAAGGACGAGTCCTCGCCGGTCAGCACGTAAGCGGCCGCGAACTGCCAGGCTTTGTTCTGCAACCCGGCCTTGGCTCCGGCCGCGCTTGGGCGGACATTGACTGTGGACAGGACGTATTCACCGATGGCCCCGAACGAGCCGTGGCGGTAATCAAACTGGGGCGAGATGCGCCAGCTCTGGCCGTCAGCGATGGTTGCGGTGTTATAGGAGAAGAACGTTTGCTGACCGTCCGTCTTGTAGCCGGCCGTGCGACCAGCCGCGGTCTTCTCCCGGCCTAGGCTGGCGGAGATGCCGAAGGAGAGGCCCTGCACTGGCGAACCGGCGTCATGCTGGAATGGCGAGGCGAAGAGGCGCACCACCACGTCCTTCTCATTGTCGAAATCCGTGTTGGTCGTGCTCGCGCCGTCGGCCACGCCACCGAAGATGCCGGCCGCGTAACTGACCCGGCCGTTGAACAGTTCGCCACCGGCCTGCACCCCGAGGTCGCGGTTGGGCACGAGGTTGGTGACGATGGAGCGCTCGTTGAAAAAGGTCCAGGAGTCGGACTGAAGCAGTTCGAGACCGACCGGCGGCTTGAATTTCCCGAATTTGAGCTGCAGGGCCTTGTCGATCGTGACCCCCAGGTTGGCATCGATGATGCTGACCGCGCTGCCGCCGAACTCTGTCACAAACTGGAAGGAGTATTTCTTGGCGAAAGTGCCCTCGGTGATGAGGCGCGCGCGGCGGAGCACAAAGGCGTTGTTCACGATGCCGTTATCGCCAAAGAAGAGGCGCGAATCGAGCTGCACGAGGCCGCGCAGCTTGATGGAGTTGGCGCCGTCGGCGGACGCGAGTGCAAAGCCCTTGTCGCTGATCGTGATTTTTGGCGCGACCGGCGCCGCCGCGGCCTCGTCCTTGATCTCCTGTTTGCGCTCAAGCACGAGGAGTTTTTGCTCGATGGCACGAAGCTGCTCGCGGAGCAGCTTGATTTCATCGCCTTGGTCGGCGGCGGTGAGCATCGCCGGCAAAGCGGCATTGAGCACCAGCACGGCAAGCGGGGGCACAAGTTGGCAGAGGGAAGAGATTTTCATGGGAGTGGTCCGATAATGGTAGTCTTGGAAATCCCCGTAGCAAGGTCAGTCATGATCATGGTGTCTGGTCAGCCAACATCGGCGTGGCAGACGGAGGCCTGGCTTCACTCATATGGCGTAATCTCCCAAGAGTTGATGGATGACGCCCTCGCTGGGACTGGTAAGTGCAGCGCGGGTCCGGCCGGAATTTTCCCCGGGCTGGACAGCAGCAGGTGTATTCCCCGGCGTGCTGAACGGCAGCGGCCACCCGTTGGTGACCATTTTGCGGGTGGTGACCTCGACAACGTCGGCGAGAGTGTAGCAGTCAAGGATGGCCGCGATGGCATTGCGCACATCGAGCATCAGCATCCGCAAGCCGCAATGCGTCTCGTCGGGGCAGGAGCATTTCTCGTAAGCGGCCTGGCTCACGCAGCCGACCGGCGCCAGCGGCCCGTCGATCAGGCGCACGACCTGGCCGATCGTGATTTTGGTGGCCGGCTTCGTCAGGCGATAGCCGCCATGCTTGCCGCGCTCGCTCTCCACATAGCCGGCCTCGCGGAGCTGCTGCATCACTTGCTCCAAGAATTTCACCGGCATGTCTTCCGCCTTGGCCAGTTCGGTCACGCGCACGAGCGACCGCCCCACCTTGGTCGCAATGCCGAGGTTGATGAGAGAGCGGAGGGCGTATTCACCCCGTTTGGACAGTCTCATGGGCTGGATATCGATACTACATTGAATTAATAGGATTTATATCAAGTTCTATCTCAACGCTTTGTCATAATTCTACGAACAAGGCTTAAAGAATGAGCCTTAACCCATCGTGGGCAAGTTGAACGCCCGCCGGGAGTTTTTGGCTCCACTCCGCGTGCTCAATCCGGTGGGTCAGGTGAGTCAAATAAGTGATGGGGGCCCCGATTTCGGCGGCGGCCGCGCAGGCTTCGGCGATGTTCATGTGCGACGGATGCGGCTCCTCGCGCAGCCCGTCGAGGCAGACCGCGTCGGCGCCCTGGGCCAGCGCGACGGCCTCGCGCGGGATGCGCTTGCAGTCGGAGTAATAGGCGAACTTTTTCCCGGACGACTTCTCCGTGAAGACGAGTCCGAGGGTGTTGAGGCCGCCGTGTGGCAGCAAGGTGGAGCGGATGGTGCCTTGCGGGAATTCCAGCACCGCCGGCATCTCCATCAGCTTGAAGGCCGCATAGCCCATCGACACCGGCCGCTCCGCGATGGCGTAGGGAAACATCGCCAGCACCCGCGCCATGCCCTCGTCGGTGGTGTGGACGGTCAGCGCCGTGCTCCCGCGCAGATCGCAGAAGCGGCGCAAGTCGTCCATACCCGTGATGTGGTCGTTGTGTCCGTGGGTCAGGATGAACACGTCGAGCTGCGTCACCTTCTCCCGCAGGCACTGCAGCCGGAATTCCGGCGCCGCATCCACCTGGATGTGCAGACCGTCCATGACGACATGGATGCTGGCCCGCGTGCGGTGGTTGCGCGGATCGGTCGAGGTGCAGACCGCGCAATTGCACGCGATCATCGGCACCCCCTGCGACGTGCCCGTGCCCATGAAGATCACTTCCATGACAGCCCACGGAACAACCTCCTTCGCTCTCTGGCAAGAGCTACGGAGGGCAGGCACAGAACCCACGAAAGTGAACGGTAAAGGCAGGGCGCTATCTCTAACGCGCCGCAGAGGATGCCTATGTCCTCGCCCGTGGAAGCACGCTTGAGCCAGTGCGTAAGGTTGGCCCGGGCTTTGGTCTAAGATAGCGTCATCATATCGTTGCAATAAAGCCGCTATTAAGCGCGGGCCAAGCCGCTAGCAGCACCCCGCTCATGATCTCGGGATCAACGACCATGACGCTGGGTTTCCTTCCGCCATCGTGGTTCGCTGCCGTTTTCTCGCAAGATTCGATTCATCTGCATGGCCCGATCTGCCTTGTTGATGAAGGCTACGCGCCTGTCACATTCCCCAAGATTTATTTCCAGCAAACAGGCAAAGCGTGGCGACAAACGCGACAAGATTGGGCGCGAGGGAGCGATCGGGCATGCAACCTAGAGGTTTGCCGGTTTCCCGGCGCCACCAAGCTTTCGCTGCCGTCGTCCTGCGCAAAGAAAAAGGCGCGCTCCGGAGAGCGCGCCTTGAAGTTTTTGGTGGGCCTAGCCTCGCCGTAGCTACGGGAGACGAAGGCGGGTTAGTAGTCCATGCCGCCCATGCCACCGCCGCCGTGGCCGCCGCCCGGAGCTTCTTTCTTCTCCGGGAGGTCGGTGATGATGCACTCGGTGGTGAGGAGCAGGCCGGCAATCGAGGCCGCGTTCTGCAGCGCGGTGCGGGTGACCTTCGTCGGGTCCACCACACCGGCCTTCACGAGGTCCTCGTATTCGCCTGTCGCGACGTTGAAGCCATAGTTGCCCTTGTTGGCGAGGATCTCCTTGACGACCACGCCACCGTCCACGCCAGCATTGGCGCAGAGCACGCGGACGGGGTGTTCGATGGCGCGGCGCACGATCTGGGCGCCGAAGGCTTCGTCAGCCTCGAGCTTGAGGGCTTCGATGGCCTTGATGGTGCGGAGCAGAGCGACGCCGCCACCGGCGACGATGCCTTCCTCGACCGCGGCGCGCGTGGCGTGGAGGGCGTCCTCGACGCGGGCCTTCTTTTCCTTCATCTCGACCTCGGTGGAGGCGCCGACACTGATGACGGCGATGCCACCGGCGAGCTTGGCGAGGCGCTCCTGGAGCTTCTCGCTGTCGTAGTCGGAGGTGGTCTCGTCGATCTGCCGGCGGAGCTGCTTGACGCGGCCCTGGATTTCGGACGTCTTGCCACCGCCTTCGACGATGGTCGTGTTCTCCTTGTCCACCGTGATGCGCTTGGCCTTGCCGAGATCGGCGAGGGTGAGGTTCTCGAGCTTGAGGCCGAGATCCTCCGTGATGCATTTGCCACCGGTGAGGATCGCAATGTCCTCGAGCATGGCCTTGCGGCGGTCGCCAAAGCCGGGTGCCTTGACGGCGCATACATTGAGCGTGCCGCGAATCTTGTTCACCACGAGTGCCGCGAGCGCTTCGCCCTCGACCTCTTCAGCGATGATGAGGAGGGGCTTGCTGCTCTTGGCGATGGTCTGCAGCAGCGGGAGCATTTCCTGCAGGTTGCTGATCTTCTTCTCGTGGATGAGCACATGGGCATCCTCGAGGACGACCTCCTGGCTCTCGGCGTTGGTCACGAAGTAAGGCGACAGGTAACCCTTGTCGAACTGCATGCCCTCGACGACCTCGAGCGTCGTCTCGATGGACTTGGCCTCTTCGACGGTGATGGTGCCGTCCTTGCCGACCTTGTCCATCGCGTCGGCGATGATGTTGCCGATGGTCTCGTCCCAATTGGCGGAGACGGTGGCGACCTGGCGGATTTCCTCGCGGTCATTGACCTTCTTGGAAACGCGGGCGAGCTCGGCGACGGCGGCCTCCACGGCCTTGTCGATGCCGCGCTTGAGGTAGATCGGGTTGGCACCGGCGGTGACGTTCTTCAGGCCCTCGCGGTAGATGCCCTCGGCGAGCAAGGTGGCGGTGGTGGTGCCATCGCCCGCGCTGTCACTGGTCTTGGAGGCGACCTCCTTGACCATCTGGGCGCCCATGTTCTCGTAGGGATCGGGAAGCTCGATTTCCTTGGCGACGGTGACGCCGTCCTTGGTGACGGTCGGCGACCCGAATTTTTTGTCGATGACGACGTTGCGGCCCTTGGGCCCCAGCGTGACCTTGACGGCGCGAGAGAGAATCTCTACACCGCGAAGAATTTTCTGACGAGCAGTCTCGTCGAACAGGAGTTGTTTAGCTGCCATGATATGTAAGTAAGTTTTAAGGTTTAAGTTATCTAGACGGTGGTTCAGGTGATGACGCCGAGAATGTCGTCTTCGCGGACCAGAGTGAATTTCTGTTCCTCGATTTTTACTTCGGTGCCGCCGTATTTGGAGATGAGCACGCGGTCGCCGACCTTCACTTCGAAGGGTGTGACCTTGCCGCTCTCATCCCGCTTGCCGGTGCCCAGGGCGATGACCTTGGCCTCCTGCGGTTTTTCCTTGGCGCTGTCGGGGATGATGATTCCGCCGCGCACTTGTTCTTTTTCCTCGATGTGCCGCACAAGCACGCGATCACCGATGGGTTTGATGTTTACTTTAGCCATGTTGGTTTTGTGGGGGTTGGAGTTGGATGGTTTCGGATTAAAAGCGTGAACTCGTTTCAGAGAGATACGGGTCCGCGCTAAAGTTATTTCTTCTCGTCGTCCACGATCTCGACGTCGGCATCGACGACCTTGCCTTCCTGGGCGGAGGCTTTCTTCGCACCGGCGGGGGCGGATTCGGCGGCGCCCGACTGGGCCGCGGCGGTGGCCTGGGCCGCCTGCGCCTGCTGGTAAAGCTCAGCGCCGGTCTTTGAGAGGACTTCGAGGGCAGCCTTCATTCGGTCCGTGTCGTTGCTCTCGAGTTCCTTCTTCGCGTCAGCGATGGCCTGCTCGAACTTGCCCTTCACGTCGGCGGGGATCTTGTTGCCCGCTTCCTTGAGGGTCTTTTCGAGCTGGTAAATGGTGGTGTCGAGCTGGTTCTTGGCCTCAACCGCTTCCTTGTGCTTGCGGTCGGACTCGGCGTTGAGCTCGGCCTCCTTGGTCATCTTCTCGACCTCTTCCTTGGAGAGGCCGGACGAACCCTGGATGGTGATCTTCTGCTCCTTGCCGGTGCCAAGGTCCTTGGCGGAAACGTGCAGGATGCCGTTGGCGTCGATGTCAAAGGTGACTTCGATCTGTGGCGCGCCGCGCGGTGCCGGGGGAATGCCATCAAGCTTGAAGGTCCCGAGATTCTTGTTGTCGCGGGCCATCGGACGCTCGCCCTGAAGGACGACGATCTCGACGCCCGGCTGGTTGTCGCTGTAGGTTGAGAAGGTCTGTGTCTTCTTGGAGGGGATGGTTGTGTTGCGCGAGATCATCGGCGTGGCGACATCGCCAGCCGTCATGATGCCGAGGGTGAGCGGGGTCACGTCGAGCAGAAGCACGTCGCGCACGTCGCCCTTGAGCACGCCGCCTTGTATGGCCGCGCCGACCGCCACGACCTCATCGGGGTTCACGCCCTGATGCGGGGTCTTGCCGCCAAGTCCCCTGGCGATGTCGACAACCTTGGGCATGCGGGTCATGCCGCCCACGAGCACGAGCTCGTCGATCTTGTCGGAGGTGACACCGGAGTCCTTGAGGCAGTTCTTGAAGGGCTGGATGCAGCGCTCGAACAGCGCCTCGCAGATCTGCTCCATCTTCGCGCGGGTGAGCTGGATGTTAAGGTGCTTCGGGCCCGACGCGTCCGCCGTGATGAACGGCAGATTGATGTCGTAGGTGGCCGCCGAGGAGAGGGCGATCTTGGCCTTCTCGGCCTCTTCCTTCAGGCGCTGCAGCGCCATCGGATCCTTGCGGAGGTCGATGCCGTTTTCCTTCTTGAACGTGTCCACGAGCCAGCCGATGATGGCGTCGTCCCAGTTGTCACCGCCGAGGTGGGTGTCGCCGTTGGTGGCCTTTACCTCGAACACGCCGTCGCCGATCTCGAGGATCGACACGTCGAAGGTGCCGCCGCCGAGGTCGAACACCGCGATCTTCTCATCCTTCTTCTTGTCGAGGCCGTAGGCGAGCGAGGCCGCGGTCGGCTCGTTGATGATGCGCAGCACCTCGAGGCCGGCGATCTTGCCGGCGTCCTTGGTGGCCTGGCGCTGCGCGTCGTTGAAATAGGCGGGCACGGTGATGACGGCCTGGGTGATTTTCTCGCCGAGATAGGTCTCGGCGTCAGCCTTCAGTTTGCCGAGCACGAAGGCGGCGATCTGCTGCGGCGCGAACTGCTCGGCCTTGTCGCCGCCCCGCACCTCGATGTAGGCGTCGCCATTTTTCCCGGCGAAGACCTTGTAGGGAAGATTCCGGGCCTCCTCGCTGACCTCGGTGAATTTGCGACCGATGAGGCGCTTGGCGGAAAATACAGTGTTCTTCGGGTTGGTCACGGCCTGACGCTTGGCGGCCTGGCCAACGACGCGCTCGCCGGTCTTCGTGAAAGCCACGACGGATGGTGTGGTGCGGGCACCCTCGGCGTTCGGGATGACCACCGGCTCGCCACCCTCCATGATGGACATGCAGGAGTTGGTCGTGCCCAAATCGATGCCTAAAATTCTGCTCATGCGCGTAGCTCAGCAATACCCGTGCCTCGCGCCGAGCAATTTCCTGGCTAATTGACTGTCAGCCGCTTACAGGAAACTTCAATGGCCGGACTGCTGGGCGATTCCCCGCTTTCGCGCCACGGTGGCACAAGCCCCCAGAGCCGGTGGCACACTGTGCCACGAACCGCGGATTGATAAAACTCGGCCCACCGCCCACCCTTGGCCCATGGAAACGCTGCATGTGCCCGAGGCGGTACCGGTGATGACGCTGCCCAACACGGTTTTCTTTCCGCAGGCCCTGTTACCGCTCCACATCTTCGAACCCCGCTATCAGGAAATGCTGCGCGACGTGCTCGCCAGCAATCGCCTGTTTGCCGTCGCCCGGCTCGACCGCACCCGCCCGGAAAATCCCGCCGAGCCGGAGCCGCTGCACCACATCGCCTCGGTCGGCATCATCCGTGCGTGCCAGAATGCCGACAACGACACCTCGAACCTGCTGCTTCAGGGCATCTGCCGCGTCGAGGTGAAGGCCATCGTCCGCGAAGTGCCGTACCGCATCATTGCCGTGAAGCCGATCACGACCACCGCCGGCACGCACCACGCCGAACTCGAGCTGCTGCGCTTCGAGGTCATGCGCCTGCTCAATCTTCGCCGCCGGCTCGGCGCGCCCGCCCCCAAGGGCATGACCCGTTTCCTCGAGAGCATCGACGACATCGACACCTTCGCCGACATCGCCGTGTTCAACCTGTGCGACGACGGGGCGATCAAGCAACAGCTCCTCGAAACACTCGAGACGCGCCGCCGGCTGCAGCTCTTCGTCCGGTCGCTCAAGACCGAGATCGAAGGACAGCGCCTCCGCCGCAAGCTGCAGGGGCTGCTGCCCGACGACCAGATCGCGGGCAATTGACCGCCATCGGCGACAAGCCCGCAGACAATACAGAAAACGTTTATTGCCAGAAAAAGGCACAAAACTCGGCTGGCTTAGGCAGCTTTCAAGGCGCCCATAAGCGCTCGGAATATCATCGGCCGAAGGCAAAATCTTTTTTGCGGCTCATAGTGGCCAAAAATCTGCTGCCTTGTCCCGCGTAAAAACGGCCTGCCAGCCGCAGTGATCGTTATCCGCCTTCGCGCGGCAAACCAGACTTCCCGACCCACGTACCCGCGCTCGCCACGCATCGAAAGAAAGATGGAGCCGCTTGTCGGATTTGAACCCATTACGAGCTATTTTCGAGGGAACTGCACAAGTGCCTCGCGGGCTGACGAAATCGATTTAACTCGCTGATCAAATTGGTTCTGCGTCGCAAACCGGCCATTGAACCGCGAAGAAGGGAAATGAATAGAAAAGAACCGTATCTGGCAGGAATTTGTCGGGAGAACCTTGGCCAAGGGGGGCGGGGGTGTGGCCCATTCAGGCGGAGCCGCGAACGCGACGAATCACCAACCGCAAAATTTTTCGTAAAAGGCGCGACGACGTCCTGGGAAGCGGCAGGAACCGGTTGCTGTAGGGGCTAGACAGGCGCGAGCCGGCCTATGATAGGATTTATCCAAGCCTCCTTTAATTTTTAAAAAAATGGAGCAAAGGGGGCGGCGAGCAGT
>SIBQ01000015.1 GCA_009695095.1 Lacunisphaera sp.
CGCTTGCGGGCTATGGTAACTTCGTCTGTGGGCTCTACCAGCGAGACTACTACGCGCTTGGTCTTAGCGATGTATGACCGCGAGGTAGTGGATACGTCTCCATGTCCAAGGAAGCCCCGGGCTTGCTCAAGGCCGTGAGCTTGAAAGACGAGCGAACCCGCGAGTTTACGGAGAACGTGAATCGGTTTTGGGTCAGTCACTCCTTTCGCCACCAGCCATTTGATGAGCCCTTCCCAAGTGCGATGAGGCGCAGCGTCCGCACGGTAAGAAGAGGCGGCGGATTTCTGGCGTTTGAAATCCCCGCCCTTCAAGACGAATACAGAGTCGGGTTTATACCTCTTGGCGCGGCGGAGAATATCGACAGCAACGTCATCAAGTTCAATTTCCCGCGCAGATTCCTCTGATTTCGGCTCGAAATATTCTGTAGCTTGGACGCGAAGAACGCTGTGCTTCAGGTCTACTTGAGCCCAGGTTAATAGGTCTGCTTCGGATCGGCGGAGTCCCGCGAGCAGGCATAGCGAGAACGCAAGAAACTGCTGCGGGTGCAACTTTTCAAGGTCAGTCCGGGCAGCGGCGAACAACTGCGAGGGGTCCACCGAAGAAATGAACCGTCGATGGCTTGTCCCGTAGGCGACGCCGGCGAATGGTAGCGGGTCGGGCAAGTTGACAACCTTGCCGAGCCCCGCAGCGAGAACGTCTTTCGAGAACACTGCGCGTGCCATGCGAACTATTGAGTCAGCCGATACAGTCGCCGACCGACGCTTGACGGGATCGGCTCCACTAGCCGCGACTCGCTCTGCCTTCCACTTTGCGACAGCGCCAACCGTCAGGGTGTCGAGGCGGACGGCGTTTACTGCCATTTTCCACGCGAGCGCCTCGGGAGCGTTGCGCGACGATGCCTTTGCAGGCTTCTTGATTCCGGCGATCTCTCCAGCAATTTGGCGGAGCCGGAGAGCATACCCCAGAAATGAGACGGGACGGACTGTCGCCAGCTTCGATGCGACCGCGATTGCCTCGCCTACTGTCGCGGCCTTGGTCGGCTTAGGTTCCGGGCTCAATTCCACGAGCAGGGCTGGAAGACCGACAGCTTTCATCCGGATCCAGTGATCCCGGGCCTTTCCGGCAGCCGTTTGCCGGTTGGCAGTGTGCAGGTTGATCCAAGAATCCCGTCCACCTTCACGGAATCGCACATACAACTCAGGTGTCTCGGTGCCCCTAATGGTGCGCGGACAAACCTTATGCTTCCAGCAATCTACGGAAGTCTTAGAGAGGCGCTCAGTGATGGCTGTGTCCCGTTTGTGTCCCACTATTTTCGTCCGTAAGTCTCTTTTCTACTTCGCTTGTGTTCGTATCCATACTTCGTTTCTACTTTGTATCTAGCCTCTTATTAAGATGCTTAGCGAAAGAAAGCGAAGCCATACACAATCGCGAGTATAAAACTGTTAATCACTTGGTCGAAGGTTCGATCCCTTCCCGGGCAGCCATTATAGGCCAACGACTTACATTAGTTATCCTTTTTGTTTAGAAAGCGTCTTGTCGTATGCTTGACAGACAATGAGGGAAAGCGGACCGAAGCGCATGCTGTAATGGCTCTTAAATCGTTACCAATCGATGGGGGCGGGGGGGTCTGCGCAATCGTAGCCGGGAAGATTCCAATTGGTTCACTGCCCTCCCTTTGATTTTTTTAAAACGGGGCAAGGAGGCTGCCCAGATCACTCCCGTTTCAGGCGGTCAGGTCCATACGGGCAAACCCCTGCAAACCCTACCAAATACCCCTGCTTGGGCTTAGAAGCCCCACCTGTGGGTGCTGTAGGGCCGCAAGCGCAGTGCCAGTGGGTGGGCAGGCTGTGGGCGTATCCGGGAGTGTAGAGCGTAGGAACCCATTACCCCCTGCCCTTGAATGCTGGCATTAAAAAGGCTCACCCATTTTTCTAGGTGAGCCAGAGATTGAATGACCGGTGACCCTACGCTGCGAACCGATTTAATCATCTCGCCGAATCTGCTAAGGCTCGTGTGAGTAGTGGCACGATTTTTAGCGACGCTCTGCTGAGGTCACTGGCTAACGACATCGAGAACTAAGAGGAAATCCCCTCGCCCGGTGTGGATTCAGAGGGATTGAGTGAGGAAATCCCGATGAGCGGTGGGATTTAATGGGTGAGAGCTGGTGAGCTACCGGAAATACGCGGGGTAACGGGATTACCGGAGTATTAGACTAAGCTGACGCGGGAGAGTTTTTGGAATTTCGGTTCCAAAGATATTTTGGCTCGGGTTCATCGTAACCAGCTTCACTTAGCCTCTCAACTCTCTCGCTCTCCGACTCCGGTAGGCCTCCGGCACCTTTCGTCGAAGATCGACAAACCAGACCCATTGCCCCAACCTCATCTCATCACTCCGACTAACTCTCCGAGTGGCTCGAAAAAAAACGTATCCCGTCAATCCGATTGCGATGAAGGTAACTGACTCCAACAACTTGGCGCGAACGGTCAGGTGGGATTGCGTCCGCTTCCCATCTGAGCGTCAAAAAAAAGAAAATTCCCGATGGGAATTTTCGTCACTTTCGAACAGGCCGGGTATGCGGCGGCTTCGTCTGGAAGGGTAGGTTAATCGGGACGCAAACGTCGCCTGCAAATTGTCTTTGGATTTGGGAGAACAGCGCCGCCGCAATCTGCTTTGTACTACTATACAAATAGGATGCCGGCACGGGGCAGAGGAAATTGATCTCCGCGTGCTTGTGCAGAACCAATTTCAGGTCGGTTGGTACCGCGACACGTCGCTCGAGGATCGCGGTCACGACACCTGGGACACTGGTATCAGGAAACACCACCAACCCATCTGGTTTCTCCGTCCGGTCCCATAGTTTGCAGAATTCACCATACCCGAAGTTTTGCTGGGATTCGTCGGGCACAAAACCGTGGGCCATCCGGATCCAATCATCTCGTACAGTCAGGCCCTGCAGTCGGCAGGCATTCGAGAAGAGATTAGCAAAATCAGATCGTTCTGTCGCTGAACCAGTCGACTCCAAAATGGTGATTGCGCCGGCAGAGCGGCACCCTTGCTTGCGCAGTAGTGCAATCGAGGACTCGGCAAACTGGTTGAAATCGAGAGCCACTTTATTAGGTACTGCGGCGTACGTAAAGTAAGCGGTGGGAATCGGCAATTGCTGCATCCAGGCCACGAGTTCGCTGGGAACATCACTTGCAATTAATGCCTGAATGTCGCGCCGATCGGCAGCTGTGATCAGATCCGCCCAAGGCTTTTTCCGATGATTCTCGGATCGCGGATCGAACCAAACCTTAAGATTGACCTTTTCGCGCTCCAAGAGTTTCGCGAGTTCGACATGTACAGCTCGCTTAAACGCTTGGGCCTCATGCATCCAAATATTGGAGTCATAGTATACGCCAACATCCGTCAACCGGCTTGTATTGCGTTGATTTATGAACGTGCCGATCTTTGGTTGCCGCGTCAGCAGACCTTCCTTCACCAAGGGTGTCAGGGCGGCGTGAACGGTGCTGGGGTGGGTATTCCATTTTGTGGCTAGCTTGGCAGTGCTCGGCAGCTTGGTTCCTGGCGCGAGTTGACCGTTCAAGATCATCTCTCTCAATTGTTCCCGGATCTGGAGATAAACCACTTTGGGACGATCAATGCGCAGTTTTAGTGAATCGCTCATATATTCTTTCTACAGATAAAGCAAAAGAAGCGGCCCTGGTCAAATTGATTGGGACTTCCGGCGGGTTCTAGCAGCGCATTAGGGCATGACAGACCCACCACTCAGACAATCCAAGCCAGCAGGTCAAACCGCAGGCAATGCTGCGAGTGGCTCCTCACAAACAAGGGCTAATATGACGAACACCGTGAGGTCCGTGCGGTTTGGGTTGTCCAGCATGGGGACTAAAAAGGGAATGACGCTTGACACATCTTAATCTATTATTCTGTATATTCACACGACAGGAAAAGAAAACAATACACGATGTCACCAGGTGCGTCCCCAGTTGCTTCGATCCAATTTCACCTCGCCTGATTTATCCGGAGTATTGAAGGCACAAACCCCAAGCAAAAGCCCCATGAACCTCAAAAGACACTGTATGAATCTCTCAGGATTATTCGTCCTGGCGCTATTTCTGTTAAATCCACTCTGTGCAGCGGAGAATTCCAGTGACGGTGAAAAGTCTGCGGAGACCATTGTGACGGGGCGCATTAAGAATGCGGTCACTGACAAATATTTGAGTCGTGCGCGTGTTTCGGTTCGCGGGACTGAATTGACTGCATTCACCGACCAATTCGGCGTCTACCGTCTCGTTGGAGTTCCGGTTGGCCCATCTACTCTTACTGTTTTCTATACTGATTTGGATCCAAAGGATGTTGCCATCGATGTGACTGCGGGCAGCACGATCCAGCAAGATATCAATCTCACGAGCGCTTCGCGTTATTTAACGAAGGATGGGGAGGTTCTGGAAATGAACCCGTTTGTCGTATCAGCGAATCGGGAGACAGACGCCGATGCCATTGCCACCAACGAACAACGGTTTTCAGCGAATATTAAGAACGTCATTTCGACCGATGCCATGGGAGACATCGTTGGGAGCAACGCAGGCGAATTCTTGAAATACTTGCCAGGGCTTGTGGCCGAATACGATAACGCAGAGATTGGAGGAATCTCCATTCGCGGTATTGGAGCCGATATGACGGCTATCTATGTTGTCGGGAATCCCATCTCGACCGGCAACCAGTCGGGGCCTGGACGGCAAGTTGAGATGAAAACCTTGGCCCTAAACAATGTTTCGAGAATTGAGGTGACGAAGGTCCCGACCCCTGCGACCCCGGCGGACTCATTGGCGGGTTCGGTCAACATGGTGAGCAAGAGTGCTTTTGAGCGGAGTGGTGCCGAACTTCAATTTGGCGTGAACCTGACCGGCAACGGGAATGCCCTAACGTTAAAGAAGACACCCCACGGGTATCTTGATGAAAAGACCCACAAGATACTGCCGGGGTTTGATTTCGATTACACTCTGCCAATCGGAAAAAACTTTGGCATCGTGCTTACCGGAATGGAGAGCAACAAATTTAATACTCAGAATCTCATTCAGACTGCATGGAACGCTGGTGGTACCGGAACCAATGCCTCATTTAGCCAGCCCTATTCCCGGTAATACGAGACCAGGCAGTTTCCTCGGCATACCGTGCGGACGGTATACAGTTTCAAAGCAGACTGGCGTCTGACACCCAACTCGATGCTCTCTCTTGGTGGCCGCTGGAGCCGCAACGTAAGCGCGCGCTCCGGAGGGAATCGTTTCACTCTAAATGCTGGTACCACGGGGACCCCGACACCGGCTACGGGAGTGCCGTTGACGTATGGTCCTGATTTTGTGGTCGGCGCCACGGGGCGCGGATCTGTTACACTCTTTGGCGAATGGCAATACGGTGAGACCGCCAGTTACGGAACCGATCTAAGCTATCGGTATGATAACGGAATATGGATGGTTCAGGCGGTGGTGAATTCTACGGATGCGGAACCTGAACTTAATCCGCGTGGGCGTATTGGTTCATTCAACAGTGTTACGGCTGTGCTCAACCAGGCGGTGAGGGTGACCTGACCCCGTCACCCCAGCTGCAAAATCTCATTGGTCTTGCGCTGGACTTCTTCGAAACGGCCGGCGTTCTCCGGAAGCTTTCCGTCCTCGTCGTAGGTTGGGATCATCGCCCCTAGGCGCGCCTTCCCCTCGCTGCTGGCCAGCAGGTGCGGCAGGCAGTTCTTGATGACTTGCAGCCCGATGTCCACGCAGACAGAGGCGCCGGGCGACGCGCCGAGCAATGCGGAGATGGTGCGGTCGGAATTGGTGATGATCTCCGTGCCGTGGTGCACGATGCCCGCCTCGCCGTCGGTCTTCTTGATGGCCTGCACGCGAATGCCGGCGTCGATCAGCTTCCAATCCTCAGCCTTGGCCGCCGGATAAAAGATGTGCAGCACCTCCATCCGGTTCGCCATGCTTTGGGTGCCCTGCTGGATGAGATAGCGGACCAGCGGGATGTTGCTGGCTCCAATCTTGAGCAGCGTAACAAGATTGTCGGGCTTCACCGAGCGTAGCAGGTCGATCCAGCTGCCTTTCCGCTGGAGGAACCTCGTCGTCCACGCCGCGAACGGGCCGAACAGCAGTGTCTTTTTGCCGTCGAGCACGCGGGTGTCGAGGTGCGGCACGGCCATGGTCGGTGCAGCATCGAGGGCCTGCCCGTAGACCTTGGCCTGGTGCCGCTTGACGATCTCCGGGTTCTCGCAGACAAGCCATTGCCCGCCGATGGGAAACCCGCCGATGCCCTTGCTTTCGGAGATGCCGGACATCTGGAGCAGGTGCAGGCTGCCGCCGCCCGCGCCGACAAAGATGAATTTGCCGCGATTTTTCCGGATTCCGCCGGTGGCGAGATCCCGGATGCTGACGTCCCAGCCCGCTTCCGATTTTTTCAAGTCAACAACCCGGTGGCCGCTGGCGATGCCGCAGCCGTCCTGCCGGGCGAACCAGGTGAGGAGCTTGCGGGAGATGACGCCGAAATTAACATCGGTTCCTCCATCCATCTTGGTCGCGGCGATCGGGACGTTCGGGTCCCGCCCCTCGACGAGGAGCGGAGACCAGCGGGCGATGGTCGCCCGGTTGGTGGTGTATTCCATTTCCCGAAAGAAATGGTGGGCCGTCATGCTGGCATGGCGCGCCCTGAGGAAAGCGACCTGCTCCGGCCCGTGGACAAAACTGATGTGCGGGACCTGGTTGATGAACTCCCGGGGATTGTCGGCCATGCCCTGCGCCACGGCATAGCTCCAGAACTGCTTGGAGTGCTCGAACTGCTCGTAAATCTCGATCACTTTGGCGACGTTGACCGTGCCGTCCGCCTCACGTTCCGGCGTGTAGCTCAGCTCGCAAATGCCCGCGTGCCCGGTGCCTGCGTTGTTCCAGCCATGCGAGCTTTCCTGTGCCAGATCGTCCGTCACCTCATAAAGCTGGATTTTCAGGGCGGGCTGCAGGCACCTGAGCATCGCGCCCAGGTTGGCGGACATGACGCCACTACCGATCACGATGACATCAGGATCCGCGATGTGCGTAGAGTGCTTCACTTAGATCAACGGCGCCGGCTCAGCACGGACTTTTTGTGACTCGCTTCGTCGGCGAGCCATTTATCGGCCGGCGGTGCGACGGCACGTACGCAGAGCATGTCCCAGACCGCGCCCACGACGTAAGCGGCGATACGGTTGATGCTGGTGTCGAAAAATCGAGCGCGACAAGCACACGGCTGAACGCCCCACCGCTCGCAATCTCCCCCAAGAGCGCGCGGACAGGGGCTTCGAGGATGACAACGTGATCGCTGCCGCAGCTGATAGGGCGGCTGGGGCGCAACAGCATGCGCGGGAGGAATTGCAATAGCGCCGGGACCTTGTCGGCCACCGACTCCATCGGGTGGTAGTGGCCGAGGGCGAGGCACGCTATGATAATGCGGCTTTGCGCGTAGGAATTACAGAACTCGCGCGGGACCGGCTTTCTCATTTTGGAATAAGCAAAACGCTCAGTCGTCGCGGCGGCTGCCAGTCAGGATCAGCAGGATGTGCAGCAAGCTGCCGAGCGAGGCGACAAAGACCGCCACATATGTGAGCGCCGCGGCATCGAGGGTCTCGTTGACTCCGTCCATCTCTTCGCGCCCGAGGATGCCAAGATCAACCAGCTGGCCCTTCGCGCGGCGGCTGGCGTCGAACTCAACCGGCAGCGTGACCAGCTGGAACAAGCAGATGATCGCGAGGGCGAGCGCACCGATCATCAGCATCTTGCCGCCAATCGCGGTGCTGATGAGCAAGATGCCGGCGAGGATAAGGAAGTTTGAGGCCCCGGCGGCGATTTGGGTAGCCGGCACCAAGGTCTGCCGTAGGGTCATCATGGAATAGCCAACCTTGTGCTGGATGGCGTGGCCGGCCTCGTGAGCCGAGACGCCCAGCGCCGCAAGGCTGGAGCCGCGGTAGTTTTCCGAGGACAGCGCGAGCCGCTTGTTTGAGGGATCATAGTGATCCGTCAGATGGCCGGGCACCTCGACGATCTCGACATCATGGATGCCGGCGCTTCCCAAGACGGCGGCGGCGGCCTCGCGGCCGGTGATGTGGCCGCGCGAAGGTATCTGTGCGTTTTTTTTGTAGGCACTCGAGACGCGTATCTGCGCGTAGAGGCCGAACAGGAAAGGTACAATCAGGAGGGCGATGTAGATGAGCATGGTGGAAATGGGTTATATAGTTGCGTGCAACACAGATTGCCACTTAGTGGCGGTTTGCCAGTGGAAAATGTCTGGCTGGAAACGCGCCAAATCGTTGTAAAGGGCGTCGGGCGAGATCAGGCTTGTCTGGCCGGGTTCAGCTTTACCAGCGGTAGGCGGCACCGGCCGAGAATTGGCGGCGCGGAGCCGACACCGCCGGCACTTCCTGAAAGTCACTGTCCCACAGATTGTCCACCAGCAGCGAGAATTCCAGACCACGCAGCCGGGGCGGCAGATAATAAAGCCCCACCGCCGACAACACCGCGTCTTTGCCCCCGATCACGCGCAGCAAATTCTTTTCCTGCACGCGAAATTCGTTGTCGACCCGGATTTCAAAGCCCGCGCCAAGCCGCAGCACGACGGCGGCAGTCAGGCGGTGTTGGGCGAAATTCAAGGCATAGAAACTGGCCTCCACGGTCGCCGCGCCGTAGTCGGCATTCTTGTCCAGGAAAGTGTAGCCGAGCACGAAGTCACAACGCGGCGACTTGCGGATGGCGACAAGCTCGAGGCCGAGCGTGCCGATATCCACGGCGTTGGCTGTGCGTGCCGTGACACCCTGTCGGAATGTCCAGTCAGTCAGTTCGTCATCCCAGCGATAGAACAGCGCGGTCTCAAGTGTCCAACCGGCGGTCTTGAATACCGCGCCAGCTTCGAGATTCCGGCTGGTTTCCCGGCCGAGGTTGGGGTTGCCGCGGAAGAGGCCGGCTGCGGCATTGGAATTCAGCGCGGTGTAAGTCGGCACCTGGGTGCTTTCCGCGTATTGCGCATAAAGCCGTCCGCTGCTGGGTTGGGTCAGCTCCGCGGCCACAATGGGTGAGAGCGCCGAGCCGTCGCGGTTCGTGCCATCGTAAGTCGCTCCGAGGCTCAGCTTGAGTTTGCCACTGGCAGTGTCGAATTCGCGCTCGGGCACCACCGCCACCTTGAGATAATCCCGCGTATGAAACCGGCCGAAGATCAGCGCCGTTGACTCCAAGCTGTCACACATGGCTTGGACACAGAAGTCAACACCGTAGTCACCCAGCGCATGATGTCCGTCCAAGGCCAGCGCTCGCACATGCGTCGTGTGCTGGAAGGGATTCGAGGCGCCCGGCACTGCGCGATTGAATTCATAGTCGTCGTAGTTGCGGCGGTAGAACGCACCCAGTTGCCAGTAATTCTCCGGCGACGACCAGGCGCGATGATTGAAGGCATATAGATCCGTATGCAGATCCTCTGTCTCGTTGAAGCCAAACGGCGTGTAGAGATTGGGCCAGCCGAAGAATTTTCGTTGCCCACCGGCAAAAATATCTGTCTGGCTCTGCGCCCTGCGGAACTGAAGGCGGCCGGACGCTCGCTGGAAATCATGATCGCCGAAAGGCACTGACCCATCTGACTCGGACCGGGACAGCTCAACATCGGCGGCCAACGTCAGTTTCCCTGCGGCGGCTGGCAAAACCACCGCCTGATAAAAACTCTGGCGGTTGGTGGCGTAATCGCCCGTGGCCGCCGCCACCTCGCCCCGCTGCTCGATCGGCCGCCAGGCAAAGGCCACCGTGCCGACTCCGGCGTTAAACCCCGCCAGGGCATTGTCGGCACCCGTCATCACCCGGAGCGGCAGCAACATCGCCGGCGCGATGGGAATCTCGGCAAAGTAATGCCCGGTTTGCGGATCATAGAGCGAAATCGCACCAAATTTGAACCCCGTGTTTTCAAAAACACCGCCACGGATTGCGACATCCGCCTGACCTTCCGCCAGGTTGCGGGCTTGCACATCCACCCGCGGCTCGAAGCGGAGTCCCGAGACGGGCATCGCGAAAGTCCCAACGGGAGTCTGGTTGGCCACTTGCTCAGAATGAGTGGCGAACTTGGGCAATTCGTAGGGCTTTTCGGCGAGCTGGCTGAGACCGGTGGTCAGTGCTGCCAGCGCAAGTGTGATCAGCCAGGCAGCGCGGCGCGATCCGAAGAAGGATCCGGGTTGGAGCATCATTCGGTTAAAGGAATATTCCGCGTGCTTAACGTAATGGGCGCAAATAAAGCCGCGTCAAAAGCGGCCTCGAGTTCACCGGAGTTATTCGTCCCCGTCTTTACCAATGGCCTCGACCGGGCATCCTTCGAGGGCCTCCATGCAGAGCTGGGCATCTTCCTCCGTGGTGGGCTGATTGTGCACAAATGAATACCCACCCTCTTCATGGCGTTTGAAGAATGCCGGGGCTGTCTCCCGGCAGAGATCGCAATCAATGCACTGCTGGTCGACGAAAAATTTTCCGGCGGCGTTATCCTTCCATTTTTCTGCTTTATTGGCCATCGTGCGCGTTACTGAATGGGATTTTTACTTACTGTCAAGAAGTCGCACGGCTTTGAGTCATCCGCCATCAGGGCGATCGACCGAGCGGGGCTTGTGTTTGAGCGCAAGCGATCTAGGTTAGGCTCAATGCTGTCCGACCGCGTCTACATGCGAAGTGATTATCCCCGACGCAACACGTCAATGTTCGTCTGGTTAATCGCCGTCCTGGTGGCCACCTATATTCTGGAGCTGGTCGTGCTTTCGCCGTGGTTTGTCTCCGGGGCCGCCCTGGTCGATTTGTTTCCCCTAACGGTGCGCAGCCTGCAGCACGGACAGGTTTGGACCCTGCTCACACATAGTTTCCTCCATAGCACGGGCAACCCATTCCACATCCTCTTCACGATTTTCGGGCTGGTTTTTATCGGCCGGGAATTGGAACCCATGCTGGGCGTTAGGAGATTCCTGGCCGTGTATGCCGGCGCGATCATTCTCGGGGCGCTCGGCTGGTCGGCGGTGCACTGGTTGCATGGCGGGGTGCACATCGGCCCCAGTGCGGGATTGCTCGGCCTGTTTGTGGTGCTGGCGTGCGTGTATCCCAACCAGGAAATCAGTTTCCTGGTTTTCTTCCTGTTTCCGGTCACCCTCCGCCCCAGGTTTTTTATTTACGGCCTGCTGGTGGTGGATGCATTCGGCCTGCTCTTCTACGAGATCTTGGGCTCGGCCGCACCCTTTGGTTTCACCCCGTCCGTCCATCTGGGCGGCATGCTGGCGGGCTGGATATACTTTAGATTTTTCCATGCGAACAACGGCTGGGATCGTGCCGCCGGCCTGACACTGCCAGCCTGGCTGCGCCGGCGCGCGAAAAGACATACCGTCGCGAAGTCCTCCCCACTTAACCCCGGCAGATCCTCCACCGATTTCCGCGCCGAAGTGGACCGGATTCTCGACAAAATTAACAGCCAGGGCTTTGGCGCCCTGACAGATACGGAAAAGCGGATTCTGGATGAAGCGAAGGACCTGCTCAGCAGGCACTAGAACCCCTGCCTCCCTCCTACCCAATGGGCCAGGCCGCGCCATCAAGCCGGTTCGGACACCTCGGCAAGCGATTTGCCGTTTTCCTGAAACAATTCTCGTTTTCAGGCCGCTAGTCCCTATCACTTTGGCACCCCCTTACCTGTGAAATCTACGCGCCATTTCCTCCCCCACCTCGCCGTTCTGGCCCTGGCCCTGTTCACCGCCGCCCAAGCGGCACCGGACCGTGAGTTCAAAACCACGCCGGTTATGCGCCTCGAAACGCGCACCCTCGTCCAAATGCTGGAGTATTTCCATTACAACAAGGACGCTGTCACGACCGCCGATTACCCGGAGCTCATTACCGACTACCTGAAGGAACTCGATCCCCAACGGCTCTTCTTCACGGCCGAGGATGAATTGGCCTTCCGCAAGCAATACGGCCCGCGGGTCGAGACCGACCTCGCTTACCTCGGCAACATCGACATGGCGTTCGCTATCTACATGGTCTATGAATCTCGCGTCAAGACCCGCGCCTCCTGGATCTTCTCGGAACTGAAGAAGGACTTCGATTTCACCAGCCAGGAATTCTACACCCCCGACCGCAGCAAGAGCCCCTTCGCGGCAAATGCCGCCGAGATCGAGGACCTGTGGCGCCGCCGGATCAAATACGAAATTCTCCAGGACCTGCTGGCCAAGAAAACCTCTGACGAGGCGAAGTCCACCGTGCGCAAGCGCTACGAGCGCATGCTGAAAAACATCGGCGATACGGAGTCCCCGGACGTGCAGGAGACGTTTCTCTCCAGCCTGACCCGGATGTATGATCCACACTCCGCCTATTTCTCCGCCGACACCCTGCAGGATTTCAGCATCCAGATGAAGTTGTCCCTCGTAGGCATAGGCGCGGTGTTAGGCATCGAGGACGACGGCAACTGCGTGGTGCGCGAGGTCATACCCGGCGGCCCGGCCTACACTAGCGGCCAGATCCACGTGAATGACAAGATTGTCGCGGTCAAGCAGCAGGACAGCGAAACCATCGAGGTCATCGGCATGAAACTGCGCCGGATCGTCGACATGATCCGGGGCGACAAGAACACCAAGGTCACCCTCACCATCCTGCCGCGCGATTCGGTGGATGCCACCAAGACCAAGGAGGTCGCCATCACGCGCGATATCATCAAGCTGAACTCCGCCCGGGCCTCCGCGTCCATCTACGACCTGCCCGGCGAGAACGACCAGACCGTGCCGGTCGGGGTGATTGTGCTGAATTCCTTCTACGGTCCGCCGGATGAATCCCCCGCCAGTGAAAACAAGAGCACCGCCACGCAGGACGTCGCCGAACTGATCGGCAAGCTGAAGCAACAGGGCATCAAGGCCCTGGTCGTCGACCTGCGCCGCAACGGCGGCGGCCTGCTCTCCGAAGCGGTTGACCTGACTGGCCTATTCATCTCGCAGGGCCCGGTCGTGCAGGAACGCGACTTTCAGGGCCATGTGACCATCGACAGTGACACCAACAGCGCCGTCGCCTATGACGGCCCGCTCGCCGTGCTGACCTCGCGCTTCAGCGCCTCCGCCTCCGAGATTTTCGCCGGCGCGCTGCAGAACTACGGCCGCGCCGTCATCATCGGCGACAGCTCCACCCATGGCAAGGGCACGGTGCAAGCCGTCCTGGAAATGAAAAACTACCTGCCCCGGTTGAGCCAGGACCTCGAGCACACGGGCGCCGCCAAGCTCACCGTGCGGAAATTCTACCTGCCCAACGGCTCGTCCACCCAGAAGAACGGCGTGACCCCCGACATTGTCCTGCCTTCCATCGACGAATTCCTGCCCATCGCTGAATCCAGCCTGCCCCATGCCCTCATCTGGGATGAAATCAAGTCGACCTCATTCGAGGGCAAGGTTCTCCCCCAGACCTTTGTCAAACCGCTTCTGGAGGCCAGTCGCGAGCGGCAGGAATCACTCGAGGAATTCGCCTATTTGAAAAAGAACATCGACTTCTTCAAGGAGCGGCAGGAGCAGAAAACCATCACGCTCAACCTGGAGCAGCGCCTCGCCCTCAAGCAGGCCGATGATGAATTCAAGAAGACCATGGACGCCGAGCGCGCCCGGTTGTCCAAGGGCAATTACGTTGCCCGCGAAATCAAGCTCGACTCCGTCTTGAAAGCCGAGGCCACTGGTCCCAAGGAACCAGCCACCGCCAGCATTGATGACGATGGTGACACCGATGCACCGGATGCCGAGACCAAGGCCAAGCTCGATGTGCATCTGCGCGAGACCCTGCGGGTCGTCACCGATACACTGCGGATGAACATGGATCCCCAATACTGGGCGGACGGCCGCGCGCCGGTCACCGCCCTACACAAGGGCTAGCAGGTAGCGCTCCCGGCCGGCCAGGTCGCGCAGCGATTCGGCGCGGCCATAGCCCGCACTGGCCGCCAGCTGCAGCAATTGCTGATGCTGGGCCGTGCCGGTCTCGCAAGCCAGCAGGCCCCCCGCCGCCAGATGCAACCGGGCCTCACGGATGATTTTTTCCAGGGCCGCGGCGCCGTTGGACCCCGCGGATAGCGCGGCGGGCGGTTCGAAATCCTTCACTTCCGGCTGGGCCGAGCGCACTTCGTCGTCCGAAAGATAAGGCGGGTTGGCCACGATCAGTTGAAACTTCACCGCTGCCTCCAGGTTGGTGAACCAATCGGAGAGCACAAATGTCACTCTTCCGGCGAGACCGCAGGACTCGGCATTTTCCCGTGCCAGGGCCAGGGCTTCGGCGCTGTTGTCCAGCCCGACCACAGCCGCGGCCGGCCAGGCCTTCGCCAGTGCCAGCGCGATGGCCCCGCTGCCCGTGCCGAGGTCGAGAATGTTGGCCGGCGCCTGGGTCAGACGTTGCGTCAACAATTCGATCAGCCGCTCTGTCTCCAGTCGCGGGATCAGGGCGCGGCGGTCGACCTTGAGCATCAGCCCGGAAAATTCCGTCTCCCCCAGGATGTATTGCACCGGCTCGCGATTGCCGCGCCGCTTCACCATCGGCCGGATTTTTACCAGCTCGGGCTCGGTCAGCGGGCGCTCAAATTGCAGGTAAAGCTGCATGCGCTTCAACCCGAGGGCGTGCCCGATCATCAGCTCGGCGCTCAGCCGCGAACCCTCCACGCCGCGTTTTTCGAGAAACTCGGTCGTCCGCTTGATGATCTCCAGAACCGTCAGCATGAGATCACTCGTCATCGGCCCCGGTGCGCGGCCGCACGGGCAGTGGTCCGCCGGTCAGCTCGGCCAGCTTTTCCTCAAAAGCGGCCCGCTGGAGGGCGGAAATGACCGGCTCGATGCCACCCTCCATGATGGCAGGCAGGCTGTAGAGCGTGAGGCCGATGCGGTGGTCGGTCATCCGGTTCTGCGGGAAATTATAAGTGCGGATGCGCTCGCTGCGGCCGCCGGTGCCGATCTGCGTGCGGCGCTGGGCCGCATATTTGGCATGTTCCTCGTCTTCCTTCAGCTTCAGCAGTCGCGAGCGCAGCACGGCCATGGCCCGGGCCTTGTTCTTGATCTGCGACCGGTCATCGGCGCAATAAATAGTGAGCCCGCTCGGCCGGTGCACGATGCGAACGGCGGAATCGGTCGTGTTGACCCCCTGCCCGCCCGGCCCGCTGGCGCGTTGCACGGTGATGTCCAGGTCCGACGGATCAATCTGCACCTCGACCTCCTCAGCCTCGGGCAGCACGGCCACGGTCACAGTGGAGGTGTGGATGCGGCCGTTGGCCTCAGTGACCGGGATGCGCTGGACCCGGTGCACGCCGCTCTCGTATTTCAACTGCTTGTAGACGTGCTCGCCGGTGATGAGAAAGATCACTTCCTTGAAGCCGCCCCGGTCCGAGCCGCTCGAGCTCATGGGCTGGATCTTCCAGCCGCGGCCCTCCGCGTAGCGGGTGTAAAGGCGGAATAATTCCGCGGCGAACAGGCTGGCCTCGTCGCCGCCGGTGCCGGCGCGGATCTCACACACGGTGTTGCGCGAGTCGGCCGCCTCGGGCGGGATCATCGCCAGCAGGACCGCCTGCTTCAGGACCTCGCGCCGGGCCTGCAGTTCCGGCACCTCCTGCTGGGCCAGCGTGCGCAACTCGGCGTCGGCGGAGGCATCCTTGCCCAGCGTGGCGTGCTCGGCGAGTTCGCGCCCCATGCGCTCATAGGCCTGATAGTTCTCCACCAGCTGCCGGAGCCCCTGTTGCTCGCGGGAAATCTCGGTCGCCTTGCGTAGATTGGCGTAAAACGACGGCTCCGCCATCTGCGAGGCGAGCTCGTCGAGGCGGCGTTGGAAGGGAGTGATGTCGGGCAGGGTGTCCATACAGGAAATGTAAGCGGGAAATTGCTAATTGCCTCAGCCGCAACCCGCGGCTTTATCAAAGGCCAGAATCAACGGCGATGTCCGCCGTCTAGTAGAAAATATCCGCGATGGCCTCAACGCTCTTCACTCAAAACATCATCGCCTGTGTATGGGATTTTGACAAGACTTTGATCCCGGCCTATATGCAGGCCCCCCTCTTCCGCCGTTTTGGTATCGATGAGCCTGATTTCTGGGCCGAAACCAACGCCCTCGTCGAAAACTACCGCAAGCGCGGCTACCATATCGCGCCGGAGATCAGCTACCTGAACCATCTGCTGACCTATGTGCTGGCGGGCAAGATGCCCGGCCTGAGCAACAAGGTGCTGCGCGAATGCGGCACCGAGATTAAGTTCTACCCCGGGCTGCCGAAATTCCTCGAGACGTCGCGGGCCTGGGTGAAAGCCAAGCCGGAATACGCCAAGCACGAGATCATCCTCGAGCATTACGTCGTCAGCACCGGCCTCGCGGAGATAATCCGCGGCAGCGCGGTCGCACCCCACCTCGACGCCGTCTGGGCCTGCGAGTTCATTGAAAACCCGCTGCAGCCTGGCTTCCTCCGGCAAAAGGAGCTGTCCATCGAGGCCGCGGCGGAGATCGCCCAGATCGGCATCATGATCGACAACACGACCAAGACCCGCGCCATTTTCGAAATCAACAAAGGCACGAACCGGAACCCCGCGATCGACGTGAATGCCAAGGTTACACCCGAGGATCGCCGGATTCCGCTCCAGAACATGATCTACATCGCCGACGGCCCGAGCGACGTGCCGAGTTTCTCCGTCGTCAAGAAGGGCGGCGGCAAGACCTACGCGGTCTACAACCCCGCCGTGCGGGCGGAATTCGAGCAGAATGACCGGCTCCGCCAGACCGGTCGCATCGACCACTATGGGCCGGCGGATTACACCGAGAGCAGCGCCACGGCCAACTGGCTCCACCTGCAGATCGAGAAAATCTGCGACCGGATCGTGACCGACCGCGAGGAGGCGGTCGCTTCGCGCATGACGCGCCCACCGCGCCACCTTAACGCCACTCCGGAGGAGGAAGCGGCGCGGAAAGCCAGCCGGGCGCCGAAGCAGAGCTCGTTCCTCGAATGAGCGGGCGGCGGCCGTCTAACCCGCCGCGATCACGAAGCGGGGCGTGTCCTGCAGCACCCGGAAACGCAGCCCGGTCGTGCCCTCATCATCCAGCGTCTGCCGGCGGGGTGACACTTGGCGCAAAGTCTCTTCGGCCAGTGACTGTGAGCGCTCCTTGAATGTCTCCACCAGATTGGTCACGCGTTCGGCGTATCGGTAGCTGACGCTTGGGGCCCTGCCCGACAACACCGCCTCCACGCCGCAGTTCCAAGACAGGGCGATATTGAAGGGCTGGCCTGCACGCCGGCCTGCTCGAGGGTGCGTTTGATCCACTCGTAGTGCTTCACCGCCACCTCATCGGCCGCGGCCCGCTGGTTCGCCAGGCTGAAGGGTCTGGTGGTGTGCATGCGCCAGGTGCCCGAACGAAATTGATACGGCCCGAGCTCGCCAAACCGGCCTGCGTTGGTTTTGTTATTAGGGTTCTCCACCCAATTGATGGCGCGTAAGGTCTCCCAACGGTCGGATGCCCCGGCTTTAATTGCAAAACCGAGGACCGTTACCATCAGGAGGAATTTTGTGAGCTGTTGTTTCATTGCCTAAGTGGCCGTGACAAACGGCATATCCAAGACCCCGGCAAGCAGTTTTTTATCCCAACTATTTTACGCGGGACGAACTGTCTCAGGTTTCACTTTACTACATGGTAACCCACTGGAGAGGCACGATTTTACGTGCCTTTCCTGCCACAAATTTTCGCTCACTTTAGCCGCTTTTCTGAGCAAAAATCCTCAATCAACCGGGCGACCAAAGCCGTCCAGCCCGTCTGGTGACTGGCACCCAGCCCCTGCCCCGTCTCACCGTGGAAATATTCGTGGAATAGCACCATGTCTTTGAACCGGGCGTCCGCGGTATACCCGGACTCAGGGCCATGGCACGCCCGCCGGCCGTCACCCGCCGGAAGGAACAGTTTTACCAGCCGCTGCGCCAGCTCCTGCGCCGCCACCTGCAGGGTGACCCGCCGGCCGCTGCCAGTCGAAAACTCCACAGTGAAGCTATCGCCATAGAAGTGGTGGTAGCGCTCCAGCGCCTCGATCAGCAGGAAATTGGTGGGAAACCACACCGGTCCGCGCCAGTTTGAGTTGCCCCCAAACAGCCCCGAGTCCGATTCACCCGGCACATAGTCCACCCGGTATTCCTGGCCGCCCGCCTGCAGCACAAACGGCTGTTCCTGGTAGATGCGCGACAACGACCGCGCGCCGTAGGGCGACAGAAATTCGCGCTCATCGAACACATGGCGCAGCATCCGCTCAAGCCGCTCGCGTGATGGAATCGCCAGCAAGCGCCGGCCCGGCGGCGGCCGCGGAGAAACTCCCGGTAAAGCGTGGTGAAGAGCCAGGACTTGGCCTTCCCCTTTTCCCGCAACGCGTGCCCTTGTTTCTCCCAAATAAAAAATGTCTGCTGAGTGAGGTCGCCCGCGTCCGACGAGTTCTTCGCCAGGCTGAGGGCAAAGCGGTAGAGCGGCGTGTAATGCGCGTCCACCAACTGGCTGAAAATCTCATTGGCCATGCGGGGGCAAGAGTCGGTCCGAATCGGCGTTATTCCCAGTCAATTTTGGCGCGCTTTCCGCAGTCTAACAGCCTATTTCGTCCCCGGTAGCCCGGGAACGAAATTCCCGTTGACGCGTCCTTGCGCCACCCCTTTAACTCGCCGCCTTTCGCGACTGGCAAGGTAGCTCAGTTGGTAGAGCAGAGGACTGAAAATCCTTGTGTCCCCGGTTCGATTCCGGGCCTTGCCACCACTTTGATAGTCAATTGTTTGCGTGTTTTTTAGCCGTTACAATAAAAGTCTGTCTTGGCATTGTATTGGCAAGTAACGCGGGAATCTAGTCGAATTTCCCATGCGTTGGCGCCACAGATAACACTGCTCCACCGAGGCATTTCCCGCTGCTAAACTAGGCCTGTCCGAGCGACTCCTAGAGGGCCTCTAGGATGGCCCTAGAAGGCGATTTGCGGGCCTCCTTGCCACTTTCGCGAGCGTTGCTCTAAAATCCCCAGGCAATATAGCCCTTAAATCATTGCCAACCAACGGGGCGGGGGGGTCTGCGCAATCGTAGCCGAGATGATTCCAATTGGTTCACTGCCCTACTTTGATTTTTTAAAAAATGGGGCAAGGAGGCTGCCCAGATCATTCCCGTTTCGTGCGGTCACGTCAATATAAGCACGTCTATTCGCAATAGGTGGCCCGCAAGCGGGTCACCTACACGGACTGACCTGACCCCCGAAAACTAGTCCGCTCGCAGAGTTAGCCTTGAGGCGGCTGAAAGGAGCCCAAACTAACCCGCTTTGCGGCTTAAAAACTCGGGGTCAGGTCAGTTCCTTTCCTTTTTCGTCTCTTTCGCCCTGATAACCCTGCTCTATCAGGATCCCGACCGTGCGGGCATCCTGTAATGTCTGGCGTGCCTTCTCGTTCAATGGCTCGTTGAATGTCCGCGGCTAGAGCGACTCCAGCCACCAACATCAAGAACGGGGTTGCAACACGAGCGGGGTTCACGACGAGGTCAAGTTCAAGTGATGCTACTGTTGTCGCGAAAAACGGTCAATTTCCAAGTGCAGCAGACGCGCCGGGCGGTTCCGAGACCCGCATCCTACTTCGGCGGTGGCAGCCGGACGAGGCGCCGGTCCCACCGGCTTCAGAGCTTGCGGAAGACCAGTGAGGCGTTGTGCCCCCCAAAACCGAGGTTGTCCGTCAGCACAATGTTCACCTGCGCCCGTCGTTTCACATTCGGCACATAGTCCAGGTCACAGTCCGGGTCGGGTGTCTCCAGGTTGATGGTCGGCGGCACCTCGCCGGTCTCGATGGCCTTGATCGAGATGATGGCCTCCACGCTGCCGGCGGCGCCGAGCAGGTGGCCGGTCATCGACTTGGTGGAACTGATCAGGACCTTGTTGGCGTGTGCACCGAAGACGTGCTTGATAGCGAGAGTCTCGTACTTGTCGTTGTAGGGAGTGGAGGTGCCGTGGGCGTTGATGTAGTCGATGTCGGCCGGCGTCACGCGGGCATCGGCGAGTGCCCGGCTCATGGAAAGCGAGAGGCCCTTGCCTTCGGGATCAGGCGAGGTGATGTGGTAGGCGTCGCAGGTGGCGGAGTAGCCGGCGAGTTCGCAATAGATGCGGGCGCCCCGGGCCAGCGCATGCTCCAGGCTCTCGATCACGAGGATACCCGCGCCCTCGCCCATGATGAAACCGTCGCGGTTCATGTCGAACGGCCGGCTGGCCTGCTCGGGATTCTTGTTGTTGGTGCTCATCGCCTTCATCGAGCAGAAGCCCGCGTAGGCGAGCGGCGTGATGGCTGCCTCAGCCCCGCCGCAGACCATGACGTCCGCCTCGCCGCTGCGGATCATGCGCAGCGATTCGCCGATGGCGTGCGTGGCCGTGGAGCAGGCGCTGACAACGCCAAAATTTGGCCCGCGTGCCCCGAGTTCGATGGCGACCAGGCCCCCGCACATGTTGCTGATGAGGGAGGGAATCATGAACGGCGACACCCTGCGCGGACCGCGCTCCAACAAAACCTTGTGCTGGACCTCGATGGTCCACATGCCGCCGATGCCGGAGCCGATGATGACCCCGACCCGCTCGGGATCCTCCTGGGACATGTCGAGCCTGGCGTCGGCGGTGGCCTGCTTGGCTGCGCAAAAACCATAATGGGTGTAGCGGTCGTTGCGCCGGACTTCCTTCGCATCCATGTGCTGGGTGGCGTCCCACCCCCGTACCTCGGCGCCGATCTGGCAGCTGTAGTCCTTCGCATCAAACAGCGAGACCTTGGTGACACCGCTCTTGCCCGCCAGGATGCTGGCCCAGAAATCGGCCACGTTGTGACCAAGTGAGGCGATGACGCCCAGGCCGGTGACAACCACGCGTTTGTGAAGAGATGCTGCTTCCATCTTTAAATCGTGGGGTGGAAATGAAAAAGCGCCCTACCGGGCCAGCGCTGGGCCAGACGGTAGAACGCTTTGGGCAAATGCCAAAATTTATTTCTTACCGGCTTTCTGCTCAATGTAAGCGGTCACATCGCCGACGGTCTGCAGTTTCTCCGCATCGGATTCAGGAATCTCGCCTTTGATCTCATCCTTGAACTCCTCCTCAAAGGCCATAATCAGCTCGACCGTGTCGAGCGAGTCGGCGCCCAGATCATCGAGAAATGATGCCTGCGGTGTGATTTGCTCTTCGTTAACATTCAGTTGGTTAACGATGATTTCTTTAACGCGCTGGTCGATGGTTTTCTGGTCAGCCATGTGATTGAAAGTGGGTTCGAAAAGGTTGCTGAAGAGGCATCACATCACCATGCCGCCGTCAACGGTAAAAACTTGCCCAGTGATGTAACCCGCTTCCTCCGAACAGAGAAATGCGGTCATGTGGGCGATATCCGCCGCCTCACCCAGCCGTTTCAGCGGGATGACCGAGCTGATCTTCTCCGCGACCTCGGCCGGCAGGGCGTCCGTCATGTCAGTCTTGATGAACCCCGGGGCCACGGCATTGGACGTGACCCCGCGCGCCGCAAACTCCTTGGCGATGGACTTGGTGAAACCGATCATGCCCGCCTTGGCGGCGCAGTAGTTGGCCTGGCCGGCGTTGCCCATCAGCCCGACCACCGAGGTGATGTTTACAATCCGGCCCCAGCGTTTCTGCGTCATGGAGCGTCCGATGTGTTTCGTCCAGTGGAAGCAGCTGTTCAGATTCGTCGCGATGACCGCGCTCCAGTCCGCCTCGGACATGCGGAAAAGCAGGCCGTCCTTCGTGATACCGGCGTTATTGACGAGGATGTCGATCTGGCCGAACTCGGCCAGTAGGCCGGCACTCGCCTTGGCCACCGCTGCGCCGTCGGCCACGTCCACGGCCAGCGCCTTCGCTTTGCCGCCGCCGACTAGGATGGCGGCCGCCGTGGCGCCGCAACTGCCAGCGGATTTGCTCACGCAAATCACGGTCACGCCGTTTTTCGCAAGTTGTTCCGCGATGGATTTGCCAATGCCCCGACCCGCGCCGGTCACGAGCGCGATTCTATTGTTAAAAGTAAAACTCATGAATGAGATATCTGGGCGGATTGCTGGCAGTCAAATCCGCACTCCGCAATCCCCAATCCGCCCTCAGTAGACGTCGCGCTGGTAGCGCTTGTCTTTCTTCATCTGCTTCACGTAATTGGCGGCCTGCGCCGCTTCCAGCCCACCCTGCCCGATGATGACTTGGTGCAGCGCCGCGTCGACATCCTTGGCCATCCGGTGCGCGTCGCCGCACACGTAAAAGTGCGCCCCACCCTTGATCCAGGTCCACAGTTCGGCGGCGGTTTCGCGGATGCGGTCCTGCACATAGATTTTTTGCGGCTGGTCGCGGGAGAAGGCCAGGTCGACCCGCGCCATCCTGCCCTCGGCCAGCAGGCGTTTCCATTCGTCGCCATAGAGATAATCCGTGGCCTGGTGCTGGTCGCCGAAAAACAGCCAGTTACGACCGGTGGCGCTGGTCGCCACCCGTTCCTGCACAAATGCGCGGAATGGCGCGACCCCCGTGCCGGGCCCGATCATAATGATGTCCTTGGCCGGATCCTCGGGCAGGCCGAAATGCGATTCGGCGATAAAAACCGGTATGGGCGTCTTCCGGCGGGTGACGCGATCGGCCAGGAAGGTCGAGCACACGCCGTAGCGCCGGCGACCGTTGGATTCATAGCGCACCGGCGCGACTAACAGGTGCACCTGCCCGGGATAGAGCTTGGGCGACGAGGCGATGGAATAGAGTCGCGGCACCATGCTGCGCAGGTGGTCGGCCAGTTCCTGCGGGGCCAGCTTCACGCCGGGGAACTCCTCCAGCAAGTCGATGAACTCGCGCTGGCCCAGAAAAACCTCCCGGAGCTCTTTCGCGCCGGGCGCGAGCAATTCCGCCAGCTGCGCTTTCTGCTTCACCTCGGTGGTTTTTGCGGCGAAAGTTTCGAGGATTTTTTTCGTCGGTCCGCCCAGCGAAAGCTTGGTGGTCAGCGCCTCGCGCAAGCTGACGGCAGCGGTCAGCCGTGGCGGCACCACTGGCTCGTTGCCCGTGGCTTCAATCAATTCAATGATCTCCTCGACAATCTGCGGACGGTTGGAGGCGTAAACTCCCAGCGAATCTCCCACTGAGTAGGTCAGACCGCTGCCCGCGATGTCGACTACCAGATGGCGCGTGTCCTTGCCCGATCCATCCTTGTTGAGCACCCGATTCTCCAGCAATTTTGCGGGCAGCGGATTATCTTTAGTGTAGGCGCTGAGCGGTGGAGTAGAAAGATGCATGAACTGGTGAATCTACCCCGAAGTACACCTAGCGTGGCAAGCCTGGTTTGGCCATATTTGAATCTCGTTGCGCCCCCTTGCGGCGCATGCCATTCAGCCCACTTACATGAAACCCGTCCGCATCCAGAAACTCATCGCCGAGGCTGGCATCTGCTCCCGCCGCGCCGCCGAGGCTCTGATTATGGCGGGCGAGGTCTATGTGAACGGCGTGAAAGCGGAGCTCGGCCAGAAGGTCGAGCCCGGCGCCGACAAGATCAGCGTGCGCGGCAAGGCCCTCCGGTCGCAGGCCCAGCCCAAGCTCGCGCTCGTCATGCACAAGCCCCGCGGCGTCGTGTGCAGCAACAGCGACCCGCACGCCGGGCAGACCATCTTTCACCTCCTCCCGCGTGAGTGGGCCCGGCTGCGACTGTTCTGTGCCGGTCGGCTCGACAAGGACAGCGAGGGCCTCGTCATCCTGACCTCCGACGGCGACCTCGCGCACAAGCTCATGCACCCGTCCAACCTGGTCGTTAAGCGCTACTACGTCTCGCTCGAGGAACCCTTCCCCGCCGGCCGCCTGCGCCAGTTGCTCCGCGGCGTCGTCATCGAGGGCGAGTACCTGAAGGTCGAGCGGGCCAACCTCGTCAATCCCCGCGTCGACCGCAGCTCGCCCGAGCTCGACGTCCACATGCACCACGGCAAGAAACGGGAGATCCGCCAGCTCTTCACCGCCCTCGGTTTCGAGGTCCGCCGCCTCCGCCGCTACCAGATCGGCGCTTTCCGCCTCAAAGGAATTCCTTTGCGCGGCGTGAAACAACTTTCTACGAAGGAAGTCCAATCCCTCTTCGTCGTTCCGCGTTCGCATTACCGCGACGAGGCGCCTCCCGCCCATCATGAAAATTAATACCGCCCTCCTCACCCTTGCGTTTACCGCCGCCCGCCTGGCCGCTGACACCCTGACGGCCGACACCGCGGTGTTTGTCCAGACCGACCCTAAGTCGCCTGTCCTCGCCCGCCTCAAGGCTGGCTCCACCGTCACCGTCGTGGGCCAAGCCCCCGCCGGCTGGCACCGGATCGAGATCCGTGGCCCCTTCGAGGTCTACGTGCACAATCGCGACATCACCAAGGGCCTCGAGGTCCGCGAGGGCGCCAGTATCTACGCGGCGCCGAAGAAGGATGCGCCGCTCATCGCCACCGCCGCCCCCGGCGACAAGACCGAGATCACCGGCCTTCATGGCGACTATTGCCAGGTCAAGCTCGAGAAAAAACTGCAGGGCTTCATCGCCGTGGGCGAGGCCGCGAACACCCCGGCCGAGACCAAGCCCATGGTCAGCATCATCGCGCCCACCGCACCGGCCCCACCCGTGACCACCGCCGGCCGCCCGGTGCCGATCACCGGCAACACCGCCGACATGCCCCGCCTCTTCGCCGGCAAACTCGTCCTCGCCCGCCGTGCCATCCTCAACCCCAACCCGCTTTACGACTATCAGCTCATCGATGCCTCCGGCCGGCGCTTCGCCTATGTGGACACCAAGCGTCTGCTGTTGACCGACAAGATCGAGGCCTATTTCGACCGCCACATCACCATCACCGGCACCGTCCGCAATACGGTGGACGGTAAGGATCTCGTCATCGCCGCCGAGTCCATGTCGTTGAAATAAATCCCTCGCTTCCCGCCGGCCGCCGCGACCGGCTTTTCTTTTTTTTGCTTCATGGAATTAATCGACGGTAACAAGATCGCCGCGGCCATCATCGCCGAGCTCAAAGCCCAGGTCGCCGCGCTCCCGGGCCGCAAGCCGTGCATCGCGCTCGTACGCGTCGGCGAGGATCCTGCCTCCGTCTCCTACGTGAAGAAAAAGGAACTGGCCTGCGCCGAGATCGGCATCGCGAGCCAGCTCCTCTTCCCACCGGTTACCATCTCCGCGGACGAACTCTTTGCTCTGGTCGACAAACTCAACGCCGACCCCGATGTGGACGGCATCCTCGTCCAGTCACCGCTGCCCAAGCATCTCAATGAAGTGGCTGTGTTCCGCCGCATCGCCGCGCACAAGGACGTCGACGGCTTCCACACCCTCAACCTCGGCAAGCTCGCGCAGGAGGACGACACCGGCTTCGTCGCCTGCACACCCGCCGGCATCATGGAGCTCCTGCAACGCTCCGGAGTGAAACTCGCCGGGAAGCACGTCGTGATGCTCGGTCGCAGCCTCATCGTCGGCAAACCCGCCGCCCTGCTCGCTCTCCAGCGCAAGCCCTGGGCCAACGCCACCGTCACCGTGTGCCACTCGCAGACCGCCAATCTCCCCTCCATCACCTGTCAGGCCGATGTGCTGATCGCCGCCATCGGCAAGGCCGAGTTTGTCACTGCCGACATGGTCAAGCCGGGCGCAGTGGTCATAGACGTCGGCGTCAACCGGGTGCCTGACCTCACCAAAAAGAGCGGTTACCGTCTGACTGGTGACGTGCATTTCTCCACGGTCGCCCCGCTGTGCAGCAAGATCACGCCTGTGCCCGGTGGCGTCGGCCCCATGACGGTGGCCATGTTGATGCAAAATACCCTGAAAGCCCGCCGCCAGAGCCTGATTCAGGTAGGCAATAAATAGGCCATGCGGCCTTAACTGAAACTTGCCAGTCAGCGGCAGACTCGTTCTACTCACCCATCCCGCATGGCCACGCCCAAGATTCTCGTTGTTGATGACCAGCCCATCAACGTCCAGTTGTTGAAACGCAAATTGGAGCGCGAGGGGATGACTGTGGTCACCGCCTACTCCGGCCGCGAAGCGCTTGACCTCGTCGAGGCCGACCCGCCCGACCTCATCCTGCTCGACGTTATGATGCCCGAGATGGACGGCATCGAGGTCTGCCAGCGCCTCCAGACCGGCAGAGAAACCAAGGCCATCCCCGTCATTTTCATCACCGCCCGCACCTCCAAGGAGGGCAAGATCGAGGGACTCGGCGTCGGCGCGGTGGACTACATTACCAAGCCCATCGACCTCGACGAAACCCTCGCCCGCGTCCGGACCCAGCTCCGCTTCGTCTCGATCAACCGCGAGCTCGTCGACCTGCAGACCCGCCTCGGCGAATCCCGCCGCTCCGCCACTATCGGTGTCGTCACGCAGGGCATCGCCCACAACTTGGACAATCTCCTCGGCGTCGTCATCGGCTACGTCGACCTCATCAAGGCCTACCACGAGAAGCCCGAGCTGGTGAAGAAAAACGCCCAGCACCTCGAGGATGCCGTCGACCGCATCGTCGCGATCATCAAGCAGCTCACCGGCCTCGTCCGCATGATCGACAGCGGCATCCGCCGCTATCAGATCGAACACAAGATCGATCAGCCCATCACCATCGAGAACGGCGCCAGTGAGGTGCTGATTGACACTAACGTCGAGGTGTTCGAGGAGGCCCTGGCCAAGCTCTTCATCAACGCCTGGGAAGGCTACCATGACGAGCCCGACGACAAGCGCATCATCAATATCCGCACTGAAATCGTCGAGCGCCCCGAGGAGGGCCGCTTTGCCCTCCTGCACATCGAGGACCGCGGCCGCGGCATCGACCCCGAGATCATGGACCACGCCTTCGAACCTTTCACAAGCACCAAGCACACGGTTGGCGTCGGCATGGGCCTGACCGTGGCCCGCCACTTGATGCGCAACCTGGGCGGCGAAGTCACCCTAGCCGATCGGCCCGGCGGTGGCGCCATCTGCACCATCCGCCACCCGCTCGAGTGGAAGAGCAAGGACAAGTCCTGAATTCGGGCGATTGTAGGTCGGGCCTGAAATTTCCGCTCGCATGTCTTTCTGAGCACAGCGAAGAATTCATTCCTGCGATGGCCTCTCCACGCATAGCTTTTCTCGGTGCCGGCAATCTCGCCTCGGCCATGGTGCGCGGACTGCTAGCGCGGAAAGTCCATACGCCGGGCGACATCGCGTGCACCAGCAAGCACGGGGTCACGGCGCAAAAACTCGCCGCCGACACCGGCATCACTTTCGAGTCCGATCTGCCGAAACTGCTGGCCGGTGCTGACACCGTCATCGTCGCCTTCAAGCCGCAGTCGCTCGCCGGCTCCGACCCGCGACTTGCTGAACTGACCGCCGGCAAACTCGTTCTCTCTGTGCTCGCCGGCATAAAACTGGCGCGCCTCGCGCAAATTTTTCCCCGCGCCCGCAATTTGGTGCGGGCCCTGCCCAATCTTCCCGCTGCCATCGGCGCGGGCATCACCCCTTGGTGCTCGCTCGCCCTGCTCGCTCCGGCGGACCACGCCACCATGGAGAAACTGCTCGGCTCCCTCGGCCAGCATCTCGCACTCGGGGAGGAGCACATGGACACGGTTACCGCGCTGGTCGGCAGCGGCCCAGCGTTTCTTTTTGAATTTCTCGCCGCGCTGCGCGATGGCGGCGGCGCCGCCGGCCTACCACGCGAGACGGCACTGCAACTCGCGATCCAGACCGTGTTGGGTTCCACGAAACTCCTCGCGCAGACCGGTGGCGAGCCCGAGGCGTTGCGCGACAAGGTCGTCTCGCCCAACGGCACCACCTTTGCCGGCCTGCAGGTCATGGCCGCCCGCCAGTTCCGTGAGACAGTGAAGGAAACCATTCTCGCCGCCGCCCGCCGCTCCGGCGAACTGTCGCAAGATTAGGTTTTCCGCGAATTATTTTACCGGCCGGCCGAACGTCTCCGGCGGGACCGACTCCGGATTCGCCTCCATCTGGTCGATGAGCATGACGTAAAGCATGCGGCCGTTGGCCATGGTCTCGACCCGTTGGGGCTGGAGCACGCCACCGACCTCGCGAAAATCCTTAAAGAAAGTATCCACCGCCAGGCGCTGGCCGTTGGCCGCGCGATAGACCGTGCGCTTCACCACCTCGTAGGTCTGTGCATCCACCCAGAGAAAAAAATATTATCGCTCCGGTTCATCAGGAGCAGCTTGTAGGCGGAGCGCCCCTCGATGGACTCCTCGCCCGCGTAGTCCACGGTGTAGCCCTTTGCGGAAGAATTCACCAGCGGACCGTCCAAGTCGGCGTTGGCGATGAAGTCCTTCGCGTCGCTCTCCGTCATGTCCTGCGGGGCCCCGCCCTTCACCTCAGTGTGGCTGATCCACGGCGCCTGCTCTCCATCGCAGACCTGCAGCGCCCGGCGGAGCGGCGTGAAGTTTTCCACCCGCAACCGGTTGGGACGCTGAGCCACGAGCAGGAACGGCACCACTTCGCCGTTGATGAACGTGCGGCCCTCAGCGCGCAGCGCCGTCAGCATCGCCAGCCGCTCCCCCGCCCGCGCCGCATGCTTTTGGGCGATCTCATGCCCAAGCTGCGCGTGGGTTGTCGCCGCCAGGGTCAGAAAAAGAATGAGGCGGCGGATATGACGCATCAAGTCACAAGCTGCCGATTTTCCCCCATCGTGTCCAATCTAAGTTGGCTGCAAGCTGGGCTTGCTGCCCCGGCGGGAACCGTTATCCTTTGCGCCATGGAATTCGGCTGGTGGCAGAAAGACGCGGAAGGAAGGAAGCACCAGGTCTGCGTGGATGTCTTTGGCAAGAACATCACCTGGACTAAGAAATACGGCCACCATTCCTCCTGGAAACCTTACGGCCCGCCCAGTGACACAGACTGGGACAAGCTCATCGCCGAGGCGGAGCGCCGCGTGCCCCGCCGGCTGTTTTCCCAAAAGCAGTTCGAGTTCATCCTGAGCCAGCGCCCGCGGTAGCCATCCCTGCTGGGTGACCGGATTTCCAGCGAAAAAAGTCACGAAAATGTCTTAGCCCGTTTTGGAAAGATGTCCGCGCGCCTATAGGCGCCTTGAGAGTCTCCATTACCACCTGATTTTTGTGGCTAAACTGTCCTAGCCTTGGCTCGGCCATTCTGTGCTTCAGCTTTACGGGCTATTTTTTGTTTCGTGAGAAAATAACACCGCGCCTTGGGCCAGATGAAACGGAGGGCCGGCGCCAGCTCAGCCGGCCGCTCCACCAGCCAGCGGTCGATCTCTGCCACCGTGAACCAGTCGCCGCGCTCGATCTCCTCCGCCTGCAGCGTGAACGGCCCTTCCGCTTCCACGCGATAGACCCACACGAACTCCTGGCCCGACTCCTCCCGCGCTTCAATTTTGAACAGCACCTGCGGAGGCTGCCCGGGCCGACAGCCGAGCTCCTCCGCCAGCTCGCGCCCCGCCGTGCCGTCGTAATCCTCCCCCGCCCCCACGTGCCCGGCCGCCGACGAATCCCACACGCCGGGATGCAGGTCCTTGGCCATCGAACGATTTTCGAGAAACACCCGGCCGGCGCGGTTGCACACAAGCAGATGCACGGCCCAGTGCCGGAGTTTGCGCCGATGCACCTCCCGCCGGGCCCGCTGCCCGATCACCCGGTCCAACTCGTCCACCACGTCGAAAAGATCGTCCAGATTCTGCGCCACGGATGACACCGATGAACACGGATGGATTTATTGTCCAGCCGCCACTCCCACCAACTCTGGTTTGTCATCCGTGCCCATCCGTGCAATCCGTGGCCCTCCCCAATTTTCCCATGGCCAAAATCGAAGTCAGTCAGGTCGCCGAGATCCTCAAAAAACACAAACTCGACCCCTCCCTTCTCCGCGCGATCGTCGAGGAGATGAACGAGATCACCGCGCCCGCCGCCGACAAGGATATCAAGCCCCCCGCGCCCAAGAAGCAGTTTGTCGTCCTGCTCTCCGACATGGACGGCAAGCTGCCGAAGAAGGACCTCATCGGCTGGGTCGTGCAAATCCCGGAGTTATTGCACCATGCCCCGCTCCACCACCGACCGGATTTTCAAGGGCGCCTACGATTTCAACGCCTCCAAGCGCGGCCAGCGGCTGCCCGTCAAGTCCATCGGCGAGGCCCTCGAGAGCGGCAGCGCCAAGTATTTCAAGGAGTCCGAGCTCTGGGTGAAGACCAAGCTACCCATCTCCGTCGTCGTCACCGACAACGTCCTCCCCACGGACGAGTTCAAGATGGAGAAAGTGGATCGCCGTCGGTAGGACGAAGAATGACGAGATCTGGAGGCGCAGCAACCCCGCTGCGGTTATTCTTCGCGGGCGAGGTCGCCCGCGCTCCAATTCAACGCATCGATTGCGCTCAATGCAGCCCAGCCGCCTCGGGCTTGAGTCCGCGGGCTGTCAGCGCCGCCGCCACGGCTTTCAGGTCAAGCTTCGTGCCGGGCTTCACGCCGCTCCGGGCATACCAGCCTTGGTTCATCTCCAGGCAGAATTGTATCTGGCGGCTGCGCGCGTTCACCGTCCGTTCATCGAGCGGATACAGCGGGTAGATTTCCTTTAGTTCGCCCGTCTTGTCGAAATAGCCGATGTCGAGCGGCAGCGTCGTGTTGCGCATCCAGAAGCCCTGCGGCTGCGGGGCCGTGAACACAAATAACATTCCTTCATCCTCCCCCATCGTCTTCCGGAACATCAGCCCCTTTTGCAATTCCCGCGGTAGCGCGGCGATCTGCATCTGCACCGTCCGGTCGCCGATCTTGACGGCAAACCGGTCGTCTACGGTCTTGGGCAGCACGTTTTTGGCCGCATCGCTGCCTCCGCAGGCGGTGAGCAGGGCGACAACAGCGACGACAGACAGCGGCAGGGAATGGCGGAGATACATGCTGCATCATTCCCAATCATAGATCGTATATCGTAAATCCTAAATTGCGCTCAGGTCATTTTCACCTTCACTCTCACTCGTATGGCCGCCTCCCTCCCCCCGCTCCTCTACGCCGACACCCACGCCAGCTCCGACATGCTGTATTTCGGCCGCGTCGAGGTGCACGACCCTTTCATCGCCTTTGGGGCACGCGGCAAGAAGATCACCGCCCAGCGCGCTCTGGAATTCGGCCGCGTCAAGCGCACCGGCGACTTCGATGTCGTCCTGCCGCAGGAACCCTGGCTGGTCCGCGCCCAGCAGCGCTACGGCGCCAAGGCCGGCGTCCCGGAAATAATCGCCACCCTCGCGCGGGAATACGGCCTCCGCGCCTTCCGGGTGGCGGATGATTTTCCCGCCTCACTTTACGTCCAACTGACCAAGCTGGGGCTCAGGTTGAAATTTGCCGACGGCATGCTGTTCCCCGAGCGCGAGATCAAGACCGACTGGGAGGCTGCCTGCATCCGCGAGGGCAACCGCCTCTGCTCAGTCGGCTACACCGTCGCGGAAAAGATCCTGCGGGCCACCAAGGTCAAGGGCCGCACCTTGGTTCATCAAGGCCAGCCGCTCACCTCCGAGCGCCTGCGCTTTGCCATCGATACCGCCATCAACCAGCAGGGTGGCAACGCGCAGGACACCATCGTCGCAGGTGGCGACCAGGCTTGCGACCCGCATGAGCGGGGCTCGGGCCCGCTCCGTCCGCACGAGCTGATCATCATCGATATTTTCCCGCGGGTGGTGGAGACCGGCTACTTCGGCGACATGACGCGCACCTACCTCAAGGGTCGGCCCCGCGAGGTGCAGCGCCGGTTGGTCGCCACCGTGCGCGAGGCCCAGAAACGCGCCACCCGCCTCATGCGGGCGGGCGTCGACGGGCGGCTTGTGCACGCGGCCTGCACCGATTGTTTTGCCGACGCCGGCTACGAGACCAGGCGCACGAAGACCGGGTCCGTCGGTTTCTTCCACGGCACCGGCCACGGCCTCGGCCTCGCGGTGCACGACGCGGGCCTCATGTCGCCCACGGTCCCCAACCTGCTCAAGCTGGGCTCGGTCCTGACCGTGGAGCCGGGTCTCTACTATCCCGGCCTCGGCGGCTGCCGCTGGGAGGATGTGGTCCAGATCACCGCCACTGGCACCCGACCGCTCTCGAAACACCCCTACCACTGGGAAATCAGGTAAGGGGCCATGCCCGAGCTGGCCGAAGTTGAGTTTTTCCGCAAACGCTGGAGCGCCGGACACGGCGCCAAAGTCATCGCTGTGCGATTGCACGACGACAAAAAGGTCTTCCGCGGCACCAGCACCGCTTTGCTGAAACGAAAACTTACGGGAGCGCGGCTGCTCGACTCCGCGACCTCGGCCAAGCAGCTGCTTTTCCGGTTCAGTAGCAGCCATTGGCTGGGCGTCCATCTCGGCATGAGCGGCGAGTTGCGCGTCGAGACACCCGGCTACGCGCCAGCCAAACACGATCACTTCGTCCTCGTGCAGCGGACCCGCCAGCTGGTGTTTAACGATCCCCGGATGTTCGGCCGTGTGCTCTTCTCCTCCGGACCTAAACCACCCGCGTGGTGGACGCGGATCGCGCCGGCCATACTGTCCAAGAAGTTCACCGTCGAGGCCGTGGCCGGTTTCCTGAAGCGCCGCGGTCGCGCGCCGATCAAGGCCGTCCTGTTGATGCAGGAGCGCTTCCCCGGCATCGGCAACTGGATGGCCGACGATGTGCTCTGGCGGGCCGCGATCCATCCGAAGCGGCTGGCCGGCTCGCTTACGACGGCTGAAGTACGGACCCTGCACCGCGAATGCCAAAAACTCTGCCGGCTCGCCTTCGACACGATTGCGGGCCAGGGCCGCTACCTGCCGCCCGATCTCAATCACCATATCCCCCAGTCGTGGCTCTTCTGGCACCGCTGGGAGGACGGCGGGCGCTGCCCGCGCACCGGCCAGTTGCTGCGCCGCGCGACCGCCGGCGGTCGCACCACGTGCTGGTCGCCCGCCCGGCAGAGATTACGGTAACCGCCGTCCCCTCGAATCCGGGCAACCCGCAGCAAATCAGTTCTCCACCAGGCGTGCGCGCACCAGCTCAAGCAACCGCCGCACGGCTTCCGGCCGGCGGTCCACGTGCCCGCCATCAATCCAGATCAATTCCTTGGGTTCGCCGGCCGCGGCGTGCAGCCGCTCCACCAGGTGGGGTGGCAGGCGACGGTCCTCGCGTGCCCCGATGATGATCACCGGCCGCGGCGCAATGCGCGGCGCCCAGTATTCCGCCTCCAAGGTCGGTCCATGGGCCAGCAGGTAAACCAACCGGCCCGCGATGCCGCGCAGCAGTTCCGACTGCACCTTTGTTCCCAGGTTGTGTTCGATCCACTCGCGGTTGCCGGCTCCACCGTGGATAAGCCACACGCGCCTGAACCGTGGTTCGAGCGCTCCCACCACCGCCGCGAACGGGACGCCGAGGCTCACGCCGACCAGCTCCACCCGCGACGGATCCACCCAAGGTTGCGCCGTCAGCCAGTCGAGTGCCAGCAGCACCGCCTGGGGCGTCTCAAGCAGGGCGCGCCGCGCCGCCGGGATGGTCGCGAGCGACTGCCTCCAGCCACGCGGCCGTTCCGGCCCGTCGTAGGGATAATCCAGCGCCGCCACAGCGAATGGCCCGGGAGCCCCGAGCAAATCCACTGCATCGCGCCCGGTCCGGTGACCGCCGAGCAACACCACCAGCGGCAGGCGAACCGCGACCGCAGCGGGACGCAGTACGCGCAGATCGACATGCAGCCCGTTGGCTGCACGGACCCGCACGGCCTGGCTGATAAATCCGCCCACCTCGGTTCGGGGCGGCTCCACCTCGACCGTGGCCACCGGTGCCCGTCGCGCCTCGAAATAACCATGTTTGGGCCAGGCTTGCAGCGCCAGCCACCCACCGGACGCCACGAGTGTCATCAGGAACACGCCTGTTATCCACCGCCAGCAGCGGAGGCGCGGTCTCTTGGGGACAGAGTTCATGGATTCAACCAGCTTGGGCACTGGTGGATCTTACTTTATGTCGTGGACGCCGTCACCGGCCACCCTTTTCTTGTCCCTGATGGCGGCCGCCAAACAACGTCTCGACGAACTGCTGGTGGCGCGTGGCCTCGCCCCCACCCGGGCGCAGGCCAAGGCGCTCATCATGACCGGCCGCGTCCGCCATGGCGCCGAGCGGCTCGACAAGCCAGGCAAGGAATTTCCCGCCGGCTTCGAGCTGACCATCGACCAGCCGCCGCGCTTTGTCAGCCGCGGCGGCGAAAAGCTCGCCGCCTTCCTCGATAAATTCCCCGTCAACCTGGCCGGTGCGCACGTGCTCGACGTCGGCGCCTCGACCGGTGGATTCACTGATTGCGTCCTGCAGGCCGGTGCCGCAGCGGTGACCTGCGTCGACGTCGGCCACGGCCAGTTGCACGACAAGCTCCGTCGCGATTCGCGCGTCACCAACCTCGAGAAGCTCAACGCCCGCCAGCTGGCTCTCGGCGATCTGCCCCGCTCAAGCTACGACGTCATAGTCATGGACCTGTCCTTTATCTCGCTGAAAAGCGTGCTGCCCGCGGTCTGGCCGTTTCTGCGCAGCGGGGGCACGCTCGTCGCGCTGGTAAAGCCGCAGTTCGAAGCCGGGAAGGCCGAGGCAGACAAGGGCCTCGGCATCATCCGCGACGATACCGTGCGCCAGCGCGTGCTGGCTGAAGTGAGCAAATTTGCCCTGCGCGAGCTGCCCGGGGTTGAAGTTGGGGGGAAAATGGAGTGCCCGGTCGCCGGGGCCGACGGTAACCGGGAGTTCCTGCTAGGCCTGACCAAGACGGTTTCCTGCGGATGATCGTGGATAAATTGATATTCCAATATCCGCGTTTATCCGCGTACTCAGCGGGGAATCACCATGCCACCCTTCCGCAAACTGGCCTTCGTCTTCAACTCGGACAAACCGGGTGCCGCGGAGCTCGCGCAGGAACTGATGGAGATCGCCCGGCTGGGCGGTGAAAAAAAATTAAAACTGTCCGCTGATCGCCGGCTTCCTCGGGGCTACTTCAAGGACTGCGATGCCTGCTGCGTCATCGGTGGCGACGGCACCCTGCTCGGCGCCGTGCGCGGGGCGGCCGCGGCGGACATCCCCATTATCGGCGTCAATCAGGGCAGCCTCGGCTTCCTCACCACCTTCTCGGCAGACGAAGCCCGCGCACAATTCGCCGCACTCCTCCAGGGCGACTACCGCCTGGCTCGCCGTGCCCTGCTCGACTGCAAGACTGGGCCGCGCCGCAGCGACATCGCCCTCAACGACGTGCTGATCAAGGACGCCGAGCCTTCGCGCATCGTTCACCTCGAGGTTTTCGCCAACAGCAAGCTCGTCACTGACTACACCTGCGACGGCTTGATCTTTTCCACGCCCACCGGTTCGACTGCCTACAACCTCGCAGCTGGCGGCCCGATCATCCACCCCTCAGCTGGGGTCATTGCCATGACCCCCATCTGCCCGCACACGCTGAGCAACCGCACCATCATTTTTCGCGACGACGTGAAACTCACCGTCGTCAACCGGGACGCAGGCTCGCGCCTGCTCGTGGCGATGGACGGCCAGCGCAACCTAGTCGTCACCGCGGGCTCGCCGGTGGAAATCTCCATTTCCGCCAGCACCCTGGCGCTGGCGCAGCGGCGCGACTACTCGCACTTTGAGGTCATGCGCGCCAAGCTCAAGTGGAGCGGCGGTTTCCTGGACAAAAGATAAACCCTCACCGAAGCGTCGCCTTCTGAAGCTACAGCGACCTTGCTGCAGTTCGCGGGCGCGGTCGCCCGCAATCCACTAAGCAAAAATCCCGGGATTCCTCCCGGGGTTGGACTGGCTGAACGGTCGGGGCGGCTTACTTCCCCGCATCTTTGGCGGCTTTTTTCGCTTTCTTCTCGGCCTTCATGGCCGCTTTCGCCGTCTCTTCATCGGCCTGCTTGTTCGCCTTTTCGGCATCGTCAAGTTTGCCGTCCTTGTTGGCGTCGTATTTGTCAAGATTCGCCTGTCTGGTCTCCTTGGCCTTGGCGGCAGCGCCAGCCTTGGCCGCGGCTTTCTCCGCATTGTCGAGCTGGCCGTCCTTGTTGGCGTCGTATTTTCCCAAGGTTTCCTTGGAAGGTTTCTTCTCCTTGGTCGCATCCTGGGCCGAGGCAATCGTTACCGTGAGCAAAAGCGCCAGCATACCCAGCGCGATTTTCAGAATAGATGATAATGTTTTCATCGGAACCGAATCTAGTCAGGGAATATCGTGCCGGACAAAACTGACCTTCACCTAAAAATAGGCACTTCTCCGATCCGGTTTTGAGGTAGTCTGATCGCCGGAAATAAAGTGGCTCAACTCAAGCGGGCCCACCGCCGGGCTTGACCACCAGCTGCACGCGCCGGCCCGGCTGGAAATACTTCCGGGCGAAAGCTTTGATGCTCGGGAGGGTAACGGCGTCTATGCGGGCGTCGTAAGTCCGCCAGCCGTTGACCGGCAGCCCGTAAACCGCGTTCAGCGCCGATTGCATGGCGCGGGCCGAATTGGTCTGCAAGCCCATGCGCTTGCCGGCCTTGAGCCTGGTCTGGCAGCGCGCAAGCTCCGCAGCAGTCACCCCACCGGATTGCACCCGTTCGATCTCCAGGTTGAGTTCGGCGATTACCTCCGCATGGCGCTGCGGACTCGTGCCGGCGTAGAAATAAAACATCCCCGATTTCAGGCCGACGATGCGGCTGGAGCGCACAAAGTAAGCTAGGCTCTTCTGCTCGCGCACTCGCTCGAAGAGATGCGACGACATGCCGCTGAACAGCTCGTCCACTACCTCGCTGACTTCGTAGTCGGTAGCGCGCAGTCCCGGCCCGGGAAACGCCTGAAAGACCACCGCTTGCTGGCGCGGTAGCGTCTCGGTGAAATCGCTCGCCACAATAGTGAGATTGCCTCCCGCTTTGGGCGCAGTGCCCGGGGGCAGTTTGGCCAGGAATGCCTGCAACTTCGGCCCGAACTTTTGGGGATCGAAATCACCCGCGACGGCCAGCACCGCGTTGCCGGCCACGGCCAACCGCCGGTGCAGGGCGCGCAGGTCGTTCACCGTGACCGCCCTCAAGCCGGCCTCGTCGCCGCCGCTCTCGATGGCGAAAGGATGTGCGCCGAAGAATTTTTTGCGCAACTGCTTGCGCCCGACGGTGACCACGTCATCGAGACTCTCCTTAAGCGCCGCGAGCGCCGACTCGCGCTCGATCTCAAGCCGGGCGGACTTGAAGGCCGGCCGCAACACGGCATCGGCGAGCAGCTCCAGGGCCAGGGCGGCGTCGCCTGGCAGCACTTCCGCCGCCAGACCGAAGCTGTTGTTGCCCGCATAATCGTCAAAACTGCCGCCCACTTCCTCGATGGCCTGCGCCACCTCCTCCGCCGATCGCCGGGTTGTATCCATGATGAGCAGCGTGGCCATGAGTGCAGTGAGGCCGCGCCGACTGGACGGCTCGAACATCGGCCCGCCGGCAAACGCGAGGCGCAGGTGCAGGTTGGGCAGATTCCGGTTCGGCTGGAGCAGCAGCCGTGCTCCATTGGGCAGCTTGATTTCTTCGAAATCCAGGGAGACAGCCGGTCCGGAGACCAGCCCACCATTTGGTTGGGCCGAGCCCGTCGGATTAGACGACACCACGGTCAATCGCTCCGGCACGAGGTAGGTGCGCATCACCTTCTTCAGGCTGGTCGGTGTCTGCGCGAAGAGCCGCTCGAAGTAATGCCGGCTGTAGTGCACATCGCCCACCACCACTTCGCCGGCGCCGAGGCGTGAGGCCTGGCCCGACATGGTTTTGCGCAGGTTGATCTCGGACGTCACCGCCTGCCGCACTGCTTTGGCGAGCGCCCGGGCGCTGATGCCCTTGGCCGCGACGCGATCGAGCTCGCGCAGGATGCCCTGTTCGGCGGCCACGCGCTTGCCCGGATCGGCCAGGTAGGAAATGTAAAAGAGGCCGCTCGTGCCGGGGCTCCACGCCATGGCGTCGATAGTGTGCACGAGCCGGGCTTTTTCCCGGATGCTTTGCCAGAGAAGGGAGCTGTCGCCGTGGCCGAGCACCATGGCGAGCAGGTCGAGCGCCGGGGCGTCGGGATGCGCCAGTCCGGGAATCTGCCAGCCCAGACCCGCGCGGGAGACCTGCACATCCTCGAACAAGTGCTGGTCGCGACGGGAAAGCTGCGTCGGCTCGTCGGGCACGAGCACGGGGGCGAGTCGCGCCCGCGGGGTATTCCCGAAGTGCCCGGCGATGGCCGCGCGCGTCGCGATCGGGTCAAAGTCGCCCGCGATGACCACCACGAGGTTGTTGGGCACGTAGCGGGCGCGGTAGTAGGCCAGCAGGTCCTCGTGGGTTGTCGCGGCAAAAACGTCGCGGTGGCCGATGATGGGCTGGCGGTAGGGATGCGTGCGGAAGGCTGTCTCGAACAGCGCCTGCGCGAGCCGCTGGTCGGGGTCATCGAGGCACATGTCGATCTCGCGGAGGATGACTTCCTTTTCTTTGGTCGCTTCGTTCGCGGGCAGAGTGGAGTGGAGCACGGCGTCGGCGAGGAGGTCGAGGGCGACGGCGGTGTGCGCGGACGGCACGTCGATGTAGTAAACGGTGCGGTCGAACGTAGTGTAGGCGTTGATATAGCCGCCGTGCGCCTGCACCGCGGCGGATATCTCGCGGCCGGCGCGGCGTTCCGTACCCTTGAAAAGCATGTGCTCGACGTAATGCGACAGGCCCGCGCCGAGTGCCCCACCTTCGTGGATGCTGCCGGTTCTCACCCACACCTGCACGGAGCTGACCGGCGCGGCAGTGTCGCGCTTGAGCAGGACGGTGAGGCCATTGGGGAGTGTGTAGCGTTCGACGGGTTCGTGCCAGAGGCTCTCGAGCAGGGCGTGATCATGCGAACGGACGGACTTTTTCTTAGGCATGAAGAAGAGCGGCGCGGCTCAGGTGGTACGGGGCAAGCTGCGGGTGCGACGCGAACCTGCGGGCTGGAAGGGTTTCACGAACGCCTCGTCGAAATCATAGAGGTCGGTGAAATCCTCGCGCCGGTCGTTCTCGGTTTTGCTGAAAACATTGTATTCAATCAGATTGAATACGATGTCGCCGAAGTCCGGGCAGCGCCGGATGCCCCAGGAGGTCAGTACGGTCTTGGTCAACGGGCCGTATTGCTCGAGCGCATGGGCGCGGATGCCCTGCAGGAGCTCGGTGCCGCTGACGTGCTGGGACTTGCCGGTGCGCTCCGGGTTTTTGCGTTTCAGCTCCTTGACCGTGTGATCCAGCGCTTGCCGGACGAAGGCGTAGGCCTTGCGGTTAAAACGGGAGTCTTCTTTACAAATCAACCCGACGATTTCGGAAAATTCCAAGTCTTGCATGAATTTCAAGGGCAATAGCTAGCACAGCCGGTGGCCGGCCGCAACCCTGCAACCCACTTTGCTGCCCGCCCCCCGTCTGGCTGCTCCCGAAGCAGACTAATGGGCTGTTCATCAGGCTGATTGTGCCGCTTGGGAAAGCTTTACTCGCACTTCTCCCGGGTTAATGCATAGAGAACTCCCTAATCCCCACCCCATGATAGCAGCGACTCAGTCGAATCACCCCTTGGCTGCAGTGTCCGGCGATTCTCCCGTGGTTTCAGCCCTGAACGAAGCCCGCACCCGCATCCGTCAGGCCCGGTTGCGCATCACCAAACCCCGGATCGCGATCATCGAATCGCTCCAGCGGCACGAGGGTCCCATCAGCATCGGGCGCATCTATCAGCAGATGGGCGCGAAGAACTGCAACCTGGTCACGGTCTACCGCTGCCTGTCCGCCTTCGAGCGCCTCGACATGGTCCGGCGCAGTTATCAGCACAACGGCACCTGCCTCTACGAACTGACCCTCGGCGCGCAACGTCACAACCACATCGTCTGCAAGTCCTGCGGCGCGACCGAACGCGTGGATTACTACCCGGTCGGGAGCGTGGAGCGCATGCTGACGGATCGCGGCTACGCCCAGGTCAGCCACGTGGTTGAATTCTTCGGCATCTGCCCCAAGTGCCAGCAGACCGCTGGGTCCAGCCGGGTCGCCCCGGCGATCCCGCCCGAGCGCCGCTGATTCCCGTCCCGGCGGAACGCAATTGGGCGAGGACCTGTTCCTCAAAGTTCTCACCCGTCCCGTCGAATAACATGGTATGACCGAATAGCACAGTCATTCCATGGCTTCCCTGCGCAATGACCATTCCTACAGAGTTACCCCATGCTTCAGCTCAAGCCTCTCGATCAAAAAGTCCCGATCTTCCATCAAATCAACTCCGAGATCTCACCCGTAGTCTTGGTGAACCTCTTCCAGGTCTCCGGAGAGGAAATTCCCGAACTCCTGAAAGCTTGGGCGGCTGACGCCAATTGGATGAAGCAGCAGCCTGGATACATCTCAACCCAGCTGCATCAGGGCATAGCAGGGAGCACGGCGTTCATGAACTACGCCGCCTGGGAGTCTGTGGCCCATTTCAGGGCTGCGTTCAACCATCCCGAATTCAAACAAGCTCTGGCGCACTATCCCTCTTCGGCCGTGGCTTCTCCCCATCTCTTTACCCGGCTGACGGTGCCAAACCTTTGCGTTGGGCCCTGACCCAACGGACTCGCCAGCGCACTGCGACTGCACCCGGGCATCAACCCTTCGAGGTTAACCCTAAAAGCCAGACCGAGACCTGCTGAGGGCTCCAAGCGGAGCGAGGTCAGTCGGGCTTGAGCGGGTTGACCGCCCTCACCCACTCCGCCACGGGCACGCCGCCTTGTAGGTGTTCGCGCCGGATCCGGTCGAACTTTTCCGGCGTGACCTGCGCATACCACACGCCATCGGGATAAACGACGAGCCACGGCCCCTCCTCGCACCGCTGCAGGCACGCCGTTGCACAGCTTCGAGTTCCGGATGCACGACTACTTCTGCAAAGCCACGGTGGAGACCGGGGTGCTTGAAGCCTACGGGCTGGAATCATCTGATTCGCACAAGGCCAAGCTGACCAACCCCGTCTTCGACACCTCGGGCGGGCTGCGCGACGAGATCCGCCAGCTCTTTCGCTGGATCGTGCCGAACCTTGCCAAAACTGTCCCCGATGACGTCCGCGCCATGCTGAAGGGTTTCGCGATGTGACAAAGCGCCATTGACCCGCCAGACAGCTGGCGGTATTCTATCTGCATGGGCCCGCGGAACCAGACTGGTTTCACGCAATAAAATCAACCTGCCCGCTCAGACCAACTAATCAGCGTTTTGCAGACCTTCCGGTCTAGTGTTCGGCTGCCGAACTCAACGACCGCACTGACGATTTCCACAACCACGCTCCTCCCCGCTTGCGGCCCTCGTTTCGCGATCAGCTCGAGCGCGCCGCGCTCTCTGTGTCCAACAGGGTCGCCGGGGGCTTCGCGCGTGGCACGACCAACTAACTGCTCGCCTTTCTCTACATCGCGCGGTTCAGCCGGCGAAGTCCGTTTCACGCTCGTCGTGGCCTCCCGCCGGCCCTACCTCTCAAATTTCAAAATTTAAAATCTGAGATCATGCACTAGGATCGCCTGGAACACCTTCAATTGACGGGGCGCGGACTCGCCCCGAGCTGTTTGCGCATGATCTCGTCCACGAGCTTGGGGTTGGCCTTGCCCTTTGAGGCCTTCATCACCGTGCCCTTCACGGCATTGATGGCCTGCTCCTTGCCAGCCTTGAACTCGGCCACCGCCTTCGGATTTGCCGCGATGGCCTCGGCCACCCACTTCTCCAGTTCGCCGGCGTCGGTGGACTGCTTCAGATCCTGCCGCGCGACGATGGCCTCGGCCGCCTCGCCGGTCAGGAACATCGCGGCGAAGACCTCCCGGGCGATGGTGCTGGAGATCACCCCTGCTTCGACCAGCTGCAACAGACCGGCGAGGTGCGAGGGCCGAAGCTTGCAGTCGGTCAGTGTAATTTTCGCACCGTCCAACTCGCGCAGCAGGTCGTTGGTGATCCAGTTGCCCGCAGCCTGCGGCTTGCCACTGAGCTTTGCCGTCTCCTCGAAAAAGTCGCTGAGCTCCCGGTCGGACACGAGCACCGAAGTGATGGTGTAGGGCAGCTGGTATTCCTCGAAAAAGCGGCGTTGCCGGTCGAAGGGCAGCTCGGGAACGGTGGCGCGGATCTGCGCCTGCCACGCCGCGTCCACCTTCACCGGCATCAGGTCGGGATCGGGAAAATACCGGTAGTCGTGCGCCATCTCCTTCGAGCGCATGGCGGTCGACGTGCCGGCCTCGCCGTCGTATTGGCGGGTCTCCTGCCCGATGAAGCCGCCGCCCTCGAGCACGGCGCTCTGCCGCCGGATCTCCAGGGCGATGCCGTCCCGCACGAACGAGATGGAGTTGAGGTTTTTCAACTCGACCTTCGTGCCGAGCATCGTCTCGCCCACGGGACGGATCGAGATGTTGGCGTCGCAGCGGAGCTGGCCTTTCTCCATGTCGCAGTCGGAGATGCCGCCCTGCACCAGGGTGGTGCGGAGCGAGGTCAGGAAGGCAAACGCCTCGTCGGCGCTGTGCAACGCCGGCTCGGAGACAATCTCCATCAGCGGAGTGCCCGCGCGATTGTAATCCACCAGCGAGTCGCCGGTGCCGTGGTTCAGCTTGCCGACGTCCTCCTCGAGGTGGATGCGGGTCAGCGGGATTTTTTTATGCTCTCCCATGACGTTTCGCGAGGCGCCGGGCAGCTCGATCTCCACCGTGCCACCGAGACAGATCGGCTGGTCGTATTGGGAAATCTGATAGTTCTTGGGGGAGTCGGGGTAGAAATAGTTTTTGCGGTCCCACTTGCAAACCGGCTCGATAGCGCAGCCAAGCATCAGGCCAGCCTTGATTATCTTGTCCAACGCCTCCTTGTTCATCACCGGCAGTGCGCCGGGCAGTGCCAGTACCACGGGATCGGTCAGCGTGTTCGGCGCCGCGCCGTAGCCGGCGGCCACGCGTGTGAACATCTTCGACGCCGTCCTGAGTTGTACGTGGACCTCGAGGCCGATGGCTGCTTCGTATTTCATGACAGCGCAGGGTGTTTGGTGTGCCAGTCGTGGCCCTGCTCGTAGCGGTGCGCGATTGCGAGCAGGTCAGCCTCTTGGAACGGCTGGCCGATGAGTTGCAGCCCGATGGGCAGGCCGGTGCCGGTGAAGCCGCACGGAATTGATACGCCGGGCAAGCCGGCCAGGTTGACGCTGATGGTGTAGATGTCGTTAAGATACATGGCGAGCGGGTCGGCAGATTTCTCGCCCAGCCTGAACGCCGCCGTCGGCGTGGTCGGCGACAGCAGCGCGTCACAGTCACGGAAGACGCAGACAAACTCGTTGCGGATAAGGGTGCGGACTTTCTGGGCGCGCATATAATAGGCGTCATAATAGCCACTGCTGAGCACATGAGTGCCGAGAATGATGCGGCGCTTCACCTCCTCGCCGAAGCCCTCCGCTCGCGACTGGCAGTAGAGATCGACCGTGTCTTTCGCCTTGGTGGAGCGATGGCCGAAACGGACACCGTCATAGCGGGCCAGGTTCGACGACGCCTCGGCCGTCGCGATGAGATAATAGACCGCGACGGCGTATTCGGCTGCGAGCGGCAGCGACACTTCCTTGATTTCGCAGCCGGACTGGCGGTAAAACTCGATGGCGGACTTCACGGCGGCGCCGATCTCGGGATCGAGTCCTGCGCCGAAATATTCCCTCGGCACACCGAGCCGCCAGGTTCCCCGGCGCTTTTTCAATTCGGCGCGGTAGTCGGGAATCTCTGTCCGGAATGAAGTCGAGTCCTGCGGGTCGTGCCCGGCAATGGCACCGAGCAACAGCGCGGCATCCTCCACCGTGCGAGTGAGGGTTCCAATCTGGTCGAGCGACGAGGCAAACGCCGCGAGCCCATAGCGGGAGACCAGCCCGTAGGTTGGCTTCAGCCCCACGATCCCGCAGAATGCCGCCGGCTGGCGGATGGAGCCGCCGGTGTCGGAGCCCAGCGCGAACGGCAGCTCGCCCGCCGCCACCGCCGCGGCCGCCCCGCCCGAGCTGCCGCCCGGCACGCGCGACAAATCCCACGGGTTCGCCGTCGGACCGAAGGCGGAGTTCTCCGTCGAGGAGCCCATGGCAAACTCGTCCATGTTCATCCGGCCCCACAGAATCGCCCCGGCCGCCTTGAGTTTGACGGAGACCGTCGCGTCGTAGGGTGAAATGAAATTTGCGAGCATCTTGCTCGAGCAGGTCAGCGGCTGGCCCTCGACGGCGATGACGTCCTTGAGACCCACGGGTAGGCCGTCGAGCGGGCCCCGGGCCCGCCCGGCCGCCCGGCGCTCGTCTGCCGCCCTGGCCTGGACTAGTGCGCCGGTCTCGTCGTGGGAATTGAATGCCTTCACGCGGCCATCCACCGCCATGGTGCGAGAGAGAAAGGCCTGGAGCAGCCTGACCGACGAGATCTTTCCCGCGGTTAGTTGCGCCGCCAGCCGGGCGGCGGGTTGAAAGATGAGTTCGTCCGCCATCGCCTACTCCACGACTTTGGGCACCACGATCATATGATCGCGCTGGGCCGGGGCATTGCGCAGCGCCGCCGCGACAGGCAGGCCCGGGCGGGCCGTGTCGGCGGCCCAGATGTTGCAGACCGGAGAGGCGTGCGCCATGGGCTCGACGCCCGTCACATTAACCTGCTTGAGCTTCTCGACGTAATGCAAGATGTCGCCCAGTTGCCGGGAGAATTTCTCCCGCTCGGCGCCGGTCAGGGCGAGGCGGGCGAGGTTCGCGACATACTCGAGATTAAGGTCGGATTTCGTGCTCATGAGGACTCCCAGGCATCCCTAAAGCAGGCGGCTGAAGCGGTGGTTGGCAACCGGCAAAAAAAATCTCCTGGCCGGCCTGATGCCGCCCGCCGCGCAATCCGGGCGTGTGAGAGCTTGAACCAGCGCAAGATATCGCCTACCGGTCACATGTGCTCCTCTTCAAAAGCATCCTGAAATTCAAGAAAGCAGGCGGCCTCAGCGACAAACGCGGCGCCAAACGCTACTCCATCGGTCCGAAATTCCCTGTGAAGGGCAAGGCCACGCTGACTGGGCACGATGGCGAGGGCCACCCCCTCCCCACCAGCCACGCCTCGAGCATGGATTGGGGCGGTTAGCTGAGCAACCTGTCCGGCACCGGCGCCAGCATCAAACTGCACCCGTCTGCCATCGCCGTCAAAGGCGAGGATTGCTTCCTCAAGCTCGAGCTCGACGACAAGCTTTTCGAGATCGCCGGCGTTATTGTCCACTTCTGGACGAACCAGCAATTTGCCACCTGCGGCATTGGCCTGAAATTTCCCAATTTCCGTTCCCAGAAGGCCTACCTCCAGCTGCTCGAGCCCATGGCGCTCGGCTCCACGCTCGAACCGGTGGAGCGCGTGAAGCAGGACACTGAGGGCCTGGTCAAGGAGCAGTATGCCGGCGATGATGAGACCGTGTTCACGGTCTGGCGCAACGAGAACGGCAAGGCCATCGAGCACTTTGAATTGCTGATGCACGACTACTTCGTCCGGGGCAGCGCCCAGTCCCCGGGACTGCTGCTCGGTTACCGGGAAGGTGCGAAGGTGGGCAACAAGGTGTCCTGCCCGGCCCTACCGATCCATTTGAGCGCCGGACAAGCGGCCGAGGTCCGCCAGCTTTTCGAGTGGGTCGTGCTTAATTTCTCCAAGTCGGTACCGGCCGACGTGCGCTCGTTCCTCGAGCGGTTTTCCAGCTAGATCGCGGCCGGGTTCAGGCCCGGACAGAGATCGTGCCGTCGGCCGCGACGTCCCTTTGAATTTTCGTGAAGGCGGCGTTGACCTCCGCGTCGGTCAGCGTGCGTGCCGGCGAGCGGAACGACAGCGAGAACGCCAGGCTCTTTTTCCCCGCAGGCAGGCCCGGGCCCTGGTAGACATCGAACACCGCGACGGCCTCAACGCCAAACGATGCGCCGGTCGCTCCGCGTGCGACCTTGAGCAATAGATTGCGCACCTCGTCCGCGTGGCGGGCCGCATCGACAACCAGCGCGATGTCGCGCAGTGCCGGCGGGAACAGGCTGAAAGGCTGGTAGCGGCGATGCCCGGCGGCCGGCGGGATTTTGCCCGGTAGAATAGTGAACATGCCGGCCCACACCGTGCCCTCGACACCGGCCGCGCGGACCATGGCGAGATTCAACAGGCCGAAACGGGCAGTCCAGCCGTCCTTCATCTCGCCGGCGGCGGCCGAGTGCCCCTCCTGCCAGCCCCAGAAAGCACCGCGTACGGGCACGAGTTCCTCTGCGGCCAGGTCCACGCTCGCCTGCGACGCCAGGATTTCCATGTGGCGCTTCACGGCGGAGAAATCCGGCGCAGGCCGGGCGAGCCAGGCGCGCTCTTTAGGGTCGTGACAAAGCACGAACCCCACCCCGAGGCATTCCTGCACCGTGCCATTGAGCTCCATGAACACGCGACCGGTCTCGAAAAGGCGGGCGGCGGGGACGCCGCGCGACTGGTTCAGCTTGAGGGTCTCTAGCATGCCCAGCACAAGCGTGGGCCGCAGGTGTGACTGATCATCCACTAACGGATTCGCAAGCGTCAGCTCCGTGGCCGCGGCCGCCGAAACCCACGTCGCCAGTTCCTGCTGCGCACGGAGGGTGTAATTGACGACCTCGTGAAAATGCTGGCCGACCAGGTAGTCGGTGACGTGACGGTTGAATATCACGATGGGATCGTCATCACCGTCCACCAACGCCGGTCCCACGCATGGCGCGGGCGGCACCCTGTCGGTCCCGTGGATGCGCAGCACTTCCTCCACGAGGTCGATAGGTCGGTCCAGATCGGCGCGGTAGCTGGGTATCCTGACGGTCCACTCCAAGCCACCGGCCGGGTGGCTCTCGCCGGTGATGGCCAGGTTGAGCGCCTCGAGGCTATGGCGGATGTCCTCGTCGCTGATTCTAAAACCCAGCCGCGCCCGGATGAAGTCCGGGCTGACGCAAATCTCGCGTTTCCACGGGCGGTCGCCGCCGATCTGGAAGGATGGACCGACCACCGTGCCGCCAGCGATTTCCAGAATCAGATCGATGGCGCGATAGGCCGCCTCGAGGGTGCCGTGCGGGTCGACCCCGCGCTCGAAACGGTAGGCGGAATCGGACGACAGGCCGAGACTCTTGGATGTCCAGCGGATGGATTGCGGGCGGAAATAGGCGGCCTCGAGCACGATGTCTGTCGTGGTCGCATCGACCTCGGCACTGGCGCCGCCCATGATGCCGGCCACGACAATCGGCTGGGACTCGTCTGCGATGACCAGCATGAGGCTGTTCAACGCGCGCTCCTTGCCGTCGAGGGTGATCAGTTTTTCCCCGACGGCGGCGCGGCGGATCACAATCTGGCGGCCGCCAATCTTCTTCGCGTCGAACACATGCAGGGGCTGGCCGAGCTCGAGCATCACGTAATTGCCCGTGTCGACGAGGTTGTTGATCGGGCGCAGGCCGACGGCCTTCAGGCGCTCCTGCATCCAGACGGGACTCGGGCCGACCTTCACGCCCGTCACCGCAATGCCCACATAGAGCGGGCAATCCTCGGGTGAATCCACGCGGATATTCTTGAGAATGTCAGGCCGGGGAGCCCCCGCCACCTTGCCGCAGAATTTAATTTCCGGAAACTGGATTTCGTAGTGCAGCCAGGCCGCCAGCTCGCGGGCGATGCCGATATGGCTGAGCGCGTCGGGCCGGTTGGGCGTGACCTCTAAGTCGAACACAATGTCGCCCTCCGGCATCACCTCGTTGAGCGACTGCCCGATGGGCGCGGCCGGGTCGAGCAGCAGCAGGCCGGCGTGGTCACCGCCCAGGCCGAGCTCGTCGGGCGAGCACATCATGCCGTCGGATTGCTGGCCGCGGATCTTGGATTGCTTGATCTGGAAATCACCCGGCAGCACCGCACCGGGCAGGGCCACGGGCACGCGCTGGCCGACATCGCAATTGGCCGCGCCACAGACAATGGTGTGCACACCGCCGTGGGCCGGCCCGACGTCCACGGTGCAAACGAAAAGTTTGTCGGCGTTCGGATGCTGGTCGCGTGTCTTGATTTCGCCGACCACGACCCGCGGGAGTGGTGGCAGGCCGGTGCTGGCCACGCCCTCGACCTCGAAGCCGAGAAAGGTGATCGCGCGCTTCAGCTCATCCGCGGAGGCATAAGCGCGAACATATTGTCTGAGCCAGTTGCGGCTGATTTTCATTGAGAAAAGAAATGAACACCAGGAAGCGAAGGAGCTAGGATACTTGGCTTTTTTGCGGTTTTGAGTTTTCCGGTTTCAGGCGAACTGCTTCAAAAAGCGGAGGTCGTTCTGGTAGAAGTAGCGGATGTCATCGATGCCATACATGAGCATCGCGAGTCGCTCGAGGCCCATGCCAAAGGCGTAGCCGGTCCACACCTTCGGGTCGTAGCCGACTCCCTCGAACACCCCCGGGTCCACCAGGCCGCAGCCGCCGATCTCAATCCATTCCTTGTTCACCTTGGGCAGGTGCTGGGCGGAGAGGTCCACCTCAAAGCTCGGCTCGGTGTAGCCGAAGTAGTGCGGACGGAACCGGGTCTTGGTGTCCGGGCCGAGCAACGCGGCGAAGATGTAGTCGAGCAGCGCCTTGAGGTCGCGCACGGTGACATTCCTGTCCACATAGAGGCACTCAATTTGGTGGAAGTTGGCGCTGTGGGTCGCGTCCGACGTGTCGCGGCGGTAGACGCGGCCCGGCGAGACGATCCGGATGGGCGGCTTGCCCTTGAGCATGGAGCGAATCTGCACGGACGAGGTGTGGGTGCGCAGCAGGTACTTCTCCTGCGGCACCTTCTTGGTGAGGTTGCCGAAGCGCACATTTTCAGGAAAGTAGAACGTGTCCTGCTCTTCGCGCGCCGGATGGTCGGCGGGGGTGTTGAGTGCATCGAAGCAGTAATACTCAGTCTCGACCTCGGGGCCCTCCACGACGGTGAAGCCGGCCTTGCGGAGGATGCGGCACATCTCCTCGCGCACCCGCGTCAGCGGATGGCAGGTGCCGGGACCGGAGTCGGGTGACGGCAGGGTCGGGTCGATGGCCGGTCCGAGTTGCCCGGCGATCTCGGCGTCGCCGATGCGGGCGAGGGTGGCATCGAGCTGCACCTGCAACTGCGCCTTGGCTTCGTTGACGAGCTTGCCCATCGCGGGGCGCTGCTCCTTGGGCACGGCGCCCATCTGCTTCATCAGCGTGGTGAACTCGCCGTTGGGCCCGACGCAGCGGGCCTTGGCGGCCTCGAAGTCGGCACGCGTCTTCAGTCTGGCGAGCTCGGCGGAGGCCTTGGCGAGAAGGGCGGTGAGAGTGGCTTGCATGGGAAGGGTTGCGACAGAATGAATAAAAAGGACGGGACTCCGTGGGGAGGCCCGTCCTTCAGAAAAATGGTCTTCGCCCAGAAGGCGAGCCTCCATGCGGCTCGCGCTGGCCGTCTCAGGCGTTGGCGGCGGCGACCTTGGTCTTCAACGCATCCTGGGCCCGTTTGACCAGGCCGGTGAACGCCACGGCGTCGGCGATCGCGATCTCGGAGAGCTGGCGACGGTCGAGCTGGATGTTGGCGGCCTTGAGACCCTCGATGAAGCGGCTGTAGCTCATGCCGGCCTCGCGGCATGCCGCGTTCAACCGCACGATCCACAGGCCGCGCATGTTGGCCTTCTTTTTCTTGCGGTCGATGTAGGCGTATTGCCAGGCATGCTGGACCGCTTCCTTGGCGTAACGAAACAGCTTGGATTTGTTGCCGAAATAGCCCTTGGCGTATTTCAGCACTTTCTTGCGGCGCTTGCGCGACGCGGGGGAGTTGGTGACACGAGGCATGTTGAATGGTAGTTTTAGGGCCGGCGGGTCGTCTCGTTGGGATTCACCCGTCTGGCGGAATTAGGTTGGCGCCGGGCTTACCGGAGACCGGTGGGCAGGCAGCGGATGAGGGGCGCGGCATGGCCGGGCGCTACCAGCTTATCACGGGAGGCACGGCGCTTGGACTTCGTGCTCTTCGCGGCCAGCAAGTGACGGAAACCGGGTGTGCGGCGCATGAGCTTGCCGGTGGCGGTCAGCTTGAAGCGCTTGGCGACGGATTTTTTGGTCTTTTGCATGAGTGGAGCGGAGGAAAACAGAGGACGCCCGCACGCATGGCAAGTATTTTGTCCGACAAAGTGGAGCTGACACAGGCGGGTCTTCTAACTCCCCGTCAAGCAGGGCTCTACAGGCGGGCCGGACCGCTGGCGGCGGGCTTTGCGACCAGCGCCATCCGCGGCTGACCAGCTTGAAGTGAAGAGGTTCAAAGTCGCGCAGTTTGGACTCGTTTCGATCGGCCAGGAATCGCTCCTGCTCGCCGCCGAGCAACCGTGGGTAAAATTCGATGAGGCAATGGACCCTGCCCCCGGGAAATACGGGCTCGCTACACGCGCGTGGACCGGCGGCGTCAGGTGAACACCGGGCGACATTTTTGCGCCCATTTTCAGAGGGAAAACGCTTGGACCAGCCCAACCCGGGAATGGGGTTGACAAGCCCCGGGCGATAATAACGTTTGCCCACTCTTGGCCGGCTTCCTAGCTCAATGGTAGAGCAGTTGACTCTTAATCAATTGGTTCCGGGTTCGAGTCCCGGGGGAGCCACCATAGGATACAACGACTTAGTATATTTGAGGCCAATTCCTGCCCTATTCCTGTCTTTATTGTGTTGAATTGGGCAGGGGTGACCTGACCCCGAATTTTTGAGCCGCCTTCGGTGTTAGTCTGGGCCAACAAAGAGGACCCAGACCATGAAAGGTAAAAAGCACACGACCGAGGACAAGATCCGCATTTTGAGGAGTGCCGATGGCGGCAAGAGCATCGTGGAGATTAG
>SIBQ01000041.1 GCA_009695095.1 Lacunisphaera sp.
CTACGCCGCCCAACTCTCTCGATCTCCGACTCCGGTTGGCCTCCGGCCACCCTCCGCCGAAGATCGACAAACCAGAACCACTACCCCAACCTCAACTCATCACTCCGACTAACTCTCCGAGTGGCTCGAAAAAGCGTATCCCGTCAATCCAGCACCGGCGCAATCCCGAGAGTATGGTGTTGCGCGCCCGCCAGATCATCGACGGCCTGAAGGTGCCGATCATCGGGGTCGTACTCAACCAGGTGCCCTCCGGCACGGGCGAGGACTACGGCTATTACACGAACAATTATTCGTATTACTCGCACGACAAGGCCGCCGCGAGGCCCGGGGCACCGGCGGGCGAACGCGGCCCGGAGCGGCTCGAACTGGCGGAAAAACCGAAGCGGAAAAAATAATTGCTGCAAACCAGCTTGTCAGGGCGGGGCGGGAGCCTTTCACTGCCCGGCTACCATCCCGCCATGCCCGCGATCACCAAGAGTTACGAACCGCGCGACGTTGAGAAGAAGTGGTATGCCGCATGGCTGTCGGCCAGGTGTTTTGCTGGCAAGGTCAACCCGGCCCGGTCGCCCTACTGCATAATGATTCCGCCGCCCAACGTCACGGGCGTGCTAACCATGGGTCACGTGCTGAACAACACCCTGCAGGACATCCTTGTCCGCCGGGCCCGGCTCGAGGGTCGCGAGGCCCTGTGGCAGCCCGGCACCGACCACGCCGGCATCGCCACTCAGACCGTGGTGGAGCGCGAGCTGCGCAAACAGAAGAAAAACCGCCGCGACCTCGGGCGCGACAAATTCTTGGAACAGGTGTGGTCATGGCGCGAGGAGAAGGGGGGCATCATTCTCCAGCAACTGCACGCGCTTGGTGCATCCGCCGATTGGAACCGCACTGCGTTCACCATGGACCCGGCATACTCGCAAGCCGTCCTCGGGGTTTTCGTCGATCTCTTCCGCCGGGGTCACATCTACCGCGGCAAGCGGATGGTCAACTGGTGCCCGGTCAGCCTCACGGCGCTGTCCGACGAGGAAGTGATCATGAAGCCGGTCAAGGGCTTCATCTACCAGGTGCGCTACGAGCTGGTGGACTCGCCGGGCAAATTCATCGAGGTCAAGACCACCCGGCCCGAGACGATTCCGGGCGACGTCGCCATCGCGGTGCATCCCGATGACCCGCGCTATGCGGCACTGGTGGGCAAGAAAGTCTGGCGGCCGCTCGTCCGGGCGCAGATTCCGATCATCGCCGATGCGGCGGTGGACCCGGAATTCGGTTCCGGTGCACTCAAGATCACGCCGGCGCACGACAAGGTGGATTTTGAAATCGGACAGCGGCAAAAGCTGGCCCCGATCGACGTGCTCAATCCCGACGCCACGCTCAATCCGCTGGCCGGTCCGGGGCTGGCGGGACTCGATCGTTTCGCCGGCCGCAAGAAAGCCGTCGAGCTGCTGCAGGAGTCGGGCGCGCTGGTGAAGGAGGAGCCTTACGAGAACAGCATCGGCTACTCCGAGCGCGCCGACGTGCCGGTCGAGCCGCGACTGACCTGGCAGTGGTGGCTGAAATATCCGCGCGTCGAGGAGGCCAAGACGGCGGTGCGTGACGGCCATATCAAGTTTTACCCCGAGCGCTGGTCCAAGGTTTATCTGCACTGGCTGGAAAACATCCAGGACTGGTGCATCAGCCGCCAGCTGTGGTGGGGGCATCGCATCCCGGTATGGTATGCCAAGGGGCTCGACAAGGAGAAGCTCACCTCGGCCGACCTGGCCGACCCGAAGAAAGTGCATGTGTCGCTCGAGGGCCCGGCCGACAAGGCCAGATGGGTGCAGGAGGAGGACGTGCTCGACACGTGGGCCTCTTCGTGGCTCTGGCCGTTTGTGACGCTGGGCTGGCCGGACCAGGCCGCGATGGAAAAAGCCGGCTTTGATTATTTCTACCCGACCACGACGCTCGTGACCGGCCCGGACATCATTTTCTTCTGGGTGGCGCGCATGATCATGGCCGGTCTGGAGTTCGTGCGCCCCGGCGAGCCGCTGGAGCGGCGCATCCCGTTCAAGCACGTCTATTTCACCGGCATCATTCGCGATGCGCAGGGCCGCAAGATGTCCAAATCGCTGGGCAATTCGCCCGACCCGCTCGACCTGATCACAAAATATGGCGCGGACGGCCTGCGCCTCGGCATCGTCTCCATCGCGCCGCAGGGGCAGGACATCCGTTTCCAGGCGGACCGCATCGAGTCCGGCAAGAATTTCTGCAACAAGCTCTGGAACGCCGGCCGTTTCCGGCAGATGAGCGGCGAGATGGCCAACAACTCGACGCTCGGTGCTATCACGGCCCGGCTGGAGCCGGCGAAGTTCGACGCCGATGACCACGCCATCCTTGTGCGGCTGCTCAGCACGACGCGCGCGGTCGACCGCTGCTTCGCGGAGTTCGAATTCAGCGCGGCAGTACAGGCGCTCTACGGGTTTTTCTGGAATGATTTCTGCGACTGGTATGTGGAGGTCTCCAAGACCAAGCTCCAGGATCCGGCCACGAAGGACAATTGCCTCGCGATCCAGGACCTGGTCCTGCGGCAGACGCTGCTGCTGCTGCATCCGTTCACCCCGTTCATCACGGAGGAATTGTGGCACCGGCTCGGTTATGGCGCCGAGGGCGCCTTCCTTATGCGCGACACGCACATCGAGAACGCCTCGCAGATCGCCGGCCACGGCGTGAAGCTCGACACTGCCGCGGCGGCGCAGGTGGAGCAGCTCAAGGCGGTGGTTTCGCAGGTGCGGGCGTTCAAGGCCGAGCACGGCGAGGCCGCCAGCAAGGCGTCCGAGTTTGTCGTGCAAGCCTCCGATGCGCTGTGGGCGGTGCTCGAGGCCAACCTGGTGAAGCTCATGCGCATGACCGGGGCTGCGGCCATCAGGCGCGGGGCCATGTCGCCTGAGGCCCCCGCCATTGTGACGGCGTTTGGCTCGTGGAATCTCATCAAGCAAATCAAGGGCGATCCCGCTGCTGAAAAGGTGCGGCTCAAGAAGGAGCTCGAGGCGATTGCCAGGCACATCGCCGGCACCGAGGCGCGGTTGGCCAACAAGGCGTTCACGGACAAGGCGCCGGCCGCCGTGCTTGATGGTGCGGGAAAGCAGCTCGCCGACCAGTTGGCCAGGCAAGCCGAACTGAAGCGCTTGCTGGCCGCGCTCGGCTGATTTTATGAGGGCACGTCTCAGTTTTCTCCTGGCCGGCCTGCTGCTGACCACTGGCCGGGGAGTGGCGGATTATCCCGCGCCGGTCGAGGGCGATTTTGTGCTGAAGGATTTCGCCTTCCACGCGGGCGGAAAACTCCCGGAGCTGCGCCTCCACTACCGCACGGTGGGCGCGCCACGGCGTGACGCGGGCGGAAAGGTGACAAATGCCGTGCTCATCATGCACGGCACCACCGGCAGCGGCGGCGGGCTCATCCGGCCGGAATTTGCCGGCGAGCTGTTCGGCCCCGGCCAGCCGCTGGACGCGGCGAAGTATTTCAGCGTACTGCCGGACGGCATCGGCCACGGCAACTCGAGCAAGCCCAGTGACGGACTGCACGCGAGATTCCCGCATTATGGCTACCGCGACATGGTGGAGGCGCAGTATCGCCTGCTGACCGAGGGCCTGGACGTGAACCACGCACGGCTCATCATGGGCACCTCGATGGGTGGCATGCACACCTAGCTATGGGGCGAGCAACATCCGGAGTTCATGGATGCCCTGCTGCCGCTCGCTTCGCTGCCGACCCAGGTCTCGGGCCGCAACCGCGTTTGGCGTCGGATGGCCATTGACGCCATCCGCAACGACCCGGAGTGGCGGGGCGGGGAATACAAGACCCAGCCGCAGTCGCTGCGCACTTTCACGCAGATGCTTTATTTCATGAGCAGCAATCCCGTGTTGCGCCAGGCCGAGTCGCCGACGCTTGCCCGGACGGACGAGGTGCTGGAGGCGTTTGTCGCCAGTTATTTCAGGACGGGTGACGCGAACGACTGCCTCTACGCGCTCGAGGCCTCGGCGGACTACGACCCGAACCCGGGCTTGGAGAAGATCAAGGCACCGCTGCAGGCCATCAACAGTGCCGACGACCTGATCAACCCGCCGGAACTGGGCATCCTGGAGCGGGAAATCAAGCGGGTCGCACACGGCCGGGCTGTCCTTATCCCCCTGAGCGACCAGACCCGCGGTCACGGCAGCCACACGGTCGCAAAACTGTGGAAAGCCGAGCTGGTCCGCCTGCTGGCGGAAACGGAGCATTGAGGCGCGGGTGGGGGCTTGCGTGAGGCGGGGAGATTCCTCTAGCTAGGCGGACACATGAAGAAAGCCCTGATTACCGGCATCACCGGCCAGGATGGCTCCTACCTCGCTGAGCTGCTGCTCGAGAAGGGTTACGAGGTGCACGGCATCATCCGCCGCGCCTCGACTTTCAATACCAGCCGGATCGACCACCTTAATTTCGACCGCCACGCCAATGGCGCTAAGCTCACCCTGCATTACGGCGACCTCGCCGATGCCGTGCAGATGGTGAAGCTGCTCTATGAGCTGCAGCCCGATGAGATCTACAATCTTGCCGCCCAGTCCCACGTGCGGGTGTCGTTCGACATCCCCGAATACACCGGCGACATCGACGGGCTGGGGGCGCTGCGCATTCTCGAGGCCATCCGCGAGGCGGGGTTGGTGAAGAAGACGCGTTTCTACCAGGCGTCGTCGTCCGAGATGTTCGGCAAGGTGCAGGAGGTGCCGCAAACGGAAAAAACTCCGTTCTGGCCGCGCTCGCCCTACGGCTGCGCCAAGGTCTACGCCTACTGGCTGACCGTGAACTTCCGCGAGAGCTACAAGCTGCACGCGAGCAACGGCATTTTGTTCAACCATGAGTCACCGCGGCGCGGCGAGACATTCGTCACCCGCAAGATCACCCGCGCCGCCACCCGTATTAAGCTGGGCCTGCAGGACTCGCTTTACCTCGGCAATCTCGATGCCAAGCGCGACTGGGGTTACGCCAAGGAATACGTCGAGATGATGTGGCTCATGCTGCAGCAGGACAAGCCCGACGATTACGTGATCGCGACCAACGAGACGCACAGCGTGCAGGAGTTCTGCGAGGTCGCCTTTGCCCTCGTCGGGCTGGACTGGAAGAAATACGTGAAGCACGACACTCGCTACGAGCGCCCCGCCGAGGTCGAACTGCTCATCGGCAGCCCGGCCAAGGCGAAGAGGCAGCTGGGCTGGAAGCCAAAAGTAAAATTCAAGGAACTGGTGAAGATCATGGTCGAGCACGACCTCGGGCTGGCGAAGCGCGAGGCGCAGATCGCCAAGCTGCCGGCGGCGACGAAGAATCCGTTCGCATGAAACTTTTTGTCGCGGGTCATGGGGGCATGGTCGGCGGCGCACTGGTCCGCCGGTTCCAGCGCGAGCCGGGAGTGACCCTGTTGGTGAAGACCCGCGCTGAGCTGGACCTGAGCAGCCAGGCGGCCACCGCGGCATTCTACGCGGCGGAAAAGCCCGAGGCCGTCATCATGGCCGCGGCGAAAGTGGGGGGCATTCATGCCAACAGCAGCTATCCCGCCGAGTTTCTGTTCGAGAACCTGGCGATCGCCACCAACGCGATCAACGGCGCCTACCGGGCGGGCGTGAAGCGGTTGCTTTTCCTCGGCAGCTCCTGCATCTATCCCAAGCTTGCGCCGCAGCCGATGACGGAGAGCAGCCTGCTGACGGGGCCGCTCGAGCCGACCAACGAGGCCTACGCCATCGCCAAGATCGCCGGCCTCAAGCTCTGCGAGTATTACCGCCGGCAGCACGGCGTGCTCTACCACTCGGTGATGCCGACCAATCTCTACGGCCCGGGCGACAATTACCATGCCCAGAATTCACACGTCCTGCCGGCGCTAATCCGGAAATTCCATGAGGCCAAGGAGGCCGGGCGCACCGTGGTGGTGGCGTGGGGCAGCGGGACACCGAAGCGGGAATTTCTGCACGTGGACGAGCTGGCCGAGGCTTGTGCGTTTTTGCTCAAGCTGTCGAACCTGCCCGACCTGGTCAATATTGGCACGGGCACGGACGTGACCATCAAGGAACTGACGGAACTCGTGGCGCAGGTCACCGGCTTCAAGGGGCGCATCGCCTGGGATGCCACCAAGCCCGACGGCACGCCGCGCAAGCTCATGGATGTGTCGCGACTTACCGCTCTCGGCTGGAAGGCCCGGGTCGGCTTGCGCGAGGGCATCGAGAAGACCTATGCCAGCTATCTGGTCGAGCAAACAGCGGGCACCTTGCGCACATAAGTTGCGTTGAGTTGTTAAAACCAAGCAGCGCTCGCGGCGTTGATGCCGGTGAGCGGACTGTTCAGCCTCAGTCTCCAAGTTACTGCACTCGCAACCCCAACTCCCATGTCAACTACGCCCGACATTCCGCCCCCGGCCAAAGAAGATACCACCGTCGCTCTTCTCGCTTATATCACGCCGATCGCCTTTCTTGTCGGCATCGTTATCGCGATCATCATGCACAGCAACAAAAAGACCGCGCTCGGTGCTTTCCATCTTCGTCAGGTGCTGGGGCTGATCATTACCAGTCTGGTTGCATGGATTCCATGCATTATTATTTCCATGATCCCGATGGTTAATCTGATTATGTTGCTGCTGGGCCCCGCCCTTTCGATATCCTTTCTTGTGTTGTATATCATTGGGCTGATGGCCGCGATCAACGGGCAGCAGAAGCCGTTGCCGTTGGTCGGGGTGCATTACCAGAAATGGCTCGCCAGCGCTTTCACCTGAAGCCCGGCCTAACGATAATTCCTGTGAGCCGCCCGCCCGCCGCGGGCGGTTTTTTTTACGTCCGGCGGAGCCGGACGACTTTCCGCTTGCGGCGTCGGCCCTCCTGCCAACGGTGGGGCCTTCCATGATCACACCCGAAACCTTTTCCCACCTCGAGAACATCAAGAAGCGCGCCGGCTACTTGTGGAGGTTTCTTTGATGTCGAACAAAAGCAACGCGAGATAGAGGCGATGGAGGCGGAGATGGGCTCTTCGGCCTTCTGGAACCACAGCGAGCGCGCCCAGAAACACATCGCCAAGCTCAACGGTCTGAAGCGCACCATCAGCGGCCTGATGGCTTTCCATAAGCGGCTGGATGACGCCGCGGTGATGGTGGAGTTGATCGAGACAGCCTCGCCCGCCGAGCAGGAATCCCACGCCAAGGAGCTCAACGGCGCTGTGGCAGTCATGGTCGAGGTGCTCGACCGGCTCGAGATCGCCTCGTTCCTCACCGGCCAGTTCGACCGCAACAACGCCATCTTCAGCCTCCAGGCCGGCGCGGGCGGCACGGAGTCGAACGACTGGGCCGACATCCTTTTCCGCATGTATTCCCGCTGGGCCGAGCGCCGGGGCTTCGGGATCGAGCTGATGGACGTGCAGCCGGGCGACCAAACCGGCATTTCCAAGGCCACCATCCTGCTCAAGGGCGAGAATGCCTACGGCTACGCCAAGGCCGAGCGCGGTGTGCACCGGCTGGTGCGCATCAGCCCGTTTGACTCGAACAAGCGCCGCCACACCTCGTTTTGCGCGGTGGACGTCATCGCCGAGATCACCGAGGAGATCGAGATCAACATCCCCGAGGACGAGATCCGCACCGATGTCTACCGCTCCTCCGGCAAGGGCGGGCAGGGGGTTAACACCACGGACTCGGCGGTGCGCCTGACGCACGTCCCGACCGGGATCGTGGTGGTGTGCCAGAACGAGCGCTCGCAAATCAAGAACAAGGCCGCGGCGCTGAACGTCCTGAAGGCCCGCCTCTACGAGAAAAAACTGGATGACAAGCGTAGCGAGATGGAAAAATTCTACGGGGAGAAGGGCGAGATCGGCTTTGGCAGCCAGATCCGCAGCTACGTGCTCCAGCCCTACCAGATGGTGAAGGATCTCCGCACGGGGGTGAGCACCAGCGACACGCAGGGTGTGCTCGACGGCGACCTCGACCGCTTCATTAACGGCTGGCTCCGCGCCGGCTGCCCCCGCCACCGCAACAAGGACATCCAGATGGATGACTAATCACGGAGGACAGATGACAGAGAGCAGAGGACAGATTGTGTTTCGCGGTCTTTCGGCTTCTGTCCTCCGTGCTCCGTCCTCCGTCGCCTGATCCCATGCCCGACCTCGCCCACGAGACCCTTCGCTCCGCTTTCAGCGCCCAGTCGCTGTTTGAGGACAAGACGTGGCAGCTTTCGCCGCAGGCGTGGCCGCTGACCCCGGAGCAGCTGGCCGAGTTGGAGCTGATCGGCGTGGCCTGCCTGGAGTTCCACCAAGCGCTCGAGACGCTTTATCTCCGCTCCGTGGCCGGAAAAAATCTCCTGCGCAACAAGCCGCTGCTCGCGCCTTGGGCGGCCGATTACCTCGATCGCGGCAAGCCGGCGGACCTCATCGCCCACGCCCGCGACGCCAGGAACCGCGGAGCGTTTCCCACCGTGCTGCGGCCGGACTTGCTGCTGACGGACGACGGTTTTGCGCTGACCGAGCTGGACTCAGTGCCCGGCGGCATCGGGCTGACGGCATTCCTGAACAAACTCTATGGCGGCGACACCGATCTGGCGGTGCTGGGATCGGGCGGGGCGATGGTCGAGAATTTCTACCAAGCGCTCGCGGCCCTGCGGCCGGCCTCACGCAATCCGCTGATCGCCATCCTGGTGAGCGACGAGGCAGCCACCTACCGGCCGGAGATGCTCTGGCTGGCGGAACAGCAGCAGCGGCTGGGCCGGCGGGTGTTCTGTATGCGGCCAGAGGATGTTTTCCCGCTCGGCGGCGAGTTGTTCTTCGACGTCGAGGGTACGCCGGAGAAGATCGACGTTGTCTACCGTTTCTTCGAGCTATTTGACTGGGCGAATGTGCGGATCGCCTCCGAGATCATAGAGGCGTGGGCGAGCGGCGCGGTCGCGATCGCGTCGCCCATGCGGCATTTCCAGGAGGAGAAGCTGACGTTGGCATTGTTCCACCACCACCTGCTGCCGGAGTTCTGGGCCGAATCGATTAGTGCCCGCAGCCTGCTGCTGCTGCGACGGCTGATCCCGATGTCGTGGGTGATGGATCCGGTGGCGCTGCCCCCGGGGGCGGTGCTCGACGGGCCGCGAGTCGGCGGGCGGATGCCCAACGACTGGCGCGACCTCATCGGCGCGTCGCAGAAGGAGCGCGATCTCATCATAAAGATCAGCGGGTTCCACGAGACCGCGTGGGGCGCGCGCGGCGTGATCCTCGGCAGCGATTGCTCCCGGGAGGAATGGCAGGAAGGCATCGAGCACGCCCTCCGCATGGCACCGGCCAACCTGCATGTCCTGCAGGAATACCGGAAGCCCAAGCGCGTGTCGCACCCGCTCTACAAGCCGGCAAAGGTGGAAGCTTCAGCGGAGGCTGGGCGCTTGCGGCTGTGTCCCTACTATTTTGTGGTCGGCGGGCGGACTCGGCTGTCGGGCGCGCTGGCGACCTTTTGCCCGCCGGATAAAAAAATCATCCACGGGATGCAGGATGCCGCGCTACTGCCCTGCGTCGTCAGTCCGGCGTCTCCCAGCTGAGCTGACAGGAATCTCGATCCGAGAGGTCACCGCCGGAAGGGGATGGGTTGGGAGGAGGCGGCGACGCCGGCGCGGCACTCGGACAGGACTGGCAAAATGACAGCCTGACCCCATGATTCGCTTGTCTGATAATCCTACTTGATCCGCCGGGCGCGGTTCCGACCCGGCCGGTGACCGCCCCGGCCGAGCCGCGTTACCACATGGTGACGGAGGGAGACTCGCTTTCGCGCATCAGCATGCGTTACTACGGCATGCCCAATCGTTGGCAGGAGATCTTTCAGGCGAACCGCGACATGTTGCAGGGCTCCAACGCGCTCCGCGTCGGCATGCAGCTGCGGATTCCGTGAGGGGATGTAATCACGAGGCCCGTAGCGACGGGCCGTGGGGATCCAGATGGATTGCTTCGTCGTGACCGCGTGGCGGTCATTCCTCGCAATGACTGGTTATGGGTCAAAAAAAGAGAGGCACGCGGCAAGGCGTGCCCGCCGTGGTTATTCTGGCTGCAGGTTCAGGCGACGGCGATCCGGTCGGGCACGACCGGGGCGGAGGACTTCTTCGCCAGCTGGTTGAAGAAACTATCCCGGTGTTCGCGGGCCGTCTTGACGTCCTTGGTGCCGAGGGAGCGGCGGATGCGCTCCTTGGTGAACGGGGTCGGATAGACCGTGTAGTGCAAAAACCAGGTCCCGTTGTTGTTCCAGAGATGGTGGTTTTGATTCGCTTCGCTGATGCGAAGGGAAGCGATGGTGATGAGGTTGGTGGACATGATGCGTGAGCGGTTGATGGTTAGATTAATCGTTCGCGCATCAGGGTTTTCCTGAAAACGAAAAGCCGCCTGAGGACATCAGGCGGCTTTTTCGCTTTTTTGGAGGAGTTTTTTGTTAGAGGGTTTGACCCCTCTCACATCCGGGTGACTTGCGTCACCCGAAACCACCGTGATCACTCCTAGACCCGGTTGGCAGAACCGACTGTTGCCAGCCGGTCCTTTCCTGATGCGAGGCGAAGCGTGTAAACTTTCGCGACATAGGCCAGATAAATTTTCAGCGGGTTGCAGCACTGGACAACTATGAGCCGGCAACCGGCTGATTTTTGGACAGTTACGGCGATCCGGGGCGGGAAAAATTTCAGGGCAAGCAGGCTTCTGCAGGCAAAACGAACTGGTGGAGCGCGTTGACCCCAGCGTGCTTTAATCAAACTGCTTGTAAGCCAGCGCGTTTTTTTTGGGGGGGGGTAACGCGCTCTACCTCAAGGCAGCCTCAGCGAAACTGCCAGCGGACGGCAAAGTGCAGCGTGGTGTAGGTGTAATTACCGATGCGCGGGATACCGATCAGGTCGAGGGCCCAGCGGTCGGCCAGTGGGATCGTGACCAGCGCGCCGCCCAGCGGCACAAGGCCGCCGTTGTTGTAGTTGTAACGATGGGTGAGGCCGGCCGATACCCCCGCCCGGACCTTGCCCAACGGCCATTGCTTGCCGAGATAAACGTAGCCGGCGGTGCGGGCGAGGCTGTTGCGAAAAATGCCGGCCCCGGCCAGCCAGTGGTCTTCCGTCACGCGCATGATCCCGAGGCCGGGCGTGTTGTTGGTCAGGTCGACCGCAGAGGTGTGCTCGTGCAGGCTGTAGAGTTGGAGCGACAGATGCCACGTTGGTTCGGCAGCGGCCAGGCGGGCGGCGGCCAGCAGGATCGCAGCGCTGCAAGGGGATAGCCTCATGACGGGAGGTTAAGTGCCCATTGCCGGGGCGCATCATAAAAAACCAAACGCCATGCTTCAGCCGCATCGTGACCGTCCTTGATGAGCATACCCGCGAATGCCATGTGCTCCGGGCCGACCGGGCGCTAAAGTCGACTGACGTGATCGCCTTGGTCAAACAGGCCATCGCGCAGCACGGTGCTCCGGAGTTTATCCGCTCCGACAACGGCTCGGAGTTT
>SIBQ01000016.1 GCA_009695095.1 Lacunisphaera sp.
TACCGCAGCCCGGTGAACTACGCCGCTCAACTTCCTGCTGTCCCGACGGAGGGAGGCCGGAGGCCGACCGGAGTCGGGACAACGCAAACCCAACCCAACACATCAACCCATAACAGGCGCCCAGACTAACCCTCCGGGTGGCTCGAAAAATTGAGGCCGGTCAACACCTTTGCTCCGCGCTATCTCGACCATCATCCCGCAGCCATCAAGGTGCCGTGGGCGCACGACAACACCGAAGCCGACGAGGTGCTCTTCTATGTGCGCGGCAACTTTGGCTCGCGCAAAGGCGTCGAGCCCGGCTCCTTCACGCTTCATCCGCAGGGCATTCCGCACGGTCCGCATCCGGGCACCACGCTCAAGAGCTTCGCGCTCGAACGGACCGAGGAACTCGCCGTGATGTTCGATACCCAGTATCCGCTCTCGCTCACCGCCGAGGCGCTGTCGCTCGACGACCCCGACTACCCGCTTTCGTGGCTGGGATGAGGGTAGACAGCGGGAAGATATTGCCCAGAATGCACTCTGGCTCTGGCTTCGTTATTCTGTTCATGCTGTCGAGATCATGATCGTCGATTTCAATAAACCCTCCCCGCGCGATTCTTATCCGTGGCTGATCAACGCCATCAACCCGCGGCCCATGGCGTGGGTCTCCCCCATCTCCGCAGAGGGCAAAACCAATCTCGCGCAGACGTGGACACGGATTTCGGGCCGGGGTGAGTGTTAGTCCGGGAGGTTGGCTGATGGGACGGAGATGCATGAAGTTGGCAATCCATCGCCGCGACCTTTTGCCCAGGGCGCGCAGAGCCGCCCGGCGACTGGCCTGCCTAGATGACCCCCGAAATCCAGTTTCCTATCCGGAATAATCCATTCCAAGCAAAAGATGAGCACTTCAACTTCCACTGCGGAACCCACCCAGCATGTCGATGCATTGATCATAGGCTCAGGCTTTTCCGGCATGTACCAGTTGCTGAGCTTTCGCGACAAGCTCGGCCTGTCGGCCAAAGTATTGGAGGCAGCCAATGGCGTGGGCGGCACCTGGTACTGGAACCGATATCCGGGCGCGCGCTGCGACTCGGAAAGTCATTCCTATGCCTATTATTTTTCAAAAGCACTCATACAGGATTGGAACTGGTCGGAGCGCTTTCCGCAACAACCCGAAATCCTGCGCTACCTGAACCATGTCGCCGACCGCTTTGACCTGCGACGCGACATACAGCTCAACACCCGCGTACGCAGCGGCCGTCATGACCAGGCCAGCAATCGCTGGCATGTCATTTCAGAAGCTGGCGAGCATTTCACCGCGACGTATCTCGTCACTGCAGTGGGTTGCCTGTCGTCAGCGAATGTGCCGGGGATTCCAGGCTTGAGTGATTTTGCCGGCGACTGGTATCACACCGGGCAGTGGCCGCATGAGGGCGTGAACTTCAGTGGCAAACGCGTTGGCGTAGTCGGCACGGGATCTACTGGCATACAGGCCATACCCGTCATTGCTGCGGATGCCGGGCATCTGACCGTATTCCAGCGCACCGCGAACTACAGCCTACCGGCGCGCAATGCGTCGCTGACTGAAGAGTTCAGGCGCTATGCGAAAGAGCATTCCGACGACATTCGCAAGGTGATGACGTCCAACACCAATGCCCATCCGTTTTACATTACGGATAGATCGGCATTTGATTGCAGCGACGAAGAGCGCAAGGCGATCTTCGAAGCGGGCTGGAAAAAAGGCGGCTTGGAGTTTCGTACGGCTTTCCGCGATTTGCTGATTGATGAAAAAGCCAACAAGACCGCGGCAGATTTCATCCGTGGAAAAATCCATGACATCGTGAAGGATCCGAAGACGGCTGCGCTACTTGCCGACATTGATCATCCGTTTGCAGCAAAACGTCCGCCTGTCGATTCGCAGTATTTCGAGACATACAACCGCGACAATGTCTCGCTGGTCAATCTGCGTGAAACACCGATCGAGCGCATTACCGCAAAAGGTATACAGACTGCCGCGCAAGAGTTTGAGTTGGAAATCATCGTCTTTGCCACTGGCTTCGATGCGATGACGGGGTCATTATTGAAGATCGATATCGAAGGTCGGAATGGCATGAAATTGAGTGATGCCTGGTCCGCTGGCCCGCGCAATTATCTTGGCCTTCAGGTGCCGGGTTTCCCGAATTTTTTCACTATCACAGGGCCGGGCAGTCCTTCAGTGCTGTGCAATATGCCGCCGGCCATTGAGCATCATGTGGACTGGATAACTGAGTGCATCAGGCATATGCGCGAGCAGGGCATTGCGCGGATCGAAGCGACTGAGTCGGCGGCAGATTATTGGGTGCATGAAGTGAATGCTGCGGCGAGTGCTACGTTGCTGCCTCGCGCTACGCATTCCTGGTTTCTGGGTGCGAACATACCCGGAAAGCCGCGGGTGTTTATGCCTTATGCGGGTGGGTTTGCGAAGTATCGGCAGATCTGCGCTGACGTTGTAAGCAAGGGGTATGAGGGTTTTAGTTTAAGTCGGTCGTAGAGCGAATGACGCCGTACCCCAGCCTTCGCTGGGATCATCGGGCAACAAGAGGCTGGGATTGCCCATCAGCGAGCGACCTGAGGTCAGCATTTGCTGCTCGCCGCCAAGCTGCCCGGCCAGCCTGTCATGCAGGGGTTTTAGCAGCGGCAGCATGTCGTAGACACGTTCGATTATCCCGTCGTTCTCGCCATCCGCGACGCGCTTGGTGGCGATCAGCAAATTTTGTTCGATGGACAGGTCAGTGAAGATCTGCCGGTCCTCCGGCACAAAGCCCATACCGGCGCAGGCCGGAGTTTGTCCATAGGGACCGATCACGCCATGAGTGAGCCGGCCGGAAAATGAATCACCACCCCGGGGTTGCAACCATGCCGCCGAAGGACTTGCGGAGGTATTCTACTTCAGCCTCGGCGTTCGCCTTAAGGCTTCAAGGGACGGGCCGGTGGCACGCCACCATACGTGCCCCAGGTGGTGCCGCACAGCCAGCCTGCATCCACCGGCAGGGTCACGCCAGTGATCGCGGCGGCGGCAGGCGAGAGTAAAAAGCCCACACTGTCGGCGACTTCGTCGGGCATGACCAATCTTCCCATCGCAGACTGCCCGGACAAATCGGCGGGATTACGGTCGCCGCGATCAATCATGGCCTGGAGTGCCTCCGTCAGCGTATAGCCGGGTGCGACTGCATTAACGCGCACGCCTGAACGTCCCCATTCAGCGGCCAGGCACATGGTCATCGAGATCACCGCAGCTTTCGCAGGTGCATAGGCATGCAAGGGAATCGAACGCCAGCCGGTGATGGAGGCAATGTTGACGATCGCGCCGTGTCCCAGTTCTGCCATGCGCGAACCATATACCGCACAGGCCAGATACGTGCCGCGCTGGTCGACGGCTGTTATTCTGTCCCATTCAGTCATGGTCAGTTGCTCAGGCGGCAGCCTGCGCTGCAGGATGCCGGCGCAGTTGATGAGTCCCGTGACCGGTCCATGGTTTTTTTCTATCAGCGCAGCGCTGTCATGCACGGTTTGGTCCTTGAGCACATCGCAGATATAAAATGCCGCGACACCGGTTTTTTTGGTCTTTGCGTCTGACCAGGTGCCCGGCAAATCAAGCACGACGACATGGTCGCCGCGCTTGACATGATGGCGCACGCAGGCAGCGCCTATGCCGCTGGCGCCACCGGTAATCACAGTAATATTTTTATGGCTCATCGGGTGTCTCCCTTGTTTTTATTGTGGGGTAATGCTGTGCGGCAATGTCGGTGATGCCGCGCTTGAATCTCAGCGCAAACAGCAGCACGACGATGCCCAGTGCCAGTCCTTGGTCCTCGATGTTACGTGTGATCACATCATTAAACAGCCGCAAGAGCGAAGCACCGGCAATGGGGCCAATGAAGATATTCAGGCCACCCATCATGATCATGAAGATCGCCTTACCCGGCATGGTCCCGTAGCCGAAAACCCGGAAGGCGCCCGGCACAAACAGCGCCTGCCGTCACCTCGGCCTCTTTTTATGCCCGTTTTTGCCAGCAGCTGACCATCCAGATCAAGCGGTTTACTCTATCCAGAGAACGACTATTCCTTCGCTTTCGGTCACATCAAATTTATCCACCGCGGGCTCGGGCGCATCTTGCACTCTCACCGGATAACTTTTCACCCGCACTCCCTCGGGCATAAAGACCGACCGGCCGGTCGTTAGGTCGAACTCCCATCCATGCCAGGGGCAGCGAAGAATCTCCCCTTCACGCTGGCGCACAAGCTGGTAAGGCCTTTCGGCCGTGACCAGGCCCATTAACCGGCCGGCGCAGAGCGGCGCACCACGGTGCGGGCAGCGATTGCGCAGCCCAAAAAAACGTCCATCCTCCAGTCGGAAAACCCCGATGTCGCGCCCGCCGATCGTGACCAATTTGCGGGAGCCCGGCGGCATTTCGCTGACCTTGCACAAGGGATGGGCTGTAGGCATCGCGTTATCCCGTTCAAGCCCCGGCAAGACCGGCAAGTTTGGGGTATGTGCTAAGGGCGTTCTCCGCGAGGATCTGGCGACGGACATGGAGTCCAAAACGGGAGGGAATGCTTTCGGGAGGATCAAAATCCCAGTGAGGGAAGTCGCTCGAATACAGCAGGGTCTTGGCCCCGTTCATCCAGCCCACAATCTCGTCTACTGCCCCGGGTGGCTCGCTCTCCTCGAAAGGCTGGGTGGTGAAGCGGACGTGCTCTTCAAGGTATTCGCTTGGAAGACGTTTGATCCATGGCGTCTGCCAGCGGAGTTCCTTCCAAGCCATGTCCGCTCGCCAGCGGAAGGCGGGCACCCAGCCAAAGCCCGACTCGCAACAGACCACCTTCAGTTTAGGGAATTTCTCAAATGTCCCTTCAAATAAGAAGCTGGAAAGGTGTGCTTGATAAAATTGAGGACGGATCAGGTAGGTCTCGCCGTAATAGGAGGGAAAGCCCGCCGCCGTCGGCGGCGGGTTCATGCCGAAACCCTCGTTGCTGAAGTGCAGGGACAGGGCCAGTCCGTGGTCAATGCAGGCTGCGTAAATCGGATCAAACTCCCGCTTGCCATACAGCCGCGGCGAACCGCAGACGACGTAGGCCGCGATCACGGCCGGATGCCCGCCGAGGCGCTCGATCTCCTTCACTGCCATGGCCGGATCCTGCATCGGGATCGTGAGGGATAGCCGGTAACGCGCATCACGTGCCACCCAGTGCTCAAGCGACCAGTCGTTAATTGCCCGAATTAGGGCGGCGCTGTAGTCAATATCCGCCAAGGCAACGAGGGAGGGAGTGGACTCCACCTGCAGGATCGCCACATCGACGCTGCACGCATCGAGCAGTTTTTTTTGAAACATGTCGAAGTTGGAGCGCGGATCTACCTCCTCGCCAGCGTCGAATGTATCAGCGCGGGCACCTTTCCAGCCGCCGTTCGCTTGGTAGAGACTGGTGTTGCGCGGTATGCCGTGCTCCTCCAGTCGCTTGCGCTCGATGCTAGCCAGATACGGATACAGGTCGGACTTGTCGCGGATGTTGTGGTGGACATCAGCGTCGACTACGCGAATGCGGGGCTTGGCCTCGGCCAGTGGGGTGGATTGATTTTTCATGGTCACGTTCATTTCACTCTCGGGTGCAATAGTGCGCCGATAAATTTCATGTCATGCTTTTCTTGCTGAGCGGACAGTAATGCTCCGCAACCATGAAGCCATGTTTTTATGAAATACATGACGGGGTCGCTGGACTGAGCCCGCGAGCAACTCAAAGGTGCCCCCAATTTTAGCGGCCATTACCCTGATGATGAATCGTGGCGTGAATAATGGCACCATGGAAGAACACATGCGGTCACTTAAGGGATTATGGAACGGGTGCGAAAATAACCATCGGCCCAAACTGACCTGACCCCGAATTTTAAGGCCGCCAAGCGGGTTAGTCTGGGCCAGAAGAAAGGACCCAGACTAACACCAACCCTGGCTCCGTTTCAAGCGCTTACGTCACTCTGCGTGCCGGTCGTCAACAAGCACGGCAAGTGCATCGGCGTCACCCAGGCGCTCAACAAGCGCGGCGGCCCGTTCACCGCCGAGGACGAGGCGCGCCTCAAGGCCTTCACCGCCCAGGTCTCCATCGCCCTCGAGAACGCCAAGCTCTTCGACGACGTGCAGAACATGAAGAACTACAACCAGTCGATGCTGGAGAGCATGTCCAACGGCGTCATCACCCTCACCGACGACGGCCGCATCCACACCTGCAACGCTGCCGGCTACCGAATCCTCAAGTCCCGCGAGACCGACGTGCTCGGCAAGACCACCGCCGAGTTCTTCACCGGCGCCAACGCCTGGCTCGTGCCGCGCCTGGCCGCGCTTGAGGTCGCCGGCGCCAAGGGCGACGTGCTCATGGACGCCGAGATGGAGGCGCGCGGCGAGAAGCTCAGCGTCAACCTCGCAATGCAGCCGCTCATCAGCCTCAAGGGCAAGCGCCTCGGCTCGCTCCTGATGATCGAGAACATCAGCAGCGAAAAGCGCATGAAGTCCACCATGGCGCGCTACATGGACCCCGGCCTGGCCGACCAGCTGCTCGCCGCCGGCGGCGAGGTGCGCGGCGGCCAGAGCGTCGAGGCCACCATGCTGTTCTCCGACATCCGTGCCTTCACCACGCTGACCGAGGAACTCGGGGCGCAGGGCACCGTGGCGCTGCTCAACGAGTATTTCACGCTTATGGTGCAGTGCATCACCGACGAGGGCGGCATGCTCGACAAGTTCATCGGCGACGCGATGATGGCCGAATTCGGCATCCCGGTGGCACACGGCGACGACCCCGACCGGGCGATGCGCGCCGCGATCAAGATGATCACGGAGCTGCGCGCGCTCAACCTTCGCCGTCAGGCCCGAGGCCAGAAGCCCATCGCCATGGGCATCGGCCTCAACACCGACATGGTCATCTCCGGCAACAGCGGCTCGCCGAAGCGCATGGATTACACGGTCATCGGCGACGGCGTGAACCTCGCCTCGCGGCTTGAGAGCGCGTGCAAGGAATACTCCGCCCAGATCCTCTGCTCCGAGTTCACCTACCGGAAGCTCAAGGGCACCTACCGCATGCGCGACATCGACCGGGTCATCGTCAAGGGCAAGACCGAGCCCATCGGGGTCTACGAGGTGCTCGACTTCCACACCGAGGACTCTTTCCCGCACCTGCCGGAGGTGATCAACCATTTCCGCGACGGCCTGGGGTATTATCGCAAGGGCGAGTTCGAGCGCGCCATCAAGCAGTTCAACGAGGCACTGGCGCGGCATCCCACCGACAAGCTCAGCGCGACCTACGTCTCGCGCTGCGAATACCTCCTCGCGCACCCGCCCGAGGGGTAGTGGGAAGGGGTGTGGGTGATGAAGAGCAAATAGGCTGCCGACCGCATGTCCATTCTGGCCCGAGGCGTGGTGCTGGCCGTGGAGAGTCTGGTGCGGCTGCTCCTCGGGGTGTATTTCCGTCGCATCGAGATCTTCCACGCCGAGCGCGTGCCGGCCAGCCCCGTGCTGTTCGTCGCCAACCATCCCGGCTCGATCACGGATGCGTTCATTGTTGGCATTTCGCTCCCGCGCCGCGCCCATTTCCTCGCGACGGCACAGTTGTTCCGCCTCAAGCCGGTCGCATGGCTGCTGCACCACTGCGGCGTCATCCCGCTCAACCGCGTGCAGGACGACCCGGCGGCGATGCGCTCGGTGGCGAACAGTTTCGATGCGGCCTTCCGCGTGCTCGAGCGCGGCGAAGCGGTGGTGATCTTCCCCGAGGGCGTCACCTACGACGACGCGCAGCTCAAGGCCTTGAAATCCGGCGCGGCCCGGCTGGCCCTCGAGCTCGAGCACCGGCACGGCGGCCGGCTCGGCCTGCAAATCGTGCCGCTGGGCCTGACCTACTCGGCCAAGGAGAAGTTTCGCAGCGACGTGCTCGTTTTTTCGGCCCGCCCATTCCCGTCGCCAATTTTCTCCCGCAATACGCCGCGCGCCGCAAGGAGTGCATCCAGGGTCTCACCACCAAGATTGAACGCCGCTTGCAGAACCTGCTCGTCCATCTGCCGCAAATCGAGCGCGAGCACACCATCGAGGCGGTCAAGCGCCTCTACCTCCAGCGGCTGCGGCACGGCAACATCATCATCCAGGGCCCCGTTTCCGCGCTCACCGAGGAGGTCATCCTCACCCAGGCCATCGTCGACGCCGTGGATTTCGCCTACCGCGAGCTGCCGGAGCGGATGTCCGCCTTTCAGGCCCGTTTGCAGCGTTACGAGCATCTGCTGCGCCGGCTGCATCTTTCGGATGCGGCGGTGGAGGAAATCGCGACCCACCGTCACGCGGCCGCGCGCATCCTCGGCTGGAGTTCGGTGGCGCTGCTGCTTTCCCTCCCTGCCGCCGTCGGCTGGCTGCACTGGCGGCTGCCCACGCGCCTGGTCGAGGCCGGGGCCGCCCGTTTCATCGACCCGCACAAACGCAAGGCGCAGGCGCCCCACGCACGCATGCTCGCGGGCCTGGTGATCTATGGTGCGTTCTTCGCGCTCTATGCCGGTTGTGCCTACCGGTGGCTGGGCCTGCCCTTCGCCGGCTGGTATGCGCTGGCCCTGCCCGTCACGGGCTCCGTGGGGCATTATTACCTGAAAGAATTCGCCCGGCTGACCGGATCAGCCCGCACGGCGTCGGTCCTGCTGCGCGCCCCACTGGCCAAACGCCGCGTGCTGCGCCTGCGCGCGGCGCTGCTCCGTGATATCGAGAGCATCCGCACCGCCTACCGAAGCACGCTGAAGCCGGGCTACATCCTGGCCACCGCCGCGGGTGATTAACTTTCCGGCTCGACCGGGACTTTTCCTTCCGCCGGGTTGCCGGCGCCAGGAATCAAGGTTTGAGCAACCGTTCCATAAACTTCTTCGCTTCCGCCGCATATTTTTTCTCATCAGCTTCGGCGAGGCTGCTTTGACCCAAGGCCCGGTAGGCTTCCGCCCGCCGTCTAAGCACGACGAAATAGTCCGACTTCACCTCGAGCGTCAGGTTGAAGTCCGTGAGAGCGCCGGCCGGATCCTTTTGCATCAGCCGTATCTCGCCCCGCTTCATGTAGGTGTGGTGATCCTTGGGCTTAAGCTCAATCGCCTTGCTGCAATCGGCGAGCGCCCGGTGAAATCCTTCAATTCGGCGGGAATCCCGGCCCGATTGGAATAGTAAGTCGCGAAATCAGGTCTTAGCTCGATCGCCTTTGAATAGTCGCTCAAGGCACCGGCTGGATCGTTCTTGTTGGATTTCAGGATGGCGCGTTGGTTGTAGGCATCATCATAATCCGGCTTGAGCTTGATGGCCATGCTCATGTCGGCGATGGCTGAGTCGATATCACTGCCTTTGTTGTTGAACGCTTTTCTGTAGCCCTGATTGTAATACTCTTTCGCCGTGGCTTGTCCGAAAACGGTGGATGCAGTCAGCATCGCCAGAAGCAGGGATAGGATATTTTTCATGGGACTTATCCTCTTGAGGTTGAACGCCAGTCGCTTCGGCTTGTCTGTCATTTATCGACTTCGGACGGCACTTTTTCCCCGTCCGGCTTTTCCTCGCCGGGCTCGGGGTCGAGCAGGCTGGGTTTGCCCTCGCGTTGAGCCAGCCATTCCATGAGGCCGGCGAAGAAACCGGTGAACATCAGGTCGCCGAACAGGGTGTTTCGGAAAAAGAAAACAGTGGGCGGATATTCCGGGTGGCCGACGGTCAGCGCCTGCCACCAGCCCGCGAGCGTCTTGGCGTAGAAGGCGTCCGCGGCCCACGACTGGGTGTTCGTCACCAGATAGAACACGACCGCACCGAGCAGCGTGCCGTTGAGCAGGCTGAGCCAGGACTTGCGCCGCGCCACCCACGCGCCGAGGCCCAGCGCCACTCCGAAGCACGCCGTGCGGGCGACGAAGCCGCTCCAGGGCCAGTTGAAGCCGTAGGCCCGCGCATAGAAATCATTGATGTAGATGTCCGACAGCCCCAGCGCAACGAACGGGATCAGCCACATCCAGCGGTTGCGGAAATAGACGGCGCCGCAGAATGCGATGGCCATGACCGGCGAGAAATTCGACAACCCGAGATCCAGCGTCGGCAGCAGCCGGTAGAGCGTGGCGAGGACGATGAGGATGACCGCGGTGCGCATGGGGGAGTACTTAGACAGAATTAACAGAATAGTTCGTTGGAGTGCCCAGTTCGTCAATTCTGCTCATTTTGTTCATTCTGTCTGACCTGCTTCCGCCTCGCGCCCCATCAGCCAGAGCAGGTCGGAGAGCCGGTTCAGATATTGCAGAAGCACCGGCCGCACGCTGCGGCCTTGCTTGGGCAAGATGATGAGCTGCCGCTCGGCGCGGCGGGCCGCCGTGCGGGCAAGGTCGAGGGCGGCGGCGTGCAGGTTGGCTCCCGGCGTGGCCCAGCCTTCAAACTTGGGCGAACGGCTCTCGATCGTGGTCACGGCGGCGTCGAGCCGGGCGAGGGCGGCAGCGTCGATCTTGGCAAATTTCGACTCGTCGTAGCGGGCGGCGTTGCCCTCGGCGCAGGCGACTTCGCCCATCAACCCGACCAGTTCCTGCTGGATGCGCGCCAACTCTACGGGGTCGGCACCCGCGGGCCGGGTAGCCTTGGCGAAGCCGAGCGCGGCGTTCAACTCGTCTAGGGCGCCTACCGCCTCGATCTGCGGATGGTCCTTGGGCACGCGCTGGCCGTAGAGCAGAGAAGTGGAGCCGTCGTCCCCGGTGCGGGTGGCGATGGAACGGGGTGGGGGTTCGGGTTTCTTGGGCATGTCAGGTCTGCTTAACCGTTTCCCGCGTGCGTTTCTTCAGGGCCTTCAAGGCCGGTTCCAGCTCCGTGAGGGCGGCCGGGTCCATGCGGTCGATGAAGAGCACGCCGTTCAGGTGGTCAACCTCGTGCTGCACGCAGCGCGCGAGCAGCCCATTGCACTGCAGGGCGTGGGCATGGCCGGTGACATCCTTGAATTTGATGGTGATAAGGTCAGGCCGGGTCACGTCGCCACGGATCAGCGGAAAGGACAGACAACCCTCCTCCAGCACGGTTTGGGGCCGGGGGACGGGAATGACCTCCGGATTGACGAGCACCAGCGGCATGAACAGTTCGAGCGGCGGGGAAGTGCCGTCGTAAACCCAGTCGTACCGGCTCTCGCTGGGCCGCAGGTCGATCACGCAGAGCTGAATGGCCTGGCCGACCTGCTGGGCAGCGAGCCCGATGCCCTCCACGGTGTGCATGGTCTGCACCATCGCCGCCGCGAGTTCCCGCAGGGCCGCGTCAAACGCCGTGATTTTCGCGCCTTTTTTGCGCAAGATCGGACGGTTGTATTGAACAATGGGCAGGGCCATGGGTCAGGATAGGCTGTGCATGGTATTTGTCCGCGCAAGGGTGCGGCAAATAAAATTGTTTCTCCCACTTAAACCGTTATGCGTCAATCCATGTCCACGATCTCGGAAGACATCGCCGAACGTCCCGCCCCCTGGCAACTCTGGCTGGGGCCGGGCATTGGACTGTTGTTGCTGGCGTGGCTGCTGCCCGTCAATGTAAAGTCCCTCAACACGGCGCTGCTGCGCGAAGCCGGCCGGGAAACGCGCACGGTGGCGGGTTTCGGCCGCGAACTGCTCGAACTCGACAAGCCAGGCCCGGCCGCGCTGGCGCTCGAGGCGGCGCGCAAGGCCGGTGATTCCGGCGCAAACGCCCTCGGCGTCATCTTCGACTCCTTCGCCGCGAAACACCCCGAGATGATGCCCTGGGGAGGCTGGGATGTCGCCCTTGAGCCCCTGCTGGTCGGGCGCAACGCAGCCTCGTCGGCCGACTCGCAACCGGTGCTGGTCTTCATGGTGACCCAGCAGGCGCGCGACAGCCTGCGCAAATACCTCTCGGCTTCACGCCTGCCCGGCGTGCAGACGCTGCTCCGGACCACCGAGCTGACCACGACGCAGCGCTTCGTGCCGGCCAACCGTCCCGGAGGCCAACCGCTCGATGCCGTCATCCTGCTCACCGCCTACCTCTGGCAGACGGAACACCTGTCCGCCTCGCTCCAGCGCGAGGTGCGCGCCCTGGCCGAGAGCGCGGTGTCGACCGGGCAGATGGGCGAGCTCGAGGATTATTATCTCGATATCCTGACCCTCGGCAAACGGCTCAACTGGATCCAGCTCTCGGAACTGCTGCGCACGACCGGAAGCCTCGGCACCGTCGGGCAGTTTGCCCATCTGGCGCGCATCGCCCCGGAGCACCACCCGGTCATCTACACCGCGGCGCTCATGACCAACTCGGCCGACTCCGTGGCGCGTTATCTGATCACTTTCGGCCGGCCGGGCGCGGAGCAGCTCCAACTGGCCTTGTCCTACGGCCAGGGCGCCGTCGATCAGCTCGTCTCGCGCCAGGTGCCGGTGACTCGCGGCGCCGGGCCGGAGTTTGAATTTGGGGCCAGCTTTACGCTGCGGCACCCCGAGCTCGCCCTGCTTGCCAAGTATGCGGCCTTCCTCGGCGGGATTTTCCTGCTGCTGCGCTCGCTGGACCGGCGGTTCTTCTTCTCGGTGGAATCGACGCTGCGCGGCGCCTTTCCCAAGATGGGCAGCGGTCTCCTCGCGGCCATCCTGACTTTCATCTTCTTTGTCTTTTCCGAGCCATTCCTGCTCAAGGCCTCGCCCATTCCCGATTACAAAGTCAAACTTACTATCCCGATCATCGGCGCCCTCGCGGCGCCGGACACCGCCACTCCAACCACCCCCGCCACCATGGAATATTCCACTATCGCCTCCATCCTCATATTTGCCGCCATTCAGGTCGGCGTGTATTTCATCTGCCTCCTGAAAATCTCCGAGGTCGCCCGCACGGCGCTGCCCTCGACCACAAAGCTCCGGCTCATGGAGAACGAGGAGAACCTCTTCGACGGCGGCCTCTACATCGGCATCGCCGGTACGGCCACCGCGCTCGTGCTCCAGGTGCTGCACCTCATCGACGCCAACCTGCTCGCCGCCTATTCCTCCAATCTCTTCGGCATTGTCTGTGTCGCACTGGTAAAAATCCGCCATGTCCGCCCCTACAAACGCCAGCTTATCCTCGAAATCCAGCAGGGTGCGACCGCTTAAGGAGCCCGCCTCATGAACAAGACGCTGCTTCTCATTATGTGCGACTTCATGCTGCTCAATCTCCTGGCGCTCACCCGCTGGGAGAAGGCGGAGCCGTCGCACACCCAGCTCGAGACCGCCGCGCCGCGCTCGGCGACCAACGTACCGGCCATCAACGCCGACATGGTTGAGCTCATGCGCGTGTCCCTCGAGGACGAAAAAGCCACGCGCGCGCAGCTCGCCGCACAGCTGTCCTCCACGCAGGGCTCGCTGTCCGAGCGCGAGAAGAACCTCACTGCGCTCCAGCAGCAGAAGGGCCAGCTCGAAAGCACGCTTTCCGCCACGCAGGCCAGCACCCGCGAGCTGGAGCAGCGCTACACCGCGTCCGCCTCGGAAGCCGCGATGTCGAAGGAGCAGCTGGCCAGGCTGCAGCGCGAGCTTGAGGAGCGCCGCGCCGAGGCCGAGCGCCAGAAGGCCGAGCTCGCCCGCATGGAGCGGCAGAACACTGAGGCCCGCCAGCGCATCGAGAACCTCAATGTCGCCGTCCGGGTGGCGGAGCAGGAAAAGACGCTCATCGCGCAGAACCTCACCGAGGCCAAGCAGCAGGTGGAGGTCGAGCGCCTCGAGCGCATCAAGGTGCAGGAGCAGACCACCCAGCTGACGCAGGGCGTCGGCCAGCTCGCGGAAAAATCCGGCGAGCTCAGCCTGGAGATCCGGGGCAACCGCCCGATCAACACCAACGTGATCTTTTCCGAGTTCCTCGCCAACCGCGTGGCAACGAAACTGACCGCCCGCCGGCCCGGCCTCTTTAGCGAGACGGTGAAAGACAAGGAGGCCCAGACTGTGCTGGTCAGCGATGGCAACCGTGTCTACGCCCTGATGCACCTGAGCGACACACCGTTCACGCTCAGCGAGAGCCCCACCGATTACGCGCAGGTTACCGGCCGACTGACGCGTGGCTCGTTCAACGCGCCGGTCATCGAGCTGCAGTTCCTCCGGCTCGACCCCCGGGTCGTGCTGGCACCGGTCGACCCGTCGCTCGCCGCCCTGATGGGCGCCAAGATCTACCAGCTCGCCAAGGAGCCGTTCAAGTTCCCCAACGCGGTGCTCGTGCGCGCGGATGACGGCCGCTACGGCGAGACCCCGTTCCGCATCGATGCCTCGAACTCCAGCTACGTGAAGCTCGACAACCGGATCGTCACGCGGCTGTTCGGCGAGATCGCGCCCAAGCGCGGCGACCTCCTGTTCAGCAAGACGGGCGACATCATAGGCCTCATGGTAAACGACGACTATTGCGCTGTGCTCGGCAATTTCGCCGCCGCCTACTCCATGAAGACCGGGGACAATCCCGAACCCCGGACCAGCGTCATCCTCTCCGACGTGTTCACCCGCTGGCAGCGCCTGCCGTCCAAGCTGCAGTAACGCGCGGATCAACGGCCATGACCGGTGGTCCGGACCTATTCACCGGCAGGCACGCAGCGAATTGGCGCTAGGGCGGAATCAAGCTCCGGATGAGGCCAGCTGTGGATTATCCTGAAGCGGGCAAAAAGCTCCGGGTCACTTTCCCCGCTGTGGTCCAGCGGGCCGGCCACGCGGCACTTGGCATCGCACCACAACTGGAAGGCGTGGGGAAGGTCCAGGTGTAGAGCGGCGAGACTCCGGAGGGATCAGGCGTCGGGGCGATGCCTGCCGCGGAGGCGGTCGCAGTGGTGTATTCGTCGAGCAGATCGTTCCAGAATGGATCCCGGTCGAGCAGCTTGATGTTGACGTTGCGGGGCGTGACGGTGTCCGAGTAACCGAACGCAGTCACAGTGACGGTGAATCTTTGGGTGGAGCCGGCGGTAAGCTGGCCCGGGGTGACGCTGACCAGCACGTTGTTAATGCCCACAGTATTGGTGGGGCCACTCAGCCACCTGAGCCACATGAGAAAACCGCCAATGAGCAAAATGATCAGCAGGATGATGAGCAGTAGCGGGGGCGGCGGCATGGCTGGGTTATTAGTTTGGACTGACCAGGCAAACAAGTCATTTTCGCGCCGGCACCAGAACCATTGCATGTCGCGGCTGGACAACCAATATCGCCGCCGTGAACATTCTGTCCGACCTGTTCGACACGCTGGGCCTGGCCGATCCGTGGACCTTCCTCATCGTGTTCCTTGGCGTGTCGCGGTAGACGCGGACGGTGGAAGGCTGGTTCTTCACCAGCTTGGCGGCGGGGCGGATGGGCCGGCGCACGAGATCGCCGCCGCAATTGGGGCAGACGAAGCGCATCTTGGTGGCGCACGCGAGGCAAAAGGTGCACTCGTATGTGCATATGACTGCCTCTTTCGACGCCGGCGGCAGGTCGCGGTCGCAGCATTCACAGTTGGGTCTCAGTTCCAGGGCCATGGGCGTTTATTTGTTAATCTAACAGCCGAGCCAAGCGCGGCGGCCGATGGTTGGCAAGAAGGCAAAATTCTGCTGAGTGTTTTAGCCGACATGCCCGTGCAGCCCAATATTCTTTGGATACTTACCACCCAATGGCGGGCGTCGGCGACGGGCTATGCGGGCGATGTGAATGCGCGGACGCCGTGGCTCGACGGGCTGGCGAGCGAGGCGATCAACTACACTCAGGCCGTCACGCCCCATCCAATGGGGCCGCAGGCGCGCGCCGCGTTGCTGACCGGCAAGCTGTGTCCGGAGAACGGAGTGAGCGATTACTGGGATCCACTGCCGACAGAAGCGCGGACCCTAGCGCATGCGCTGAAGGACCGCGGCTATGCGACGGCATTTTTCGGGAAGTGGCATCTGGCGGAGCGCGACCGCAAGGCGCCGTTCGTCGGGGAAAAACACGCGAAGCAGATCGTGCCGCCGGAAAGGCGCGGGGGCTTCGAGCTGTGGGAGGGGTTTGAGAGCGGATTTTTGCTGAATGATCCGTGGCTGCATGGGACGAGGCTGCCACAGCCGACGCACTTCAAGGGCTACCAGGCGGAAGTGCTCGTGCAACGCGCGGCGGAGTGGTTGTCGCGAGCAAGCTCGCTCCCACAGGGGAAGCCGTCCTTTTGCATGGTGAGCTTGGAGTCGCCGCATCCGCCGTATCATGCGCCGGCCCCGCATGTGGCCGAGGTGAAGCCGGCTGAATTGAAACTGCGGGCGAATGTGCCGGTGTGTGGCGACGTGGAGAAGCAGGCCCGCGAGGAACTGGCGGGTTACTACGCGCACATCGAGGCGACGGATCGGGCCATCGGCAAATTGATGGCCGAAGTGGATTTGACGGAAATGATCGTGGTGTTCACGTCGGTGCATGGAGACATGCATGGAGCGCACAGTTTATTCCGCAAAGGTTGGCCATATGAGGAATCAGTTCGCGTTCCGCTCCTAATTCGCATGGAGCAGGGAGCAGGGAGCATGGAGACAAACAAGAAGGACAGCAGTCCGGTGAGCTTGGTTGATTTGCCGCACATGGCGGTGGCGTGGGCGGAGGGGCGGGAGTGGCACAGCAAGCACGACAGCGCGGCCATCTCGATGCCGAAGGCGTCAGAGATTCCGCTGCAGTGTCCGGTGGCGTGGCGCGGATTCCGTTCGGCCAAGCACAAGCTGGTGCTGAACGCGGACGGCAGCCCGTGGATGTATTTCAATCTGGAACGTGACCCGTTAGAAATGAAAAACCTCGCCGGGGATCCGGCGAGGCAACAGGAGATGGCGGAACTAATCAGGTTGATATAGGAAGATTTTACAGGAGGTAACAGAGGGAACAGAGAAAGAGAGGCATCTCGATTTGTCATTGCGAGGAGGCCCGTTTCACGGGACGACGAAGCAATCCAGCTGGATGGCCACGGCGCGCTTCGTCCTTCGCCAAGGCTACGGACGACAGGTCGCGTACCTCGCGATGACAAACCAAGGCAGCCCCCAATGGAAGAGAATATTTCTCGGTTCCCTCCGTTTGCTCCTGTGAGATGATTTGCTCAGGTGCTCTTCGGGCCGAAGTAGCGCCCGATGGCGGCCTGGATCTCCTCGATCTTCACCGGCTTTGGAGATGTAGTCGGTCATGCCGGCCTCGAGGCAGCGCTCGCGGTTTCGACTCAGGGAAGGCAGCATGGAGCGCGGTTCAACTAGCTAGGGTGGCAACTTTGCTATGGCAATGGATTTAGGGGGTTCCACCCAGTTTAATGGGGATGGGTTTCCGCCAAAACAAAACGCAGCGGACCTTAACCCTTTGGAGTATTGGATTTTCCCGGGTCACCCGCCGGGGCGGTGGCAGGGGGAGGTTTTAGGGCAGAAGCAGGATCTTCCGGATGGGACCCGGATGGCCCGACCACGATGGACCAGTCCGGGTTGGTGAGGGGGCCGCTGAGTTTCAATTCCAGGATGCTGGTGATCGGATTGATGACGATGCCAATGGCGACGGTCAGCAGGGTATGTTTTTCCTCAAAGGGCTTGAACTTGGCGGTAAAATCCAGTGCGTTTGTCGCGAACTCGTAATTACCCCGCGCGTCGATGACGGCGCTGCGCCCGGAGATTCTCAGGTCGGGGAAGTTCAAGCGCCCGGCGTCCAGCTTGAAGCTGGTGTGCGCCTCATCCAGCTTGAGGGAGGAGAAGTTCAGCGACAGCGTGCTGAGCACCTGTGACAGCAGGCCGAACAAGTGGATCTCCGCCAGCTCGGTGCCGGTCAACGCCGCATTGCCCCTGCCGGTGAAGCTGGCGATCTCGCCCGGCTGGCCGATCGCCGACAGCGCCACATCTAGCCGGCCGCCCGAGGCGCGCTGTATGAATTTGCCTTCGGCCGCGGTCACGGACTTCTGCCCTGTGCGGTTGCGCTGGTATTCCTCTACCGCCCGGATTGTGCGGGCGAGGTCCGCGCCGGTGAGGTAAACGTCAAAGCCCAGCCGGCGGTAGTCCGGCGGCCCGCTGACGGCAGCCTTGCACGTGCCCTTGCCGCCCGCCGTGGTGAACTGGATGTCATCCAGCCGGACGTCCTGACCCGTGACTCTGCCAACCACCTGCAAGGTTTCCAGCGGAAAACCAAAATAGTGCAAGCCGCCCTCGGCCAGGCCGGTGAAGGAATAATTGGGTGTCTCACGCGGTGCCTTGCCCTCAATGGTGCCCGCCGCGTGCACCCGCGGTGGCGACGTAAACTGCATGGTCGCGAGCAACTCGCTCAACTTGCCCTCGAGCATATTCCCGTAGATCCAGGGGTCGACACTGCCCGCGAGATCGAACTCCATCCGCAGGGTTTCCCTCGTGGCCGGGTCGCCCCAACGCTTGATCCAGCCATCGAGCCGCTGCGCGCCGCCGGCGCGTGTGGCATTGAATTCGATCACATGGGTGAAGTGCGGCCGCAGGAAAACCAGCGCGTGCGTCTGCGCAAAATCCCCGCCCCACACCGTGGCGGACCCGGTTTCAGTCCGCCCGAAATACACCGTGCGGGCGGAGTCCTTCCAGCGGCCAGACAGATCTACGACGGCGTCGGGGCGCGCGGCGGGAAAGGCGAAGTGCTCGGTCCAGAACTTCGTCCACCAGTCGCCGCGAAACCAGCCGTTGATGTCCGGCGGCCGCAGCCGGCCGCTCAGCAGCATGCGATAGTCGGTGGTCGCAAAGTCCATCCAGTAGGAGCCGCGTGCGATGTTCTCGGACATGGTGACCTGCGCATCGGAGGCGAGGAAACTCGGGCCGTTGATGTCGATCCGCCCGCGGGCCGAGGTGATCTTCACTCCGTGCGAGTCGAGCGCGCCAGCATCCACCCGGCCCGTGGCACTTGCGAAGCGCCAGCCGGGGGAGATCATGGCCGTGCCGCGAAACGCCACGGGATCGGCGAAGACAAAATAGGGCGCGGCGCGGGGCGTATGCGCGGCTAGCACGCGATTGATCAGCCCGGCGGCTACGCGGCCCTCGGCCGAGATGCGCGCCGATTGCGTCTTCAGCTTGGCCTCGACCTCGGCGGTGAGGAATTCCCCGCTGATCTGCGTCGCCACGGTGGTGCGCACATCGGGCCACCCGGACAGGTCGGCGCGCAGCACGGGGCCGAGCGCCGACTCGCCCTCCGCCTTCACTGTGCCGGCCGCCACGAGCGCATCCAGGGGGCGCGCAGAAAAACTCCCCGGCAGAAACCGCGCGGTGAGGATGGTGCGCACGTTTTCCACCGTGCACTCCCCGCGGTAATTGGCGCTCTGGGCGGCGGCATGCAGGCGCACCTGGCGCTCGCCCAGGCTATCGAGCCGCAGCGTGGCGGTCGCCGCCAGCGGGCCGAGCGTAAGCGGCAGGGCCCAAGGTTGCGCCGCGGCCTTCGCGGTGAGGAGTAGGTGCGCGTGATTGCCCATCCCCGCCGTGCTTTCCAGGCGGATGGCCAGTGTGGGCTCCTCAAACGCGTCGAGCTGGTGCACCTCGAGCGCGAGCCGGCGGCTGATTTGCAAAAACTGGACGGCCAGGGGGTCGGGCGACAGCGGCGGGGCCCCCGCCAGGCGCGCCGGCAACGCGAGATCACCTTGAGCAGTGACGGCCAGCCGGCCGATGCGACCGGTGAACTGGTCCACCAGCCAGCGGTTGTCCTCATGTCGCAGCACCAGGGCCAGGTCGTGTACCAGAGGCTCGGCGGTGCCGCTGGGGGAGAGCATCGCCGGCAATTGCAGCGCGGCGCCCTCGAGTCGGATTTCGTCGGGGATGGGCCGGCCGCCGAGCACCGACCAGATATCGCGCCGGAGGTAAAGCAGCCGGCAGGTCAGCAGCGGATCCGCGAATTGCCGGGAGCGAAGCTGCACGTCCTCGAGCAGGATTTTTCCCGTGGGGTCGAGGCGGGCCCGGCCGAACTTGATGACGAGATTGGCCTTCGCCAGCTCGGCCTCGGTGCGCCGCAGCACGAAGCCCGGCACCGGCAGCTCCTTCGCCGCGGCGATCCAGATGAGCGTGACGAGCGAGGCCCCGAGCACGAGCCACACCGCCCAGCACGCCAGCGTGGCGAGGCAGGAGCCGCAATACCGCAGCACGCTGTAGGCTGGACGTGAAGGAGGGGGCATGGCACTGGAGCGGCGGCGCGGGGACTTCCCTCAGGGCTTGCCAGTAACAGCAGGCGGAGTGGTTTCTGCGGGCTTGGGCGGGGCGGTCGGGGTGACGATGGGTGGGCCCGGGTCGTTTTTCTCGGCGTAGGTCAGGGCAAAGATCGCGTCGAGCATCTCCTGGGGCACTTCAAACACCACGCCGCCAAACTCCGCGGTGCCAGCCACCAAGGTCGTACCATCGAGGCGGTCGGTCAGGAACAGAATCGAGCTGGAATTTTGCGCCGTGCCGCTGCCCCCCGCGAAGGTGATGCTGGTCTCGAGCCGGTATTTCCACGGGCGCGGTCCCTGCGCGGTGTCGGCTTGGTCGGGCGAGAAACTGTCGGCCGTGTAGCGCTTTGCGCGCAGCGTGCGCATCTGGCCGAGCAACGTACCCAGGGCCAGGCGGACCGGGTCGGGCAACTTCGCACTGGCGAGCGACTCGGGGGTAAGGGCGACCTCGTTGTTGGCGTTCCACCGGATCTGGTTGCCCGACAGCTCGGTGAGCTTGAGCACGGTGATGCGGGCGCTCTCGGGCAGTTCGCGCAGCACGCGCTGGCGGTAATGGCGGGCCAGCACGGGAGTCGCATCGAGAATATCCGGCAGGATCGAGTAAACATATGGCGCGTTGGTCACGCGGGCAAAGGCCTCGCCGGGCTTGTCGGGTGAGATGCCGATCCGGAGCGTGAGAGTGGAAGGCTCGGTGCCGCGGGGGCCGCCACCCGAGCTGAGGCCGAGCGTGAGTTCCCGCTCGGGACGGTTGAAGCCCAAATTCTCCAGGTCGGCGGTAGCGGGGGCGTCACTGAGGAATTTTCTTGCCGCGAGCTGGGAGATTTTTTGCAGCACCTCAGTCACCACCGCGGAGTCGGCCGCGGTGGTGAGAGGTGTCTGGCCGCTGACGCGGACGACGGCCTGCCAGCCTTGCTCGCGGGCGTCCTCCTCAAGGCGCTGGAGGGTCAGCTCCGGCTGGCCGGGCGCGGCGATGGTCAGGGTGGTGACGGCATCCGGCCCGAAATCCAGCACCCGGGGGTCGCGGAGTGTCTCCTGCGCGGTCCGGAGCACGTCGAGCAGCGGCGTGGCCACGGCGACCGTGAAGACGACCGTCTTGTCCTCGATCTTGGCGAAATACTCTCCGGCGGCGGCGGCGCCGCCCAGCAGCAGCGTCTCGCGGCGGGCGTTGCCCTCGAGGGTGACGCGCAAGACGGGCGAGTTGAGCCCGGTGCGCTCTAGGTCGGTATCGCGTGGTTCAAGAAAATTTTTCGCGGTGAGGGCGTTGAGCGCGTTAATGGTCACCTCGACGGCGCTCTTGCTGGCGCGGGCGAGGATGGGTGTTTCGAAGTTCCACCGGCCGGCACTGGAACGCAAGCGGACCTTGAGACTGGATGGCGGGGCGGTCTGGACGTTGAGCGAGCGAACCTCAAACACCGGAATGGTGAAGATCGAGCCGGCGCGGAGCTGGTCAAGCGGAAGACCGACCGTTTCCGCCAGGCTGCGGCCGACGACGTGGATAACCGCGCCGTCGGGCGAGAGCACATAGAGGCGCTTGCCGATCCGGGTGTCGTCGCCGATCTTGAGCGTATAAGATTTGCCGGCGGAGGTGAAGGCGAGGGTGATGGCCGGCTCCACCAGCCCGAAGTCAGCCAGCGTCTGGTTGCTCGCAATGAGGTCGGCGACGGCGAAACTGGTCTCGTGTTCGAGAAATTGCAGCTCGTTGATGATGCCGGCGATGGCGTTCCGGTCGGCGGGCCAGTCGTGGGGCGAGGCTAGCCACCACGATTCACCGCGACGCTCGAGTTTCACCAGCGCGCCAGTGCTGCTGGTGCGGGTGAGTGAATCAATGGAAGCAACCTCGGGGCCGAGCACGCGTTTGCGCGCCTCCAGGGTCTTCAGCTCGTTGATCCGGGGCAGGTCATAGTAATAAATGTAGCAGAACAGAACGACATTGAGGAAGAGCAGGACGACGGTGACTTTGGAGCGCATGGGAGAAAAATGATCAGCTGTCAGCAGACAGTATAGCAGACTTGATCGGGAATGAGGTTGGCATGACTTAATGGGCTGAGCGCTGAAAGCTGGAGGCTAATTCCGCCGGGTCCAGTACACGACGAAACCGAGCAGGGCGACGACCCCCGGCACGGCCAGGAACAGACCGAGGCGTAGCCGGACAAGTTCCTCCTGGCTGAGGGCGAGTTGAAAGCGCTGGATGATCCGGGCCGGGATGCTGAGCTGCGTGTCGCGGTCCACGGCCCAGTTCACGGTGGCGAGCATGACATTGAGGTTGCCCGCGGTGTAGATGCGATTGTTGGTGACCAGGTCAGCCGTGCCGAAGACCGCGATGCGGCCGCCCCGCACACTAAGGGGCAGGTTGTTGGCGGGCTTCAGTCGCTCGGAAATAACCATGACCCCGAGCTGGCCGATCAAATCCTGGCCCGGAGTGGGAGCGGGCAGGATGCGCTGGCGGTAGTTGATCTCGCCCCAGGCCGTCTCGCTGGTGGCGACGAGCTTTTTAATGTTGAGCCCGTCGGCGGCGGAGCGTCCGATGTCCTCGCTGACCACGCGCGCCGGGCCGACCAGCAGGGGGAGGTCGTTGTTGATGAGGTTCTGGGTGATCTCGTGCGGCAGATAGTTTTTCAGGATGAGGTCGTTGGTGCCGGAGAGGCTGCTGCTGGTTGTGTCGATGATGACGTTATCATAGACAATGACACCCCAGTCGAAGAGAAGGTTTTCCAAGCCGGGCGCGCGTGCCGGGTCGAGCATGAGGACGAGGCGGCCGGCACGGGTTTGGAGGAAATTTCGCAGCAGTTCTTCCTCAAAAGGCTGCACGGCTTTCAGCTGGCCGGCGATGACCAGCAGGGCGGCATCATCGGGAATCTTGTGGGTGAGGCTGAGGTCGAGGCCGGCGATCTCAAAGTTGCGTTGCCGGAGTTCGTCGCGCAGCCGCGAGAGGCCGCGCACCCCGTCGACGTCACCGGGCTGCTGTTCGCCATGGCCGCTGAGGAAATAGATGGTCTTCTTGCCCGGGCTGGAGACATCGAGGATGGCGGCGGTGAGAGTGGACTCGCCCTTGAACGCTTCCCGGCTGATCCGCTTGCGGAGGATGTAGAAGTCGCTGACCGGGATAACGCGCTGGCGGTCCTCGCTGGTGAGCACGACAACGTTGGGTTGTTCGAGGCCGAGGGCCGAGGCGGTCGTGTGGTCCTGATAGACGTTGACGAAGCGGACCTCGATCTTGCCCTTGCGGCCGTTGCGAGTGAGGTAAACGTATTCGCGGAGCAATCCGCTGATATCGCGGAAGGCCTGTGCCACCTCCTCGTTGTCGCGGTCATCGGTCAGGGTGACCGTGATTCTCACGTCCCGCTCGAGCCGCTCGAGGTAAGACTTCGTCTCGGCGGACAGTGAGTGCTGGCGGGCCCGGGTGAGATCGAAGCGGGTGTTGTGATTGAGGGCGACGTAGTTGAGCCCGCCAAAGAGGGCAAGAAACAGCACGGCCTGCAGGAGCAGGTTGATGAACCGGATCCAGCGGGCGGCGCGGAAGCTGTCGGCGAAGTTCATGTCAGCTGTTCAATATCTTGGCCTCGACGCCAAGGATACTGAAGATGAGGGCCAGGGTGGACCCGGTGAGATAGAAGAAAACCTGGCGTGTATCGATGACGCCATTGGTGAAGTCCGCCACATGGCTGGGGATCCGCAGCGCGTCGATCGCGGCCTTGACCGGGGACAGCCTCTCGCTGCTCAGCGCGCTGAGGTCACCCAGGTAGCTGAGCCCGCCGATCAGGCCGAGCAGCATGGTGAAGCAGAGGATGCCGGCGACCGCTTGGCTGCGGGTGAGCGCGCTGGCGAGGATGCCGATGGACACGAAAAGCAGCCCACTGACCGCGATGAACAGGTAGCCACCGATGAGCGGCCCGGTGTCGAGGTAGCGCACATCGCGGGCATAGACTTGCAGGATGTAGTGGAAGCCGAGGGTCGTGCCCCACAGCAGCAGGTAGAAGAGGTAGGCGGCGGAGAATTTCCCGAGCACCACTTCGGCCGTGCTGACGGGCGCGGTGAGGAGCGTCTCGAGTGTACCCATCCGGCGTTCCTCGGCAAAGGACTTCATTGTCAGCATCGGCACCATGAAGAATACCGGAAACCAGAAGTACTGGAAAAAAAGGACAGCCGGCGGCGTTTCCTGCGCTTCCTTGCTGTAGAGGTCCAGAATACCGGCGAAGATGAAGCCCATCACCAGCAGGAAGAACACTGCGGCGATGTAAGTGCTCGCGCTGTAGAGCAGGGCCCGGATTTCCTGGGAGAGAATAGTGAAGTAATGGCGCATCGGAAATTGCGGAATGGCGGGTCAGAGTTTGGGGAGCGGTGCCCGGTTGTCACCGTGGGTTTTCTTTTTGTCGGGGAGCCGTGCGTCCCAGCTGCGGCGGGTCGCGGCGAGGAAGACATCCTCCAGCGATGGCTGGGTGCGGCCCAGCGAGCGGATCCGATAGCCATGCGCGGGCAGGGTGCGCAGGAGCTTTTCGCCGAGGTCGGCCTCCGCCTCGGTCATGAGCGTGGCGGTGCAGAAGCCGTCGGGGCCGCAGTCGCCGAGGGTGGCGACTTTGAGCGTGGGCTCGAGGGCGGTGAGATGGGCGGCCAGCACGGCGGGGTCGCCCGCGAGCTCCAGCCGGTAGCTGGTGTGGCCGAAAATCTCGTGGCGCAGCTCGGCGGGCGAGCCCTGCGCGACGATGCGGCCGCTGTTGATGATAAGCACGCGGTCGCAGGTGGCCTCGATCTCGGGCAGGATGTGGCTGGAGATGATGACGCTCATCCGGCCCCGCAGGCTGGCGATGAGATCGCGCACGATGATGATCTGGTGCGGGTCGAGGCCGATGGTCGGCTCGTCCATGATGATGACGGCCGGCTCTGCGAGAATGGCCTCGGCGATGCCGACGCGCTGCTTGTTGCCCTTGGAGAGGCGGCCGAGGATGCGGTGGCGGTTGCGCTTGAGGTCGCAGAGCTCGAGCACCTCGTCGATGCGCGAGCGCAGCCGGGCGCGGGGCATCTCCTTCAGCCGGCCGCGGAACCAGAGGTATTCAGAGACGCGCATGTCCTCCGGCAGCGGATTGTTTTCCGGCATGTAGCCGATGTGGCGCTTGGTGAGTTCGGGCTGGCTGGCGACCGGGTGGCCGCAAATGTGCACGGAGCCGGAGTTGGCCGGCAGGTAGCCGGTTAGGATGCGCATGGTGGTGCTCTTGCCGGCGCCATTGGGCCCGAGCAGCCCGACAATCTCGCCGCGTTTCACGGTAAAACTGAGGCCGTTGACCGCAGTCAGGGAGCCGTAGGTCTTCACCAAACGGGAGACCTCAATGGTTATGTCGGGAATATCAGCCATGCCGGCGGTTGCAGGAATCATTTACACGAGGAATCGGCCCCGCGAGCAAGCCTGCGTATCAGACGGCCGGGGTGGCTTCCTTACCTAACGTGACTTCCCCCGCGCGGAAGCGTTCCGTGCGACCGGAATTGAGCCGGACAATCAGCGAGCCCTCGTCGTCAATGCCGGTGGCCAGGCCCGCTACGGTGCGGCTGCCCTGGATGATACTGACGGGCCTGCCGCGCAGCACATCGTAGCGGGCCCACAACTCGGCAAACTTGTCCCGGTAGCCCCCCTCGATGAACTGGCCGTAGGCGGAAAGGACCCGGCCGATGAGCGCGGCGGCAAAGCGGTTTAGGTCGAGCGGCATCCCCATGGCGTCAGAAAGCGAGGTGGCACTGCGCTGGAGGTCGCGGGGCAAGTCGGCGACGCGGCCGTTGAGGTTGAGGCCGAGGCCGAAGATGAGATCATGGATCTGGTCGGCATCGATGCGCGCCTCGGTCAGCATGCCGCCCGCTTTGCGGCCTCCGACGAGGAGATCGTTGGGCCACTTGAGGCCGGGCTCAATTTTGCAGAAATTGGTGACGAGCTCGCACACGTTCAGCCCTATCCAGAGCGCGAAGTCCTGCAGGCGCGTGGGTTTGAGCTCGGGTCGGAAGACGAAGGTGCAGTAAAGATTGCCAGCCGGCGGGCTGTGCCAGGCGCGGCCTCGGCGGCCTCGTCCCACGGTCTGGGAACGCGCGAGGATGACCAGCGGCACGGCGGCCCCGGCGGCGAGCTGGCGCTCTGCCTCGCTGTTAGTGCTGTCCACGCTGTGGAGGCAGACGAGCTGCGGCGGCCGCGGCCGGCCGCTGAGGTAGGCGCGCACCAAAGCCGCGTGCAGTTGCGCCGGCGTTTTGACCAGGCGGTAGCCGCGGCTGCGCCGGGCCTCGAATACAAAACCCTGTTTCGCGAGCTTTTGCAGTTGCATCCAGATCGCCACGCGCGTGATACCGAGCTGGCGGGCCAACCGGGTGCCGGAGATGTATCCCGAGTCGGCGGCGAGGAGATCACGCAGGATGGAGACTTCGGTGGCGGGCATGGAAATTTCGTCGCGGCGGCGGCTGAAGTCGTTAACAAAGCAGGGAACGATGCCCGCGCAATTGTCATTTGCGGATTTTCTTCAATCCACTGCGACCGACTCGGCGCCGCCGGACGGACTCAACCGCCCGTTGCAGGCGCTGTGGCATGACCGGCAGGGACGATGGGCCGAGGCGCACACGCTGGTGCAGGAATCGGACGGAGCCGACGGGGCCTGGGTGCACGCCTACCTGCACCGCTCGGAGGGCGACGAATCGAACGCCGGCTACTGGTATGCTCGCGCCGGACGGCCCGCGGCGTCGGGGGATTTGAAGGCTGAGTGGGAGCAGTTCGCCCGGGCGCTGCTCAAGCGTTGAAGCTGGTCAGGGTTTGGTCGCATCATCGAGCAGCGCCTTGGCCTTGGCGGGATCCAGTTCCTCGACCGCCTTCGCGATCGTGTTCACGTCGCTGATGAGCTCGTCCCTTTTCTGGCGATTGTATTCCTCACGGGCGCGCTGCTCGGCGGAAACGCCGCCGAACCAGGCCGGCAGGGTGAATTTGTTCAAGAAACTGTGGTCGAAGAGGCTAAGGCTGTCATGGGCCAGTTTCTCGTTGAACGCTTTGCCCGTCATCATCACTTCCGGGGTGAGGCGCGGGCGCTTTTTCTGCGTCACGGTTATCGTGGGCAATTCGAGCACGTCGGGATTGGGCGCGGCAGGCTTGGCCTCAACCGGCGGGGCATACTTGGGCAGCACGGCGGTCAATTTCTGCGTCACTTCGGACGAGAGCTTGGCGGGCTCCGCCGGGGCCGGCTTGGCGGCGGGTTCGTCGGCGCGGAACGCCGCTGGTCCGGCGACGATGAGCAGAGTGAGCATGATGCCAGCTGGTTTCATGGTTTCTATTAAGACCGCAGTCAGGCCGGAAGTTGCCCGAATGCCCATACTTTTTTACGCCGGTCAATCATCCTTGGGCAGCTTTCCCGGATCCATGGCCTGGCGCAGCTTGGCAGCCTCTTTAGGGTTCATCTTCTCGATGTTGCTGATGAGGCTGTTCATCCGGGCGATGTCCGCGCGGACTTTGTCGCCCCGTAGGCAGCACGGGCGCGGGCAGAGGGCAGAGCGGAGAACAGAGTGATAGACCAACTGTTCAGGAACCACTCGTGATCCGTCATCGAGGCCTTGTAGGCGGTCATGGCTTTGTGCTAGACGACGCGCTCGGTCAGCCACACGTCGGAATCGTTGCCCGGTGGTCGTTTCTCCTGCACGACCAATGTGGGCAGCACGACCACGTTGGGATCCGGCGGTCGGCCGGCTTAGCGGGGGCGGGCTTGGTTTCGTGCGGTGGCGCATACTTGGGCATGGCGGAACGGATTCCCTGCACCACACGGGCGGAGGCCTTGGCGGGCGGGACGGGTTCCGCAGACTGCGCCGCCAGTGTTCCGGCCACGGCATAGAAAAGCAGGCTGGATCCGGCGAGTTTCATCGTGGGGGGTTACAATGAGACACTCGAACCGCCGGATGTTTCCTGCAAGCCGGGGAAACCGGTGCGGCCGGGATCAACCCTGCTTTGGCGATTGGGGTGATTTGATTTTCGCGATGGCTTCCTCCACCGCCTTGAGGAGCGATGCATCGGTCTCGGTCTCCTTGAGGTTTTGCAAGACGGGGAGAGCGGTCTTGGCGGGGGGCCCGATGTTTTCCAATCGCAAAACGAAACGGCGGCGAATCTCAGGATTTTGTGCTTGGTTTAACTGGTCGATAATGGTGGGCACCGCGGGAACGCCAATTTTATCCAGCGCCATGATGTATGGCATCAATTCGGAAATGGCGACATCACTGGAGGCCATGCCAGCAAGAAAAACTCCAGCCTCCGACAGAGCACGTTGGGTATCGCCCTTGGGCTTGCTCACTCTCTTGAGCGCCTTGGCAAAGCTGTTGGCCACCAGATGCAACCCTTGGTATAGAAGCTTTGGATTCTTGAATAATTCGACGTAGATGGGAATCGACGCGTTGCCGAGCAACTGCAGCACGTCGCAACAATATTCAGCCAGAGGATCGTTATAGTTAGCGTAGATGATGATCTGATTTTGCAAAACAGGAATGGCGGATTTGAGTGCCACAGCTGGATCGCGTCCGGCCTTCAATTCGTTCGTAGCCACAGTTTCGAGCAGCCGGGCGGCCTCGACTGCCTCAACCTTTGACCCCCTTTGCCAGTTTTTCGGCTAGTTGGGACACGGATAGCATAGTGGCAGCAGCAGCCTCATCGGCAGGCTTCGCGGCATTGGCTCCAGCTTGAGCGACCACTATGCTGACAAATAGGATTGTAGCCAACGCGACCAGCACCAGTGCAACAGTGCTTTTATTCATAGGTGTTTGCTCGAGATTAAATCAACACAGTGAATTATCCGACTATCTCCGGCCTGCCGCGAAAAACAAACATGAAGCATACATTGTTTTTACATTAGCGATTGCGCCAAGGCGCGGAGGCGCGGCCACTGGTGGTCGGGAATCGCCGGGCCGAGGTATTGCACGCATTCGGCGCCGAGGGCCGAGCCGAGTGCACCAGACGCGGCGAGGGAAAGCCCGCGCAAATGGCCGTAGAGGAAGCCGCCGGCCCAGGCGTCGCCGGCGCCGGTGGTGTCGATGAGGCGCTCGACCTTGATGGGCGCGATGCGGTGCATCTCGGAGCCTTTGGCGACCCACGCGCCGTCCTTCCCGATCTTCACGCAGGCGATGCCGCCGTAGCCGGCGAGCTGGCGGGAGTAAGCGTCGTAGGCGGCGTCTTTTTGAAAAAGCGCGCCGGCTTCGTCCTCGTTGGCGAAGACGATGTCCACGCCTTGTTTCAATTGCGCGAGAATCCAGTCGCGGGCGACGTTGACGACTTCGAAGGAGGAGAGTTCGAGGCTGATGGTGCAGCCGGCGGCGCGGGCGGTGGTGGCGACCTTGTCGGCGAGCGCGGGATTGAAGAGCAGGTAGCCCTCGATGTGCGCGTGCTTCGCGCCGCGGAAATCCTGCACGGTGATCTCGTCGGGGCTGAGCGTCATGGCGGCGCCGAGGTGGGTGCGCATGGTGCGCTGGCCGTCGGGCGTGATCATGGACAGGCAGCGGCCGTTGGGCAGCGCGGTGTGCTTGAAGCGTGAGCCGTCGCCGCCGGCCGCGGCGAAGTTCTCCCGGTAGTCGCGGGCGGTGACGTCGCCGCCGACCTTGCCGAGGAAGGTGGTGCGCAGTCCGAGCTTGGCGGCGGCGAGCACGGCGTTGGCGGCGGAGCCGCCGGGGGTCACGGCGAGCTGCACGTCGAGGCGGCTGAGAAGTTGGGCGATGCCTTGCTCGTCCACCAGTACCATCCCGCCTTTTTCACCGGCCACATGGGTTGCAAGAAATGACTCGGGCACATGAGCCAGCAGGTCCATGATCGGATTGCCGACGCCGATGAGTTCAAACGAAGGAGAGGACATGGGAAAATTGATCATTGATCAATGAACGATGAACAATGGATAGTGATCGTCAGCTCACGGTCAGGCTAGTGGCGAGAATGGGATCGTCGTCCACCTCGATGACAATGGAGTAGTCGCCGGGCTGCTCGAAGCGCAGGTTGCGGAGCTCATTGATGAGATTGATGCGGTGCAGCGGGCTTTGGGACTCGAATTCGCGGTGGAGCAACTCGGCGGGATTGGTCGGGTCGAGGCCCATGGACATTTTGATCTGGTGTGCGCCGGGCTGGACATCGGTCAGAGTCAGAAACCAGACCATGTAGGGGTGCACGACGGGAAAGGAGCGGGCCTTGATATTGGAAAATACGCCGAGTATGGTGTGCTTGCCCGAGGCCGGGTCGATGTGGACGCCGTCGCAGGTGATCCAGGCCAGCAGGGAGGGTTTGGACTGCACGCCGGGAGGATGGGCCGGGGCAAGGGAGCGGCAAACTATTTTCCATGGGATTTCGCCGCGGAACCGGCCAAAAAACCACCTTTTTCTTGTGTATGGTTCAGGTGCGGTTTTTACCCATAGGCGATGAAGTATATTTTCGTCACTGGCGGGGTGGTTTCTTCTTTGGGCAAAGGGCTTACGGCGGGGGCGCTCGGCGCCTTGCTCGAGATGCGCGGACTCTCGGTGCGCATCCAGAAATTCGACCCGTATCTCAACGTCGATCCCGGCACGATGAGCCCGTTCCAGCACGGCGAGGTCTATGTGCTCGACGACGGCGCGGAGACCGACCTCGACCTCGGGCATTACGAGCGGTTCACCTCCGGCAAACTTTCGCGCCACAACAGCCTGTCCTCAGGCCAGATTTACGAGGCGGTCATCCAGAAGGAGCGGCACGGCGATTATCTCGGCAAGACCGTGCAGGTGATCCCGCACGTCACCAACGAAATCAAGAAGCGCATTTACGGCGGGGGCCGGGGCGTGGATGTGCTCATCACCGAGATCGGCGGCACCACCGGCGACATCGAGGGCCTGCCGTTCCTCGAGGCCATGCGGCAGTTCGCGCTCGAGGTCGGCCCGCGCGACTGTGTGTTCATCCACGTCACGCTGATTCCCTACCTGAAGGCGGCCGGCGAGCTGAAGACCAAGCCCACGCAGCAGAGCGTCGCCAAGCTGCGCGAGATCGGCATCCAGCCGCACTTCCTGGTCTGCCGCTGCGACCATCCGCTGACGCCCGAGATGCGGGAGAAGCTGAGCATGTTCTGCAACGTGCCCATACGGGCCGTCATCGAGGAGATGGACGTGCAGTCCTCCATCTACGAACTGCCGCTCATGCTGCAAAAGGAGGGCCTCGACCTGCTGGTGATGCACCAGCTCGGGCTCAAGGCCCGCGGCACCCCGAAGAACATCTGGGCCGAGGTCGTCCGCCGCATCAAATCGCCCCGGCACGAGGTGAAGATCGGCGTGGTCGGCAAATACATCGAGCTGCAGGACGCCTACAAGTCTGTCTACGAATCGCTGGCCCACGCCGGCATCGCCAACCACTGCCGCGTGCGGACCGCCCGGATTGACGCCGAGGGGCTGGAGACCAAGGCGGGGCTCGGTCGCCTGCAGCACCTCGACGGCATCCTGGTGCCCGGCGGCTTTGGCGACCGCGGGATCGAGGGCAAGATCGCCGCCGCGCGTTACGCCCGGGAGTGCAAGGTTCCGTATTACGGCCTGTGCCTTGGCATGCAGGTGGCGGTCATCGAGTTTGCGCGCAATGTCCTCCGGCTGAAAAACGCCAACTCGGTCGAGTTCGACGTGAAGACGCCGCACCCGGTCATTGCGTTGATGGACGAGCAGCGCCATGTCGTCCTCAAGGGCGGCACGATGCGCCTCGGCGCCTACGAGTGCCGGCTGAAGCCCGGCACGCTGGCGCGCAAGGCCTACGGCAAGGAGACCGTCTCCGAGCGCCACCGTCACCGTTTCGAGGTGAACAATGACTACGTCGCGCGGCTGGAGAAGGCCGGCCTGGTGGTCAGCGGCTGGAACCCCAAGCGCGGGCTGGTCGAGATCACCGAGTTGAAGAAGCATCCGTGGTTCCTCGGCGTGCAATGCCACCCCGAGTTTCAGTCCAAGCCCAACAAGGCGCACCCGCTCTTCGCAGCCTTCATCGCCGCGGCGATCAGGAACCAGAAGAAGAAATGATCCAAATGTGGAAATCAGGAAAACTGGAAGTGATCTGCCCTGTTAAACGCCTTTGTTCCTGATTTCCTGAGTTCCACATTTTCTATTCCCGTGCTTTTCGATTCCAAAAGACTCCTCCTGATCGTCGGCCCATGCTCGCTCGAGAACGAGAAGGTTTGTCGCACCGTGGCCGATGCGCTCACCCAGCTGGCCAAGGCCCACCCGGAGCTGAAGATTGTTTTCAAGGGCTCGTTCGACAAGGCCAACCGCACCTCACTCGCGGGTGATCGCGGCACGGGCATGGCGGAAGGCCTGAAGCTACTGGCCCTGGTGAAAAAGGACTATGGCTTTCCCGTGCTGACCGATGTGCACGAGCGCGAGCAGGTGAAGCCGGTCGCCGCCGTGTGCGATGTCCTGCAAATCCCCGCGTTCCTCTGCCGCCAGACCGACCTGCTGCTCGCCGCGGCCGCGACGGGCCGCGTCGTCAACGTGAAGAAGGGCCAGTTCCTTTCACCGCAGGAGATGGAATTCGTGGTCAGCAAATTGAAACAGGTCAAGGCCAAGGAAATCTGGCAGACCGAGCGCGGCACGACCTTCGGCTATCAGAACCTGGTGGTGGACATGCGCAGCTTCGCGCTGATGAAGGCGCTCGGCCATCCAGCGATCTTTGACGCCACGCACAGCGTGCAACTGCCAGGCGCCGCCGGCGGCAAGAGCGGCGGGCAGCGCGAATTCGTGCCGGCACTGGCGAAGGCCGCTCTCGCGGCGGGTGCCGACGGACTTTTCATCGAGACGCATCCCGACCCGGCTAAGGCCATCTCCGATGCCGCCAGCCAGATCCCGCTCGCCGGGCTGCCCGCGCTGATCGCCTCGTGCCTCGCGGTGTGGCGGGCCGTGCGGGAGTGATCATATTCCGGCATGTCCAACTTCATCATTGATGTGCCCGTGCCCTCGATGGGCGCCACGGTGAGCGAGCTTACTGTCATCAACCTCGCCATCGCCCCGGGGGCGAAAGTAGCCAAGGGCCAAAAGCTCGCCGCGCTCGAAAGCGACAAGTCTGCTTTCGATTTCGAATCACCTGGCGATGGCACCGTGATTGCGATCATGGCCAAAAACGGCGGCACCCTGCTCTCGGGCGCGCCGTTCCTGCGGATGGAGACCACTGATCAAAGCCTGAAGCATTTGGAGGTGCAAGGTGTCAGGTCTCAGGTGTCAGGTCAGGCTGCGGGAACCTCGAACCTCAAACCTCAGGCCTCAAATCTCGTCTGGACCCCGCGCGCCATCAAGCTGGCGCAGGAAGCCGGGCTCGATCACGCGAAGATATCCGACATCGAGGCGACCGGCCCCGGCGGTCGCGTTTCCGGCGACGACGTGGCGAAGTATCTGGCGAGTCGCAAATGATTTTCTTGCGGCCAACACGATCCGTCCGGCTGCTGACAATAGCGCTGGGCATGACGGGTGGGCTGCGCGCGCAAAGCAGCCCGGCGAGTGCCAGCGCTTCGGACACGCCGCTGGTGACGCGCACCCTGCCCAACGGGCTGGAGGTCGTGGTCTTTCCCGACCACAGCGTGCCCTTGGTCACCGTCGAGATGGCGATCAAAATGGGCTCGGTCTTCGAGACCGCGAAGGACAGCGGCCTGGCGCATCTCTACGAGCACATGTTCTTTCGCTCCAACCGGGCCGTGGTGAACAATGAAGAATACATGCGCGATATCGGCAGCAAGGGGATTGTCTACAATGGCAGCACGCATGAGGAATTCGCGAACTTCTACCTCACGGGATTGAAGGAGGACGTGCACTATATGCGGGATTCCGCCCTGTATCCGACTTTCGACCCGGGCGAAGTGGCGAATGAGAAAGAAGTGGTGATCGGTGAATTGGACCGCATGAGCGCCAACCCCAGCTCCGGGCTGGCCACCCGCGCCAGTGCGCTGCTCTTCCCGGCCAATCCGACTTTCAAGCTGCCCGGCGGACTGGCGGACGTCGTCTCGGCGGCAACTCCCGCCCAGATGCAAGCGATGCATAAGCGCCGGGTGCCGCCTGCGAATGCGGTGCTCGTGGTCGCGGGTGATTGCGATCCGGCGGAGGTTTTCCGGCTTGCGACGGAGTATTTTGGCACCTGGTCGCGCGGGACGGAGGATCCATTGACGCCGGACCCGGGTCCGCCGCTGACCCGGAGCGTGGCCGAAATCAACGAGCCGCCGGACGCGGATAATGTTATCCTCCAATTCACCTGGCGCGGTCCCTCGATGGGCAATGATACCGGCGCGACCTACGCCGCGGACGTGCTATCCTATGTGCTCAACCAGCCCGCCTCGCGGTTGCAAAAGCTCTGGTCGACTCCGGGCTGGTCACGGTGATGAGCAGCGGTTTCTACACCCAGCGCTATGTGGGAACGGTCAGTTTCACCCTGGTGGCGCCGCCCGAAAAGGCCCGGGAGGCCGTCCGGGTGTTCAAGGAGGAGTTCAAGAAGTTCGGGACGCCGGGATATTTTTCCGACTAGGAGCTGGAAAACGCCAAAGCGAGGCTCACGGCCAACGAGCTCTTTGAGCAGGAGAATGTGTCGGAATACACGCATACGCTGAGCTTCTGGTGGGCGACCGCCGGCATGCCCTACCTCCTGGGAAAACAGCAGGCCTACCGGGGCACGAGTCGCGAGGACATCGGGCGCTACCTGCGGCGTTACCTGATCGGCCAGCCGTTTATCGCCGTCGCGCTCGCCGTGCCCGACGTGCAGAAAAACAAACTCCTCAACGTGGAGGACCTTTTGGCGCCATGAGGATTAGACCCGTCGCTTTGCTGGCCGCGCTGCTCGGCCTGGGCTCCGGTCCGGCCCCGCTGGCGGCCCAGGCCGCGCCCGTCGCGCCGGTCACCGAATTCACGGTCAATGGGCTCAAGGTCCTCGTGAAGCAGCGGCCGAGCGCGCTAACCGTCAGCGCCGGGGTATTCTTTGCCGGCGACCGGGCCAACCTGACGGCCGCGAATGCCGGGATCGAGAAACTCCTGTTGGATACCGCGCTGGAAGGCAGCGAGCACTTCCCGCGGGAGGTCCTGCGCACCGAACTGGCGCGGCTGGCGGCGGATCTTGGTTCCGCCAGCAACCAGGATTATTCGGTGGTGTCGCTGCAATGCACGCGGGAAGCGTTTGACCGGGCCTTTGAAATCCTCGCCGACGTGGTCATGCGGCCCGGGCTGGCGGAAGCGGACCTTGCCCGGGTGCGCGGGGGTATGATTACGGAGAGGAGCTCGGACGACGATGACCCGGACAACCAACTGATCCATTTGCTCGAGGCGGAGATTTATACCGGGCATTCTTATGCGCTCCGGGTGCAGGGCACCGGGCAGTCGCTGGCCTCCCTCGGGCAGAAGGAAGTGCGGGCTTATCAGCTGGGCCTGATGCAGGCCGCGCGCATGCGGCTCATCGTCGTGGGCAATGTCGACCCCGCTGATATCCGGCGCAAGGTGAAGGCCGCCTTCGCCGGTTTGCCGCCGGGTGATTCGCCGGAGGGTGGCGTGCCGCCTTTGAAGTTTGCCGCACCGTCCTTTCAGCGCACCGCGCGGGAGATGCGGCCCACCTATGTGAAGGGGGTGTGCGCCGCCCCGGCCTTTGATGGCGCGGATATGCCGGCCTTTCGCATGCTGATGAACCTGCTCAATAATCGCGTGTTCCTCGAGTTGCGGCGAAAAGCCAACCTCTCCTATGCCCCCGGCGCCAGCGTGAACCTGTCGGCCGCCCCTTACGGGCATGTTTTCTTCAGCACGACCAAGGTCGATGAAGCCGCCCGCCTGTGCCTGGCGGAAGTCGCCCGACTCAAGCGGGAGCCGGTCCCGGAGTCTGACCTCAAGGCCCTGCGCAGCTCGATGCGCACCACGCTCTACACCAGTTCGCAAACCAACGCGGCGCAGGCCGGCCAGCTCGCGCAATACGAGCTGATCGGCGGCAGTTGGAGAAACAGCCTCGTGTCATCCTACGATACAGTGACGCCCGCGGATATCCAGCGGGTCGCGAAAACCTGGCTGAACAACTTCCAGTTCTTCCTGCTCGGCCCGGCCGGGGCCGAGATCGACGAGGCGGCCTTCCGGGAAGTGCCCGAAACGGTCAAGGTGAAATAGCTCCCGCGGCGTTCTGCAGTTCGTAGCTCAGAATGCTCAGGGCAAAGACGGCGGCGGTGTCGCTGCGGAGCACGAGCGGGCCGAGGGTGATGGGCTGGAAGCCGGCCGTGATGGCCGCGGTCATTTCCGTGGATGAGAAATCACCCTCCGGTCCGACCAGCCACAGCACCTTGCGTGGTGCCTGGCCGTGCTTGGCGCGGTATCCGGCCAGTGCCTTTTTCAGGGTCGTGGCGCCGCCGTGCAGACTGGCGATGAGCTTCAGTTCGTAATTCTTGGCCAAGGAAATGAACGCCGCGAAGGTTTGAATCGGCGTGAGCTCCGGTAGCCAGGGATTGCCGCACTGCTTGGCCGCCTCGATGGCGGCGGTCCGCCACTTCTCGATTTTCTTGTCGGCGCGATCGCCGTCGAGGTGCACCTGGGTGCGCTCGCTCGAGAGCGGCACGATGTGGCTCGCGCCGATCTCGGTGGCCTGGCGGACAATGTCGTCCATCACCGTGCCCTTGGGCAGCGACTGGGCGAGGGTGATTTCGTGCGACCGGGGCTTCGTCGGGCGGGATTCCTTCACACGCAGCACGACGGTGCTCTTACTCGGGTCGATGCACTCGGTGAGCCATTCGCGGCCGCGGCCGTCGAAGGCCGTGACCGGATCGCCGCGACCGCAGCGGTTCACGGTGATGAGGTGATAGCTCTCGTCCTCGCCGAGCCGCAGTTCCACCGCATCGGCGGCGGCATCGGGGGCATAAACGCGGAAGTCAGGCATGGGCAGGGAGTGAGGGTGATCCGCCTGCGCTCGGACGAGCTACGGCGAGACAAGAAGTGAAAGGGAGGAGGGACCGACTGACAAGCGGGGTTTGGGTAGGGGCGCTTGCCCTCAAGCGCCTTCCGTGGGCCGTCGAGGGCAATGGCCCCTACCACAAAACGGTGTTTACATTGCCGGTAGGGCGGCTTTGTTTTGCGGCCTTGGTGCGCCCGGATGGCGGAATTGGCAGACGCAGAAGACTCAAAATCTTCCGACCGCAAGGTCTTGTGGGTTCGACCCCCACCCCGGGTACCAGTTGAGATCAGGTGCGACCAGCTTCGGTCTGAAGCGGTTAGCGAGAACGAGGGGCGGGCGGGGGAGACGCAGGTAGCGGTTTGGCCGGTTTTTTTGATTCTGGCGGCGGCCTCCAGAGGCGGATGAGATGCTCGGAGAGATTCAGCAGACTCACCCGCTGCAATCCCCCGGAGCTCAGCTGGCGCAGTCGCCCGACGTGCTGGCTGCGCTCGACAAAATATTCCCACAACTCCCGCTCCAGTGCCCGCGCCGCCTCGATCGGCTGCGCGGCGCCTTGCGTGAGTCCGATCACCTTGGCCTGCCAGTGGCGGCGCTCATCCGCCTGGTCTTCCCAGTAGTCAAAAAGAGCTTGCTCGAAGTGATTTAGGCTCATCTCGGGGAGTATTTTTACATGTCATGAGATATTGCAATTGATCATTCACCTGCTATGGCTGTCCTCGCACGCATTTAATCAGACACACCCCAGACACTCCCATGTGGCAAAAGCTTAAAGACCAACTCCCTGCAGTCATCCTGACTGCCATCCTCATTATCGGCGCCGCCTTTTGGTTCAACCAGAGGGTCGTGGCTGAACTGGCTTCCAAGCAGCAGGCGGAAATCGCCATGTTGCGCGAGCAGACCAACGCCGAGATGAAAGCCTCAGCCGAGGAGACCCGCCGGCACATCGAGTCAGTGAACCAGCTCCTCAAGGACGCCATCTCCAAACGCGCCGCCGACGTATTCATGACCGATGAGGAGGTGGCCAAGCTTAACGAGCAGAAGGTCAACCAGTTCGCTGAGGCCATCGCTAAGAAAGTCATGCCCTACGGCGCAAACATTCCGAAGACCGCCGAGGAAGCCGAGAAGCTCCAGAACGATCAGGTGGACAAGGTCTCGGCCCGCATGGCGGAGAGAATTTCCCCCATCCTCAACGAGATGTCCAAGGACCAGAATCTCACCCGCGAGTCGATCGCGCAATATGGCCAGCGCATCTCTGACCAGATCAGCGGCGTCCTGACTTCCGAGATGTCCCGCAACCAGCAGCTCAATACCCAGCTCCTCGCCTCGCAGTCCGTCGCGCAGGACTCGATGAAACTCTCGCATGAGATCACTGCCCTCTACCTGAGCAGCTTCAAGGACCAGGGCCTTATCACCCGCCTGCTTTCGTTACCCGCAAACGTTGTCCGCGACGCCGTCAGCTTGAGCATCGTCAACAGTTCCGACCGCAAGAAAATGGAAGAACGCCTGGTGGCCGAGATGAACGTCCTCGACAAGCGCCTCCAGGATATCGAAGCGGCCGCGCCGAAGAAGTAAGCCTGCGGTATCTCCTTCCTCCTGGCCGCGCTGGATGCGCGGCCTTTCTGTTTTTCGCCTTGCGAAAAACAGCTCTCCGTCTTGTCCACCATAACTTCAGCGCCGGCGGAAGACCCGGCGAAGGAGGATATCCCACCCCAGACTTGCGAGTGTCCATCGCCTGTCCTTATTTTAGCGTTCACGCCTTCACTGCGCATGCCCCCGCTCTCCGTCACCCCTGTCGCCGCCCGCCGGTTCATGCGCCGCGCCCTGCTGCTCGACACGCCAGCACCCGGCATCGCCGCCGCCCTCGCCCACCACGACTACATCCAGATCGACCCGATCAATGTCACCGGGCGCATGCACGACCTCATCCTCCGCAACCGTGTCCGGGACTACCGCGAGGGCGGCCTGCACGCGCTCATGCACTCCCCCGGACGCCCCGGCTTCGAGCACTACATTCCGCACACCGGCATCCTCGTGGCCTTTCCGGCCGAGGCCTGGCCGCACCTCGCCCCGCTCCTCGCCGGCCGCCGGCTGCGCCGCCGCGCCGCCTATCGCCGCCTATCGCCGCCTATCGCCGCAAACTGAGCCCGAAGCACGAACAACTGGCCCGGCACGTTCTCGCCGAGATTGCCTCGCGCGGTCCGCTGACCTCCGACGACATCGAGCACGAGGGCCGTTCTGTCACCGGCTGGGGTTCACCCGGCCGGCTGGTGAAAAATCTCCTCGAGGTTCTGCTGGTGCACGGGCGCGTACTCATCACCGCCCGACGGAATTTTCGCCGCGTCTACGATTTGCCCGAACGCGTGCTCCCGGCCGCCATGCTCGCTACGCCGATGCCGACCCCGGACGAGACCGCCCGCTGGCTCGTGCTGCTAAAACTCCGCCAGCGCCGGCTAGTCACGCTCAAGCGCACGGAGCTGCCGGTGGTCGGGGACCACGTGCAAGCCGTGCGCGTCGAGGGCTGCCCCCTGCTCTACTGCCTGCGCTCCGATCTGCCGCTGTTGTCTGAAGTTGAAAATTTGAGATCTGAAATCGAAATTCAAGCACCTCTCCTCCTCGCTCCCCTCGACCCCCTCATCTACGACCGCCGGGTGACCTCGGCGCTCTGGAATTACGACTATACCTGGGAGGTCTACACTCCGCCGGCCAAGCGCCAGCGCGGTTACTACGCGCTGCCCGTCCTCGCTGGCACGGAAATTGTCGGCCACGTTGACCCGAAGGCTGATCGGGATAATCGCAAACTCCGAATTGTCTCCCGTTCGATTCGTCGCGGACACCAGGTCGCACCCGCCGTCTCGACTCTGGCCCGTTTCCTCGGGCTCAAGTAATTAGCCTATTACATTTGCACCGATCCTACGGCGGAGCCGTAGTGGGGCATGCCGCATCCCGCCCCCCGCGCCCTGTCCGAAAATACCGGCCTGGTCTTTGTGGGCGAACGCGTGGCGCTGACCGCCTCCATTCCACCGAAAATGGCGGAACGAATGCTCGGCACACTCAATCCGCACGGCAAATCCAACACCGATGTCCTGCGCCGGCTAGCAACCGCGGCTGATCCACGCCGGCCGACCATCCACTGGCTGATCGATTTCCCTGCGGAGATGGCTGAACGCGAGGCCTCGCTCTACGAGCATCCGTTCCACCATCTCTACCGAACCGCGCGGCCCACCCGCGACCGCTGGTGGGTCAATCCCCACGCCGACGCCCGGCTCCGCGCCGCCCTCTCCCGGCGCGAACGCTATCTCGCCACGCCAATCGGCGCCGAGCCGCCGACCTTCCTGTGGTTCGAGTCCACCATCATTCCCGATGACACGCTCGTCGCCTTGGCGCGGGACGACGACTTCACCCACGGCGTCCTGCAGTCGCGGGGTTTTGCCCTGTGGTGGCGCCGGTTTCACTCGCGCCGCACTCCCACCCTGGCGCTCTCGTCATATCCATTCCCCTGGCCGCCGTCCACGATGCTGAACGCTCTCACAGCCGCGCAAGAGGAACAACGCCACTCAGTCGCCAAGGCGGCCCGTGACAGCGACCTCGATCAGCTTAATGCCGCCGTGTCCGCTGCCTACGGCTGGCCGGCCGGTCTGGACGACGACGAATTGCTGGCGCACCTCGGGAACTTGAACCGTTTGCGCTGAGTAGATGGAGTCAGGCAGTTGCGCTGAGCCGGACTCATGCAAAAGGCGGCACAAGCTTTGGGACGGATTCGCTCTCAAGTCATTCATTGCCATTGCTCAAAATGAAGAAAAGCAGTCTGCAATGCAGTTGAACAATTCGATTATTAGAGCCACCCAACCGGCGTTGGGTTTAACTGCATGAGTCCGGCTTAAAACTTCCACTCGACGCCTGCAAAGGCGCCGACACCCAGCTGCGGATAGCCGTGCACCTCCTCGTATTTTTCGTCGAGCAGGTTCTCGACGCGTGCCTTGAGGGTCACCCGCGGGCTGGTCTGCCAGGCGCCGTAAACCCGCACCACTACATAGTCCTCGGCGTCAATGGTGGCAAAAGTCGCCGCATTCACGTCCTGGCGGCCCGCCGCAAACGCCAGGCCCGTGCCCGCGCTGAAACCGCGGCCGAAGTCGCGCCACACATCGAGCGAGCCGCTGTGCCGCGGCCGGCGGAGCAGGCGGTTGCCTTGCGATAGATTATCCGCCTCGAGGTAGGTGTAGGCCAGACGCACGTCCACCGCCCCCGGCAGCGCAAACTTGCCCGACACCTCCCCACCCTTCGTGCGGGCCGCCTCCACGTTGGCCGTGGTGCCGGGAAACACGCCGAAATCGAAGACGATCAGGTTACGGAAGTGTATGTTGAACCACGTCGCACTCAGCACACCGCGGTTGTCCGCAAAGAAATAATCCACCCCCACGTCCCAACCGCACGCCCTCTCGGCCTCCAGATGGGGATTACCGGCAAAGAACGAGTTCTGGCCGTAGAGATCCAGGAAACCCGGCGAGCGGAACGCTGTGCCGTAAGTCGCACGGAGTTTCCAATGCGATTCTTTCGACAGCCACGCCGCCGTCGCGCGGCCCGTGGTCGCGCGGCCAAACGTATCGTGTTCGTCACTGCGCAGCCCGGCCGTCAGGTAAATATGCGCGACCGGCGCCCACTCGTCCTGGGCAAAAAACGCGAGCAATTGTTGCCGCTCGTTGATGTTGCCGAAGCCGGTGTTGCGCGTGTGGTTCAACTCCGCTGTCAGACCGCCTGTCACGCGGTGCTGCTCGCCCGCTTGCAGCGTGCTCTGTCCGTCGAACACGGCGCGGCGATTTTTTACGATGGTTACCTGCGGACCGAACGGGCCGGGATTCTCCGACACATAGCGCCGGTCCTGCCCGCCGAGTACGACCTTGCTTGTCAGATTGGCCGTCGGGGCAAAATCGACAAATACCGTGGCTAGCCGGTTGCTTTCACGGTCTTCGCTGTCGGGATCGTTGGTGAAACGGTCGCCGGGGGAGGCATACCGGCCGAGGAAGCCGCGGAGCGTCGCGCCGATCGCCGTCGTCTTGGAGACTTGGTGATCGAGCCGCAGCACGTAGGTGGCGCTGGTGAAATCATTGTTCGGTCGCTCGTTGTCGGTCTGGCCGCCGATGGCGGAGAAGTTGTAGGCCGTCGGTCCTGTCCCGGCTTGTGCATGCACCGCACCCTGCACGGTGCCGAAGGAACCGGCCTCGAACGAGGCCGTCTGCATCGCCGTGCCGGCGCCGCGCTGGGCACGGAGCGAGAGTACTCCACCAACGGCCTCGTTGCCGTAAAGCGTGCTCTGCGGGCCATGCGCCACCTCGAGGCTGTCGCAGGCGCACACCCCCATGCCGCCGAGCGAGGCCGCATAGTCAGTGTTGGGATCGTTGAGTCGGATGCCATCAACCAGGAGCAGGGTCTGATTCGAGTTGGAGCCGCGGAGAAAGAGCGACGTCATGCCGCCCGACGCACCGGATTGAAACGCCGGGGCCCCGGGAATCCCGCTGAGGGCCGAGCGCAGGTTGTTGAGCTGCATCCGCGCCAGCTCGGCAGCGCTGATCGTGTCGACGAAAGTGCCCGTGGTCGTCAGCGCCGCGGGGGTGCGGGTCGCCGAGAGGACATAGGGCGGCAGTTCGACGGTGGATTCCTCGGCAGGAAGCCGGATGGAGATCAGGGAGGCGCCGAGAACAACGACAAGGCGCCATGGGAGCGCCGGAATGTTTTTTTTCATGGACTGCTGATGCGGTGGCAAGAGCAGACCGCGAAGAATCTGGGCATAAAGCCCCTCCTCCATTCACGTTTCCACTCCCACCCTTCACTGTGCGATGAAGGTTTGTCGCCAGCGCGCGCACTACGCGCCGGCGCGGTGAGTTCTGAAGGCAGATGTTCGGACTCCGCATTTCGCCTCGCCCCTCGCCTTCACCACCGACTATGCCGGGAATTGGCTTTGCTCCCGCGTTCGTGGCGGAATAGGGGTCTGTGATGCGTTACCGCAGCGCAACTGTGGCCGGATTTCACGGCCTTCCCTGTGACTTCAGAGTTGATGAAAGAACGTCAGGCAACCGCGCATATCGCTCCACCCCACGGCTTACGCAAGCGCAATCCCCCGTCACCACCCGCGTCATATCCTGCTAAATTCCCTTGGTCAAAGCCTTTGCTTGCTTTTTCATATCATCGAATCTTGATGTATCGATACGTTAAGATCCGCCATGAGCACCCTCACCTACCGCCAGACCCACGCCGCCGCTGAACTGCGCCATCTCCTTGCGCAGCGCATTGTCCTCCTCGACGGCGCCATGGGCACGATGATCCAGCAGCACCAGTTGTCAGATGCGGACTTCCGCGGCAATCGCTTTAAGTCCCACCCGCACGACCTCAAGGGCAACAACGACCTCCTGTCCCTCACCCGCCCCGACGTCATCGAGGGCATCCACCTCCAGTATTTCGAGGCGGGTGCGGACATGGTCGAGACCAACACCTTTTCCTCCACCGCCATCGCGCAGGCCGATTACAAGCTCGAGCCCCTCGTCACCGAGCTCAACATCGCGGCCGCTCGGGTCGCCGTGCAGACCGCCTTCCGGGCCGAGGCGAAGCTCGGCCGCCGCTGCTTCGTCGCCGGCGCGCTCGGCCCGCTCAACCGCACCCTCTCGATGTCGCCCGACGTCAACCGGCCTGACTTCCGCGCCGTTAACTGGGACAAGGTTGTCGCGGCCTACCTTGAGCAGGCCCATGCGCTCGTCACCGGTGGGGTGGACGTCCTTTTGGTCGAGACCATCTTCGACACCCTCAACGCCAAGGCCGCCGTCTTCGCCCTCGAGCAACTCTTCGACGAACTCGGCGCCCGCCTCCCGGTGATGATCTCCGTCACCATCACCGACAATTCCGGCCGCACCCTCTCCGGCCAGACTGTCGGTGCCTTCTACAATTCCATTCGCCACGCGCACCCGCTCAGCATCGGTATCAACTGCGCGCTTGGTGGCGCCCAGATGCGCCCCTACGTCGAGGAACTCGCCGGCCTTGCCGAGTGCTACGTCTCCTGCTACCCGAACGCCGGGCTGCCCAACACCTTTGGCGGCTACGACGAAACGCCGGCCACCATGGCCAGGGTCCTCGGCGATTTCGCCGCGAACGGCTGGCTCAACATCGTCGGCGGCTGCTGCGGCTCCACGCCCGCGCACATCACCGCCATCGCTCAAGCTGTCAAGCAGTCCAAGCCCCACGTCCCGCCCGCCGCGACCGAGCGCCGCCTGCAGCTCAGCGGCCTCGAGCCTTTGGCCATAGCGTGAACGCGATGGAAGCTCCAAAATTCACTCGCCAATTTTCAATAGTCCGATTAGCCGCGCCTATTCACTTTTATCTCTCCCCTTCAAGTATTCAACGGAGCTTGGATATTGGGGCCTGGAGCTTCCGCGATGCGTAGCAGCGCCTCCGCCTTCATCGTCATCGGCGAGCGCACGAACATCACGGGCTCGCCGAAATTTGCCAAGGCCCTCAAGGCCGGGGACTGGCCCGCCTGCCTGGCCATCGCGCGCCAGCAGGTAGAGTCCGGCGCGAACATCCTCGACGTCAATGTCGACGAGGCGCTCATCGACGGCGAAGCCACGATGGAGCGGTTCATCAACTACATCGCCGCCGAGCCCGAGATCTGCCGCGTGCCCATCATGCTCGACTCCTCCAAGTGGAGCGTCCTCGAGGCCGGACTGAAATGCCTTCAGGGCAAGGGCATCGTCAATTCCATCTCGCTCAAGGACGGCGAGGCTGAGTTCCTCCGCCGCGCCTCGCTCGTTTTGCGTTACGGCGCCGCGGCGGTTGTCATGGCCTTCGACGAGAACGGCCAGGCCGCCACTCGCGACGAGAAGGTCCGCATCTGCACTCGCGCCTACCAGCTGCTCACAATGAAACTCGGTTTCCCGTCCGAGGACATCATCTTCGACCCCAACATCCTCACCGTCGCCACCGGCATCGAGGAACACAACAACTACGCCGTCGATTTCTTCGAGGCTACGCGGATTATCAAGCAAAAACTCCCCGGCGCCAAGGTCAGCGGCGGCGTCTCCAACGTCTCGTTCTCCTTCCGCGGCAACAACCCGGTGCGCGAAGCGATGCACACCGCCTTCCTCTACCACGCCATCAAGGCCGGCCTCGACATGGCCATCCTTAACGCTGGCATGCTCGGCGTCTATGATGAGATCGAGCCCGTCGTCCGCGAGCTCGCGGACGACGTCCTTCTCAACCGCAGGCAGGATGCCACTGAGCGGCTTATCAAGCACGCGGAAGGTCTGAGGACCCGCGATGGCGGTGAATCTCAAATCTCAAATTCTGAATCTCAGATTGCCGCCAACGCGTGGCGCAGTGAAACCGTCGAAAAGCGTCTGGCGCACTCCCTCGTCAAGGGCATCGACGCCTTCGTCGACGCCGACACCGAGGAGGCCCGCCAGAAATACCCGAAACCGCTCGACATCATCGAGGGTCCGCTGATGGACGGCATGCGCGTCGTCGGCGACCTTTTCGGCGTCGGCAAGATGTTCCTTCCGCAGGTCGTCAAGAGCGCCCGCGTCATGAAGAAGGCCGTCGCCTATCTTCAACCCTTCATGGAGGAGGAGAAAAAGCGTCACGTCGCCGCCGGCGGCACCGCACGCACCCAGGGCCGCATCGTCCTGGCGACGGTAAAAGGCGACGTCCACGACATCGGCAAGAACATCGTCGGCGTCGTCCTCGCCTGTAACAACTACGACGTCATCGATCTCGGCGTCATGGTGCCGTGCGACAAGATCCTCGCCACCGCGAAGGAGAAACACGCCGACGTCATCGGCCTCTCCGGTCTCATCACCCCATCGCTCGACGAAATGGTGCATGTCGCCAAGGAGATGAAACGCACCGGCTGCACGGTGCCGCTGCTCATTGGCGGCGCCACCACCAGCGCCGCGCACACTTCCGTCAAGGTTGCGCCCGAATACGCCGAGCCAATCGTCCATGTGCTCGACGCCTCACGCGTTATCGGCATCGTTTCGTTGTTGCTCAATCCCGCCGGCAAATCCGCCTTCGCCTCGGAGAACCGCGTTAAGCAGGAAAAGCATCGCGCTGACTTCGCCGACCGCAAGAGTACGAGGCAGTTGCTGTCCCTTGCCGCCGCCCGCGCCCGCCGCCAATCCACCGATTGGGCGGCCGTGGATATTCCGCGGCCGGAGTTTTTAGGGTCGAAAGTGTATTCCAGCCTTGCCGCGCCGAAGCCCGGCGAAAGCGGGTCTTCCGCCCCTCAGGATTCAGGTCTGAAGTCTCAGCCCTCCAGCGAAAGCCTGACGCTTAATGAGATCGCTGCCTACATCGACTGGTCCCCCTTCTTCTCCGCGTGGGAACTCCACGGCCGCTTCCCCGACATTCTGAAGGACTTTGTTGTCGGCGTGGAGGCCACCAAGCTATTTGCCGATGCCCAGAAGATGCTCGCGCAGATCGTCGCCGAGAAACGCTACACCGCCCGGGCCGTCATCGGCTTCTGGTCCGCCAATGCCGTGGGCGACAGCGTTGAGGTCTACGCCGACGAAAAACGCTCGAAAGTCCGTAAGGTTTTCCACTTTCTCCGCCAGCAAAACGAAAAGCCCGCCGGCCAGTTCAATCACTGTCTTGCCGACTACATTGCCCCGAAAGATAGCGGTCGCATTGATTATCTCGGTGGGTTCGCGGTCACGACCGGCCACGGCGTCGAGGAATTTGCCCAGGAGTTTGTGAAAAAGCACGACGACTACTCCGCCATCATGGCCAAAGCGCTGGGTGATCGGCTTGCCGAGGCCTTGGCCGAGCTGATGCACCAGAAGGCCCGCAACGCTTCCGGCTACGGCCAGACCGAGAATCTGGAGATGAAGGACATCATCCGGGAAAAATACCGCGGCATCCGTCCCGCGCCCGGCTATCCCGCCTGCCCTGATCACACAGAGAAACGCACACTGTTCGATATCCTCAACGCGACCGCCGCCACCGGCATTACCCTGACGGAGTCGAACGCCATGTTCCCCGCCAGCAGCGTCAGCGGCCTGTATTTCAATCACCCCGACTCCAAGTATTTTGCGGTGGGCAAGCTCGCGAAGGACCAAGCGGAGGATTACAGCCTACGGAAGGAGCAATGGCTTGAGGTTTCAGAAAAGTGGCTGGCTCCCTATCTCGACTACGACCCGAGCTGAGAAACGCCGGTCAGCCATGGCTTGGGGAGCGTCGGCTGATGGCTGGCTCTTTGCATGGTTTACTGAAACGAGCGTTTGGTCCGCGGCTATCGAGGTCTGCTACGAGATGTTCTTTTCTCTGCAGACCTCCACGATGTTCTTGCCGCCATCGGCGGCCAGCGAAATGCGGATCTTGTCTCCAGTCGTGTGGCGTTGGTCTTTCATGGTCTAGGGTCTTTTCAGGTTGCCCAGACTAACTCCAGCCCAGGCTCAGTTTCGGGCGGCCATATCAGGTTGCTCATCGCCTTCGGCAACATTGCCAGCATCACCACACCCATTGCCATCGGTTGCATCCTTAAGAGCACCGGTGCATTCAATGGCGCCCTCGCACTTGTCAGCGCGCACGTGGTGCTCGAGATGGCCAGCTACCTTTCCATCGTTAACGAAATCAAGCGCGCGGAATTGCGGGCCGCCTGAGTGCGGCGGTGACAAAAACTCAGCTGGGATTCGGCCAACTCAGTAAGCTGGATGGGGCCGTGATAGGCGCGCTGATAGTGGACGACGCCGAGCTGAAATCCCGTCGGCGGGAAGGAGCGCGGTGTGGGCACGAAGAGGATTTCGCGCAGGCCGAAGCCACGCGTCTTCATTTCGCGCAGGCGGGCTTTGGTCCACGCGTGGTTCACAGTCATGAGGAAAACGACATTGGCGGATACTTCGAAGCCATGGATGAGAAAGCGGCGGATCTGGCTCCAGGGAGGATTGGTGAGGATCCAGTCGACGGGCGTGTGTCAGGCGAAGAAATCACGGTCGCGTTTGATTTCGCACCAAGTTGTGCCGGGCGGCAGGCAGTTGAGAATGTGACCGTCGCCGGCACAGAACTCGAGAATGCGGCCGGCGGGTGCGAAGTGGGCCACTAGCTGTTGCGCAAGTGCCGCCGGAGTCTGGATGTCGTCGTTGGAGACGTAGTTGCGGTGGGGTTGGTAGCGCACACCGAGTTTCAAGCGCAGCGGGGCAAATCTGTACAGGCAAAAAAGAGGCCCGGTTCGTCTTTCGACCAACCGGGCCATAAACCTGGCAACGACCTACTCTCGCGGGACCTAACGTCCTACTACCATTGGCTACGCGGGGCTTAACGGCCGTGTTCGGGATGGGAACGGGTGGAACCCCCGGTATATGGTCACCAGGAAACTTTTTTCTCCTTGAGGAGAAAATATCAGAAAATTCAGACAAACCGCCTGCGGTAAGAAGGTGAAATAAACGCCCAGAAACTGGTATCTGCATAAACCGGCAAGGTCATTAGTAGCAGTTAGCTGAACGTATTACTACGCTTGCACTTCTGCCCTATCAACCGGGTGGTCTACCCGGACCTTGCACCGTCTTGCGACGGATTGTGATCTTATCTTGGGAGGAGCTTGGCGCTTAGATGCTTTCAGCGCTTATCTCTTCCGCACATAGCTACCCGGCGCTGCCACTGACGTGACAACCGGAACACCAGAGGTGCGTCATTCTCGGTCCTCTCGTACTAGAGAATGAACCCCTCAAATCACAAACGCCCAC
>SIBQ01000017.1 GCA_009695095.1 Lacunisphaera sp.
TGGCGCCCCCACGGGGAATCGAACCCCGCTTTAAGGATTGAGAATCCCTTGTCCTAACCGATAGACGATGAGGGCGAATAATTGGAAGAGCAGAAAAGCGCACCCGACCGGCGAGCGTCAAGTGCGCAAACTGAAAAGCCGGGAAAAGAACAATGGGGCACTCAGGAATGCAGGCCAAGGCGCTTGGCTGAACCTTGGTCCTTTCATGATTTCCAGCTTTCCACATCAGATGCTGAACAATTCCTCCGGCTGGAAGAAGCGCGCCAGCTCGAGCTTGGCATTCGCCACGCTATCAGAGGCGTGCACGACGTTCTTCATCATCTCGGTGCCGAAGTCGCCGCGGATGGTGCCCTTGGCGGCCTTGCGCGAGTCGGTCGGCCCGAGCAGGTCGCGCACTTTTTGCACGATGTTGTCGCCCTGCAGCGCCATGATGATGACCGGTCGGGAGCCCATGAAGGCCTCGATCTCCGAATAAAACGGCAGATGGGCGACGTGCGCGTAGTGCTCGCGCAGCAGTGCCGGGGTCAGGCGGACCATCTTGCAGCCCACCACGACAAAGCCGGCGCTTTCAAGGCGGTTAAGCACGTTGCCCACATGGCGTTGTGCCATACAGTCGGGCTTATAAATGACCAATGTTCTTTGCATATAAGCGGCTCACCATACTTTTGAAGGCCCGTTTGAAAAGAACCGATTTCAGGAGTCTTTAGATCCGCCGGGCACGCAGAGTTCGCCAGGCAGCCAGCGCCATCGCCCGTGCTTCTCCATGGCCCACATATTGTTGCTATGATCAGGTGGCATCATGGTCCAGTTCCAACGGATGGTATTTACTGGTTGTAGGTCGGGGTTAATCCCCGACACCGGGCGGTTGAATGTCGGGCATCAAGCCCGACCTACGGCAAACCGCGACACGAGGGAGAAATCGCGACCGAATCAGTCACGCCCAAAAGCTTCACAGCGCTTCGGTATAAAGCAGCTCGTAGGCCGCGACGGCCTTCGTCCACGAAAAATCCTTCAACATGCCGTTGCGTTGCACGGCGGCATAGCGCGCCTTGTCGGCGTGGAGCATCATCGCGCGCTGCAGCGCGGCAGTGAATTCGTCCTGGGTCGGCTCGAACATGATGCCGGTGCCGGTCTCGGGGCTGGTGGCAATGTCCGTCACGGTATCGACCAACCCACCCACCCGGCTGACCAGCGGCACGGTGCCATAGGCCTGGCTATACATCTGGTTCAGCCCGCAGGGCTCGAACAGCGACGGCATCAGGAAGAAATCCGAGCCCGCCTCCACCAGATGGCTCATCGCCTCGTCATGCCGGACGCAGGCCCCGACCTTGCCCGGATACGCCACGGCGAAGTCCTGGAACGATTCCTCATATTTCTTCTCGCCGCCGCCGAGCACCACCAGCCGGCAGTTTTCCTTCTCGAAGAACTCCTTCGCCCCAAACACCAGGTCCAGTCCCTTCGCGGCCGTGAACCGGGCCACCATGCCGAAGATCGGCCCCTTGAATTTGGCGCTCCAGCCGAATTCCTTGATAAGCCGGGCCCGGCAGGTGGCCTTGCCGCGCAGGTCCGCCATGCTGTAGCGCGCCGGCAGGCTTTCATCCGTCGCGGGGCTCCACACCGCGGTGTCAATGCCGTTGAGCAGTCCGTGCAGGTCCTCCAGGCGCGTGCCGATAACACCGCCCATGCCATTGCCGAACTCGGGCGTCTGGATTTCCTTCGCATACTGCGGGCTCACCGTGGTCACGCGGTCCGCGTAGACGATGCCGCCCTTGAGCATGCACATCTGGTCGTAATACTCCAAGCCGTCGATGGTCATCAGCTCCTCGGGCAGGTTTGTCAGCGCATAGGATTTTCGCGGGAAGACGCCCTGGTAGGCGATGTTGTGGATGGTAAACACGGTCTTGAGCGCCAGCGTGACATCATACCGGCGCTCCGCCTCGCGCAGGAAAACCGGCAGCAGGCCGGTCTGCCAGTCGTGGCAATGGACGATATCGGCTTTGAAATCGGTCAGGCGCAGCAGTTCGACCACCGCCTTCTGGTAGTAGATGAAGCGCGCGTCGTTGTCATCGTAGTCGCGTTCGCCGGTCCAATAGGGCAGCTTGCGGTCGAAAAACTCCTCGCGGCAGACCAGGTGGAGCGTCAGCCCCAGCCGGGGATTGAGGGTGTAGACGTCCCCAGCCAGGAACGCGTCGCCCATCTCGATCTTCAACTTATGGCTGGGCTTGGCCCCGGCCACATGGGGGCCGTCGAGCACCGAGCGGTAGCCCGGCATGAAAACGGCCAGTTCGTGCCCCTTGTCCGCCAGGGCGCCGGTCAGGGCCGCCACCGCGTCGGCCAGGCCCCCCGTCTTGAGATAGGGGAACAATTCGCTGGCCGCATGGGCAATTCGCATGTTGCAACACTACAGACCCCGACGCACGGTTCCACTAGAAAATCCCGGGCCCAACATTTGCAGGAGCCACTCCGGCCGCCCCGGGTCATTTTCCCTATGAGTTATTCCGACCGTCTATTGTCCCATCTCAACCGCCGCGGCTATGTGCCGGCCTCCGCCGACGCCATCGCCCGCGAATGGCGCCTCAATCCCAAGGACCGCCGCAAGTTCACCGCGCAGGTCGGCGAGCTGGTCCACGCCGGCCGGATCGCGGTCATCAAGGCCGACCGCCTCTGCGTGCCCCAGGTCGCCGACCTCGTCACCGGCAAGATCAATTTCCGCCAGAAGGGCTCGGCCATGGTTTTCCCCGAGGTCAAGGTCACCGAGCCGCGCCAGCCCGCTATCTTCATCGCCGCGGAGGACACCGGCGTGGCTCTGCAGGGCGACAAGGTCGTCGTGCGGCTGCGCTCGCCCAAGGAGCGCGACTTTCCGCATTTTCTGAAACCCGGGGAACAGGCCGGCCGTGTCATCAAGATCCTCGAGCGCGGCCACGCCACCCTCACCGGCACGCTGCAGCGCGCCCCGACTTATTTCTACGTCGTGTCCGACGACCCGCGCCTGGGCCACAACATCATCGTCGCCGATCCCGCAAAGGCGGGACTGAAGCCGCCGGCGATGGTCGGAGACAAGGTCGTGGTCAAACTCAACGAGTGGGCGGACCGCCAACAGAATCCTGACGGCGTCATTGTCGAGCGGCTGGGCCGGGCCCTGGAGCCGCGCGCCGAGCTCGCCGCGATCTTCCACAAATACCACCTCGCCCCCGCTTTTCCAGAACCCGTCCTTCGCGAAGCCGCCGTTCTGCCCTCCGTCGTCGGCCCCGCCGACCTCGCCGGCCGGCGCGACTACCGGAAGATCCCCACCTTCACCATCGACCCGGACGACGCGAAGGACTTCGACGACGCCCTGTCGCTCGAATACCTCGACCACGGCGACATCCGCATCGGAGTGCACATCGCCGATGTGAGCCACTACGTGAAGCCCGGTACCGCCCTGGACCGCGAGGCGAAGAACCGCGGCAACTCCACCTACCTCGTCGGCACCGTCGTGCCGATGCTGCCGGAAAAACTTTCCAACGGTCTCTGCTCGCTGGTCGAGGCGCAGGACCGCCTGACCAAGGCCGCGCTCTTCACCTTCGCCGTCAACGGCCGGCTCAAGGAAACCGCGTTCGCCAACACCGTCATCCGCAGCGTCAAGCGCTTGACCTACAAGCAGGCGTTCGCGCTGATGTTCGAGGACGACCCCGGCAAGATCCGCGCGCTGCCCCTGCCGGCGGCCCACCAGACTGGCGCGACTGGCCGCGCGCTCAACGAACTGGCGCAGTCCGAACTCACCGACCTGCAAAAATGGGTGCGCCAGCTCTGGACCATAGGCGTTAGAATCCGGCGCGAGCGCATGGCGGCCGGCAGCCTTGACCTTGACATGCCAGAAACGAAGATATTCGTGGACGCCGAGGGCTACGCCGACCGCATCGAACTCATCCATAACGACGAGAGCCACCAGCTGATCGAGGAATACATGCTGATGGCCAACGAGGCCGTTGCCCGGCTCACCCGCAGCCACCACCTGCCCTCACTCTACCGCGTGCACGACGATCCCGACGAGGCCAAGCTCGCCGACTTCCGCCAGTTCCTCGGCACGTTCGGCCTCAAGGTCGGCGACCTGATGAACCGCGCCGAGGTGGTCCGGCTGCTGGCGGCCCTCAAGCACCATCCGCAGGGCTACATTCTCCGCATCCAGCTGCTCCGCAGCATGCGCAAGGCCTGCTATCGCGCCTCGCCCGACGGCCACTACGGCCTGAACAAGACGGACTACACGCATTTCACCTCGCCCATCCGGCGTTACTCCGACCTCGTGGTGCATCGCGTGTTTGACGCATATCTCGCCAAGCATCAGGGTGGTCACGGCAGCCAGGTCAGCTATCTCATCGCGCAGATTGACAACCTGGCCGAGCACCTGAGCCTTGCCGAGATCAACAGCACGGAGGCCGAGCGCGATTCCGTGAAGGTGAAGCTCGTGGAATATTTCGAGCGCGAGACGGAGAAGAAAAAGAAGACCGTCTTCACCGCCATCATCACCGACGTGCGCAACCACGGCTTTTTCATCGAGGTCGCCGAAGCCGGCGCATTCGGCATGGTGCCGGTCTCCTCGCTCAAGGACGACTTCTACGTGCTCAACGGCGCGGGCACGGCCTTTATCGGCCGGAAGACCAAGCGCAAGTTCGTGCTCGGCCACAAGGTGCAGGTGGTGGTGGACAAGGTGGACCGCCAAAAGCGCCTGATTGATTTTACCGTGCCGTGACGCCTGCCGGCGGCCCCGAATTGCAAAGCTCGTGCTCCTGGCTTTCTTGAACGCATGAAGCACTACGACTTCGCCGACAAATTCCGCGCGCTTTACGACAAGGCTGGGAAGCGCTACGCTGCCGGGCAGCGCGGCGCCGGCACGTATTTCACGAAGGACGAGTCGGCGTGGCTCGCGGCCAACGGCCTGACCGCGCGGCCGGGCAGGTCACAGCGGGGAAAATCAATCCAGCGCTCCGCGACCTTCATCCGGCTGTTGCGAAACTCGGCCGGCAGGCCGAAACGACCCCACGCGCACGGCACCTGGTGGCGCTTCGACCGGATCCGCAAGTAGTCGAGGTCGAACTTGAAGATGTTGTGGCCCTCGAGGGTGTCGGGGTCCAGTTCGCGGAGCAGCTGGCTGAACGCGAGCAGCAGCCGTTTTTCGTCCGCGTCGGTCTCCGCGGCGAGCGTGAGCATTTCGCGCCGGGCACCGCACTGCAAGCCGATGGCGAGCACCCGGTCGTCCGGATTGCGCGCGTCGCTGAATGCGCCCGCCTCCGCTGCCCCGGTCTCAATGTCGAGTTGGCAGCGGCGCAGGTCGGCGAACTTCAGGTCGGCATACAGCCGCGGGCGCTGCTGCAGCAGCCACTGGCCTTCGTAGGGCTTGAGCACGTCCACGGGCGCGCCATCGCGCACGTTCTTGAAAAAACATCGAACACCTCCAGCGACTCGGCGAGAGCCAGCCGGCTGAACGCCCCCTCGCCCTTCAGCCGCTCGAACCGGACGCCTTCATGCGAAAACTCGCTGCCCAGCCAGGCGAAGGGCTTGAACTGCTCCATTGCCTCGCGCCGCCCGCCATCCGGCGTCACGTGGCAGGTGTGCACGTTCCCGTCATCATCAATCCAGAGACCGCAGAGGGCGTCGGTCATGCGCGGAGCCGCGCTCAAAACGGCCGGAGATAGACCATAAACAGCGCGACTACAATCAGCCCCAGGGCAATGAGACTGAGCATGCCTCGCAGATGCGCCTTCCGATAGGCCATGCCGGAGAGCCCAGACAGACCCAACCAGCACACGAACTTCACCAAAACCCAGCCGGTGGAGAAAGGGATATTCAGCAAATGCAGCATGCCGTAGCCGCTGACAAACATCAGCACCGCTGCGATGCCCGCGACCAGCAGGGTGCGCGGGCGGTTTTCCGGCGCGGGATTCGCGAACGCCATGAAGGTGTGCGCCGTCAGCACGATCAGGGAGAGCAGGTGCAGGATATGATAGTAGGGCAGTCGTTCCATGGTAGTGAGTAGGGGAAATATAGTGACACCCCATTCATGCCGTGTGCCCCAAGGCTCATGTCCTTTTTAAGTTAAAGGTGGGCGCCACCCGACGGATTTCTGCCTTCCGGTTTACGGCCTGGCATCAGCCCGCCTGTCAGCGGCTCCCAAATTATAGCAAAGGCAAAGAGCGGTTTATAGAGCACCTCGAACACTACAGGGTGACGGGGATGAAGCTACTCCGCCCGTCCCCGCCGTCAAACGCGAACTTCTGCGCCGAAATCTTCTGCTTGACATAGGGCACATTTCAAAACCTCCGGCCCTAGGAAAGGCCGGCGCTTGTCGCCGGCCGCAATCTGCGGGCAGGTCACGGCCTGCGATCAATCGGCAGCCCTACAGTTTCGAAATCAACCCTACTCCAGCACCGTCGGATCGAGGTGCTGCACAATGAGCTCCTGCAACGTTGCGAGAAAAACATAGGCGGCAAAAGCCTTGCGCTGCGCCTCCGGCATTTCCTCCCGTGGCACCTCGCCGCTCTCCAGTGCCTCGTCGCCGAGAGGCTCGAGATGCTTCGCGCGCAGACGCAGGCGCACCGCCGAGCAGGCGCGCAAGATCGCCTCGCTGTTTGTCGGGTCGAGCGGCACGACGCCGGTGAGGAAAAACTCGCTGCCGAACAGCGCCAGGAAAAGGCCAATGTCGCTGTTCTGCCCGTGCAGCAACTCACTTTCCCAGCCGCCGGAAAATTCCTCCTCGTAATCCGGCACCTGCGGCGCGACCGCCAGCTTCAACTTCAGGTCGTCCGCCGCGGACTTGATGAGGTCGAGCAGCGGTGCCACGGACTCAAGGTTCAGCTTGACCTCAACGCGCTTCATCGGCCTCCAGCGCGGCAGTGAGGTGCCACTGTTGCAAGGTAAAGACATAGGCCTCGGCCTGCTCGCGCCCCCCCGACCAGACGATGGAGCGACCCAGCTCATGCACTTCTAGCATGTGCTTGCGCGCCTTCATTTCGTCGAAGCCGAGGACTTTTTTGAAGACCATGACCACATAGGACATCAGATTCACCGGATCGTTCAAAACGACCACGTGCCAGACGTCGGTCAGCTGCAGCCGGGTCGCCGTGGCGGGGCCCGGTTTGAGACGGGTCTTGGTCTCGGCGACTATCATGCCCGGCAGGCGGCTTCGCGCACGGCCTGGGCGATCACGCTCCCGGCTTCGGCGATCGGCACTTTGCGCATGTCCTTCGAGGTGCGCCACTTGATTTCGAAAATGCCCTCCTTCAGGCCCCGGCCGCCCACGGTCAAACGCAGCGGCAGGCCGATGAGGTCGGCGTCCTTGAACTTTACGCCCGGGCGTTCGTCGCGGTCGTCGATCAACACCTCCGCCCCGGCTTGCTCGGCGGCGAGCGCGAGTTTCTGGCAAAGCTCACTCGCGGCGGCGTCCGTCGGGTCGAGATTTATCACCAGCACCTGCCACGGTGCGACGTTCCACGGCCAGATGATCCCGTCGGCGTCGTTGCTCTGCTCGACCACGGCCTGTAGCGTGCGGCTGATGCCGATACCGTAGCAGCCCATGACCATCAGGCGCGACTGCTTCTGGTCGTCGGTGAAGACCGCGCCGAATTTCTCGGAGTATTTCGTGCCGAGCTTGAAGACATGACCGACTTCGATCGCCCGCGCGATCTTGAGCGGCCGGCCGGACTTGGGGTCGGGCTCGCCGGCCCGCACCGTGCGGAAGTCGCCCCACTGCGTGATCTGCAGGTCGCGGACGACATTCACATTGCGCAAATGAAAACCGTCCTTGTTGGCGCCGGTGGTCCCGTTGCCGACGAGACGGATGGCCTGGTCGGCAAAGATGCCCGCCAGAGCGCCGGGATTCCTGATCGTGCCCTTGACAGTGCCGAGACTGCCGGGCATCGCGCCCATGACCGGCTCGATTTCCGCCGGCGTGGCCGGGCGCCAGAGTTGGAAGCCCAGCGTGCCGAGCTTGGCCTCCTCGAGGTCGTCGCAGCCGCGCAGGACAATGAGGAACGGCTTCCCGTCGCCCATGTAGACGAGCGTCTTGAATTGTTTGTCCGGTGCCACGCCGTAGGGCACCGCGGCGAGCGCGGCGATGGTGACGGTTCCCGGCGTCGCAAACTCCTCGAGCGTGCCCGCCGGCGCCGCATCATTGAAGTCCCTCGGCACGATGCCGCTCGTGGCCTTCTGGCGATTGGCCGAGTAGCCGCTCTCGTCGCAATAAACGATGTCATTGTCGCCCACTGGCGCCAGGACCATGAACTCATGCGAATAGCTGCCGCCCATTACGCCCGAGTCGGCCTCGACCGCGATGATCTTCAGCCCGCATCGTAGAAAGAATGCGGTGTAGGCGCGCTTCATCTTGTTATAGCTCTCAATCGCGCCTTCATCGGTCGCGTCAAAACTGTAGGCATCCTTCATGATGAATTCGCGAGCGCGCATCAGGCCGAAGCGTGGCCGGATCTCATTCCGGAACTTGGTTCCGATTTGGTAGAAATTCTTCGGCAGGTCGCGGTAGCTGGTGATCTCGTGCTTCACCAGCGTGGTGATGACCTCCTCATGGGTCGGCCCGAGCACGAACTCCGGCTCCTTGGAACGGCCTTTGCCGGCGCCGGCGTGGTCCACCCGATACATGATCTCGCGCGCCGCGGGCCAGCGCGGCCCTTCCGACCAGTTTTCCACCGGGTGCACGAACGGCATGGCGAGCTCTATCGCGCCCTCGCGGTCCATCTCCTCGCGGCAGAGCTGGCTGATTTTCTGCACAACGCGCAGGCCCGACGGCATGTAGGTGTAGAGACCGCCGCCCAGCTTGCGCACGAGGCCTGCGCGTATCAGCAGCTTGTGCGAGGCGATTTCCGCGTCCGCCGGGCTTTCCTTCAGGGTCGGAATGAATGTCTGCGACCAATATTTCATGTGAGTCTGGACGAGAACAAGTCCCCTCTGGCGGCGCAAATGTATTTGCGCTCCGCCAGTCCGCCCCGCGATAACAGGGAAAATGACCGCCCTGCCCCGCCGTCCACCAACTGCCCCGGGCAAGCCAAGTGGGCCCAAACCCTGGCCCATGAAGTGGATTGTGGCGGTCATTCTGGTTTTTGTTGCCGGCTACACGTTGGTTAACCTCTATTTCCGCAAGCCCGGCCGCGCCTACCGACCCTACCAGGACGCGCAGGACCGGGCGACCACCGCCCGCCTGCTCGCCGCCGGCTGGCAGAAAATGCTGGTCGACACCCGGCGCCCGGTGGAGATCCCGGCCGCGGACGTCACTCCCGCCGCCGTCACCCGCGGGACCCCCGGGCTGGGCGCCGATCTCGAGGGGAGGTTTGCCGAGAAGCCCAGGCTGCTCGCCACCATCGACCGCGTGGTCGCGCCCGCAGCGGTGGTGCGCGGCCGCGACTACAGTGCCTACTTCAGCGCGAGCATGCTCGACCTGAAGGCGCAGGTCGGCGATCTGTCGCTTTACCGCAAAGGCCTGGAACTCGTGCTCATCCCGAGCCTCGAGTCGCTCCCAGGCCGCGAACTCAAGAGCCGCTGGAACGATTCGACCTACTGGGTGAATTTTTCCACTGTGCACCTGCCGCCCGGCCGGTATCAGGTGCGGATTGTCGCCCAGGGTCCCGCCCCCAGGTGGGCATTCACAGTGAAGTGAGCGCTGCTGCCTTGTGGGAGCGAGCAGGCTCGCGACTTCAATCATCGCGAGCAAGCTCGCTCCCACATCCAAGCCACCAGTTTCCCGCATGAATCCCCATTGACGAGCGCGGCCGGATGCCTGATTAAAGCGCTCCTACGACGATGAGCAATGGCTCCGAAATCAAACCCACCGACCTGCGCGGCATTCTGAAATACGTCCCTCGATTTCAGGGGCAAACCTTTGTCATCGCGGTGGACGGCATCATCGTGGCCGACGAGAATTTCTCGAACATCCTCACCGATATCGCGGTGCTCCGCAGCCTCGGCATCAAGCTCGTCATCGTGCATGGCATCGGCCACCAGCTCAAGGAACTCGCCGCGCTCCGGAAGACCGCGATCAGCGATGACGACGGCACGGGCGTGACCGACGAGGTGACGCTCGAGCTCGCCATCCGCGCCACCGGCCGGACCACCCACCCCATCATTGAGGGCCTGACCCAGAACAGTTTGAAGGCTGCCACCACCAACGCGGTCCGGGCCGTGCCGCTCGGCATCATCAAGGGCGTCGACCACCACGCCACAGGCAAGGTCGACCGCATCGACAAGGAATTCCTCCAGCAACTGATCAACTCCCAGGTCATCCCGGTGCTCACGCCGATCGGCTTCGACCGTGACGGCCACGCGCTGCGCATCAATTCCGACCTGCTGGCGGCCGAGGTCGCCGAGGCCCTGCAGGCCACCAAGATCATCTATTTCAGCGCCCATGCCGGGCTCGAGATCAGGGGCGAGTTCCGCCGCGCCATCTCGGTCGATGTTGTCCGCGAGCTGCTGGCAGCCAAGCCTGAGAGCATCAACGAGCCGATGCGCAGCAAGGCCACGCACGCCGTGCACGCCATCGAGACCGGCACGCCCCGGGTCCATCTGCTCGACGGCCGGGTGCTCGACGGCCTGTTGAACGAGGTTTTCTCCAACGAGGGCATCGGCACGCTCATCCACGGCAACGAATACCAGCAGATCCGCCAGGCCACCCGGCGCGACGTCCGCGCCATCTACAACCTCACGCGGCAGGCGATGAAGCGCGAGGAACTGCTCCACCGCACGCTGCAAGCCATCGAGAAGAACATCGAGCAGTTCTATGTGTTCGAGATCGACGAAAACATCATCGCCTGCGTCTCGGTCAATTTCTATCCCGACAAGCCCAAGTTCGCCGAGGTCGGCTCACTCTATGTCATGCCCTTCTATCATCACCGGGGCATCGGCAAGAAGATGGTGGACTACGCCTGCAAAATGGCGGCGGAGCACGGCGCCGCGTCGGTCATCGCGCTGTCGACGCAAAGCTACACTTTCTTCACCTCGGTCTGCGCCTTTGAGGAGGCCGACAAGGAATTGCTGCCTGAGTCCCGCCTCAAGTCCTACGAGGAAGGCGGCCGCAACTCGAAGGTGTTGACGAAGAAGTTGTAGTTGGCTGGGCTAGTCGTTCCGACGAGCCCAAGGCTTGGATCCTCGTCACCCTCAGGATGACCCGTTGATAAAGATCGTTTTCGATGCTGTCATTCCGGGCGAAGCGAAGAATCCATCCGCTCCCCCTGCCCGTCTACGCTCACGTCGAGCCAAGAGGGATTGCCCGCTTCAACCAGGGCGACCTTCCTGGCGCGCAGCCATCCTCTGATCTCCTACTCGCGAGCGATAGCTCTGTTCATACCGCGATATTCCTCAAAATGAACCAATCGATTCAGTCCGTATCGTTTGGAGAATCCTTCGATGACCTTCGCCTTGTGTTGCCACGCCCTGAGTTCCAAGGAGCTGGCTACCCCAATGTAAATGGTGCCGTTAGGCTTGTTCGCCAGGAGATTGACCCAATACGAGCGATGGGCAGCGTGCGCGCACGTGAACCAGGCATGGATTCTTCGCTTCGCGCAAAATTACACGTTCAGTGTTTATGTCATATTTGCCTGCCATCCTGAGCAACGCGAAGGATCCATCAAAAACTCTGAGTGTTAGCCCTTGAGTTCGACGATCACCTGGATCTCGACGGTCGAGCCCTTGGGCAGGCCGGCGGCGGCCACGGCGGCGCGCGCGTGCTTGCCGGCGTCACCGTAGATTTTTCCGAACAGCTCGGAGGCACCGTTGATGACTGCCGGGCTGTCGGTGAAGCCGCTGACGGCGTTGACAAAGCCCGTGACTAGCACGAACTGCTTCACGGTGTCGAGGCTGCCGGTGGCGGCCTTGATGTTGGCCAGCGTATTAAGTGCGCAAATTTTCGCCGATTCGCAGGCGGTCTGGACGGTCTGCTCCTTGCCGACCTGGCCGGTGTGCGTCATCTCGCCGTTGAACGAACTGATGGTCCCGGCGAGATAAAGCAGGTTGCCGGTGCGGACATATGGCACGTAGCTGCCGGCGACCGCGGGCGGTTGGGGAAGTTTGAAGCCGAGTTCGGCGAGTTTGGCTTCGATGTTCATGGGATGATAATGACCACGGATTTCACGAATTGGAACGGATAAATGCCAAGGCAGGTAAACCACTAATCGTCACTAATGCCTCACAATCATTAGTGTCCACATAGTGTGGATCAGTGCTGCCCTCAGTTGCTTGGCTTCGCGTCCCTTCGTGTCCTTCGTGGTTTAATTGTTTGGTGCTTGGGGGATGAATTCAAAGGTGGCAACGTCCTTCACCGCGACTGGCCGGTCGAGCACGCCCACTTCCTGCAGCAGCGCAATCTGCTTCTGCAGCCGTGCGACAGTGAGTTGTCCGACAAATTCGCCCTTGGCCGGATCGCCCAGGACCAGCCTGTAGTCATTCATCGCCTTAATGCTGTAAGCCATGAACTCCGGCGGCAGGTCGGCGCGCTTCGCCGCCAGCAGCTGGTTGGCCGGCGCCGGGTCGCCCGTCAGGTAGTCAATCCAGCCGCGGACGCTGGCGCGAACGAATTTACCGACGATGTCGGGGTGTTTCGTGAGAAATTCATTGCCAGTGAACATGACGCGGTAGGGCTCGTAGCTGTCGCTGGCAATGAGAAGCGCGCCGACATTCGCACCGCGCAGCCGGGCGAAAAAAGGCTCGTTGGTCACGAAGCACTGCTGGACAAATTCCTTGTTATTCATGAACCGCGCCAGGTCGCCCACGAGCGGCAGGAGATTGAACTTCACGCCCGATTTCTTTTTCAGCACTTCGAGCCACGTCGAGCCCGCGCCCGCCATCAGCGTCTTGCCTTCGAGGTCGCGCAGATCGCGGAGTGAATGCTCGGTGTGGAAGAGAATACCCTGCGGATCGCGCTGCATTTCCGCGCCAACCATCTTGATCGGCACGCCGCGTGCGACCGCCACGATCACGTCGTCGCCATTGGTCATGCCAAGGTCGGCCCGGCCGATGGCCACTGAGGTCATGACATGCGCATTCGGGCCGCCCGGCAGTATTTCCACCTCGAGTCCCTCGGCAGCGTAAAAACCCTTGGCCAGCGCCTGATAGTAGCCGCCGTGCTCTGGCTGCGGAAACCAGTCGGTCTGGAACCGGACTTTTACCGGCGCCGCGCTGGCGGCCGGCGTCGCTTGCCGCCCACAACCGGCGAAAGCGAACAGTGCACCAACTAGCGCGGCGAGTCGAATGATGAAGTGCTTCATGGCAGATGGACGCAAAATCAGTCACCGGATTCACCGGGGAGCACACTGAGGTCACGGAGCATCATTTGTGATCCTCTGTGCCCTCGCCGGTCGGGGCCTGTATTCTCTTTGTCCAATGCATCATTCAAGTTTGTTCAGTGGTCGTGGCGCTCGTAGGAGTCGTGCCACTTGTGCAGCACGGCCCAGTTGAGCCAGGAGACCGCAGCCACGAAGATGAAACCCAGCAGGCAACTGGTCAACGCCGTGGCGAACAGTGCGGGTATTTTAATCTGGGTGTTGTAGCTGTAGACGAGGAAACCCAGCCCGCCGGTGCCGCCGGAGGAGTTGCCGACCATGTATTCGCCAAAGATCGCACCAATTGGTGCGAGCGTCGCGGCAATGCGCAGGCCGGCGAGGTAATACGGCATGGCCGACGGCACGCGCAGCAACAGCATCTCCTGCAGCCGGCTGGCGTTGCCCATCCGGAAAAGTGCCACGTGGTTCATATCGGTCGAAAGCAGACCCTGCGTCATGTTGGCCACTATGGGAAAATAGCTGATGAGCCACGTGACCGTGACGATGCCCGGCAAGCCCGGACCCGCCCACAGCACAATGATCGGTGTCAGTACGATGACGGGCGTCATCTGCAGCACCAGCAGCCACGGGTAGAGACTCGCCCGCAACGAACGCGACACGCCGAGCAGCAACGCGGTGATGAAGCCGAACGCCCCGGCCAGTAGAAAACCCGCCAGGGCCCCGACGACCGTGTTGCCGGCCGCGCCCAGCAACCGGACTCGCTCGCGCCACGCCGCCTCGATGATTTCGACCGGGGTGGGCAGAATCCAGCTCTGCAAGCCGCTCAGCTTGCGCACGCCATACCAGAGGGCGACAAACACCAGGCCGCTTACGACGGGGAGAATCCAGAGCAGAACTGGCGAGGTCTTTTTCATACCCCGATGGTTTCCTCCACCTGGTGCAGCAGTTGCGAGACCTCGTTCACGTTGGCCTGGAATTCCGGCCGGCCGCGCAGCTCCGGCTGGCGCGGGTAGGCAAAATCAACCCGCACTTCCGCGTACCAGCGTCCTGGGTTCGCAGCCATGACGACGATCCGGTTCGAGAGAAAAACCGCCTCCGTCACCGAGTGCGTCACGAACATCGCGGTGAACCGCGAGCGTTCCCGCAACGCCAGCAATTCCTCGTTCAGCCGGTTGCGGGTCATCTCATCAAGCGCGCCAAACGGCTCGTCGAGCAGCAGCAGTTGTGGGGCAAGCGTCAGGGCCCGGGCGATCGACACGCGCATCCTCATCCCGCCGGACAGCTGCCGCGGGAAATACGCCCGCGCCTGATCCAATCCGACGAGCGCAAGCATTTCCCGCGCCCTCGCGCGACGCTCCGGGGCCGGCACGCCGCGCAACCGCAGCGGCAGTTCGGCGTTTTTCTGGGCCGTGAGCCACGGCAGCAAGGTGGCGTCCTGAAAGATGAAGGTCTGCCGGTCGCGGGCCTGGCGCGGAGTCGTGCCGAGAACCGAAACCTCCCCTTCCGTTCCCGGGCTGAGCCCGGAAACCAGTTTCAGAACGGTGGATTTGCCGCAGCCGCTGGGGCCGATGAAGCTGATGAAATCGCCCGGCTGCACCGCGAGATTGATCGTGTCCAGTATCAACGGACCGCCGCCGTAGCGTTTTTTCAGCGAGGTAAATTTGACGATGGGTGCGACTGCCTCCATGAATGTTCACGAATGGACACAAACACGCCCAAAACGCCAGCCACTTTGCCGTTTTCCGCCTGGCAGTCTATGGCGCCGGCCTCGGCAGCCCGCGAAATTTATTCGCGAATTGCCGCACTGCCGCCCGCGTTGCGCTCAGCGGCGCTGGCATGGCTGAAACCCGAGCGGGAACTGGCCGCGGAGCTTGAAAGGAGGAACGGCCTGCTTGTCCGTCGCAGCCTTGGCGAAGCCGGAACCTCGGGACGTTCTAAACGTGTTGAGGTCAGCACGGCGGACCCGCTGCACGGTGTGCCCTATCTGCTCAAGGACCTGTTCGACCTCGCCGGAGTGCCGACCCGTGCTGGCTCGACTTTTCTGGACAAAGTCCGCGCCGCACCGGCGCGAGACAGCCGTATCGCCCAACGATTCCACGAACTGGGTGCAAGCTGCGCGGGCAAGACACACCTGGTCGAATTTGCCTCCGGGCTTACCGGCGAGAATCCGCATTACGGCGATTGCCCCCATCCCCGTTTTCCCGACCGCCTGACCGGCGGTTCGAGCAGCGGCTCGGCGGCCTTGGTGGCGGCGGGCGTGGTGCCTCTGGCCGTTGGCACCGACACCGGCGGCTCGGTGCGGGTGCCGGCGGCCTGGTGCGGACTGTATGGCTTCCGGCTCACACCGGGAGACCCGTTGATCCGCGATGCTTTTCCCCTCGCGCCCACCATGGACACAGCGGGTTGGTTCACGGTGACGGCCGGAGACATGCTCACCTCCTGGCAAGCAGTGGTCGGCAAATCCAAAAATAAATCAAAACTTCGCGGCTGCCATCTGCCGATGGGAACACTCATTGAAAAACCGGAGGCGGAGACAGCTCGCACCTGTGATGCCGCGGCTGCAAAACTCTGCCCGCCGCCCGCCGCCGCGACCCAAGGCAAATTGCTGGACGCGTGGCGCGACGCGGTTGACGCCTACCTCACTATTGGCATGAGCGAGGCGCACACCGTGCATCGCCACTGGCTCGCACCGTATCACGAGCACTACGATCCGGTCATCTGGCAGCGGTTCACTGACGCCGGGCATTACCCTGCGGAGCAGATTGCCCGGGCGCGCGCCACGCTGAAGGGGGTCCGCGCGGCGTGGCGGGAGTTCTTCGCCCACCATGATTACATTGTGTTGCCGGCGGTTCCCCGCCCCGCCCCAAGCAAGGCCGACTGCACTCCAGAGCTGCGCCGCAGCATTCTCGTGCTGACCGCGCCCGCCAGTCTCGGCGGCCTGTCGGTGCTGACCATTCCCGTGCCGCTGCCCTCGGGCCTGACCGCAGGACTGCAGGTAATTCTGCCGGCGGCCAACAGCCCGGTCGTGCCGTGGATTTTGCGAATGTAGGGCGCATTATCCCTAACGCGCCGTTGCGACGGCGAGTGCATTAGCCTCGGTGGCTTCTGGGTAAGCCGTCCTACCCAAGTCCTATTAGCCCGACCACATTGCCGCCCAGCACGGCAGAAGATGCCCCGGCCGTCTTGAACTCATTGAGAAACCCGGCAAAGCCCGGGGCAGTCTCGGTCTGCGGATAAAGAATCAACGGGTAATCCGAGCCGTAGATCACTTTGCTCGCAGGCAATGCCGTCAGCATCTGCCGGAAGACAGCCGGTTCATAAATCAACGGCGCGGCGGCTGTGTCGAACCAGACGTTGGGAAATGCTCCCAGTATCTGCGCAAAGGTCGGCCCACCGCCGCAATGGGCGAGGATGAACCTCGTGGCCGGAAACTCCTGCACCAGCCTCACGAAATCCTCCAGCGGCGTTTCGACCCGGCCGGGATATTTGCGACTGGCCGGGTCAGTGACGTGCAGGTTGACCGGCACTTTCAGCTCGGCGGCCAGCACCATGATCTGCCGCCAAACGGGATCATCGATGCTGAAGTGCTGGGCATGGGGTGAGAATTCGCCGAGACCGTTCAGGCCGTCGCCCACCGCACGGCAAACCTCCTCGAAGGCCGCGGATCCGGCCGAAGGCTGTGCCGTGGCAAAGGCGATCAGCCGGTCGGGATGGGCGCGGATGCATTCCGCATAAAATTTGTTCTGCTCGACGCAGGTCGCGTGATTTTCCCAATACCAGCCCAGCAGCACGGCCTGGCTCACACCGGCGGCATCCATGTCGCGCAGCAGCTGGTCCACCGACGGAAAACCCTGCACGGGTTTGCCATCCTTCCGCCGCCTGGTGCCTAACGCCGCCCAGTGCGGCTCGCCTCGCGCCGCGGCCCAGGCCGACGGCTCCCGCCCGGTTTCGGGCGGATAGAGGTGCACATGGGCGTCAATCACTCGCATGGTAAGGTCAGTCTGGATTCAATATTTATTCCAGTTCTCAATCGCGCAAGCCGAGAACCTGTCCCATGTCGCGCCACTCACCTGCCGAGAAAATTGAACTGGGCGCCATTGCCGCTGCGACCGGCGTGGTGGCGTGGCTCGCGCCGGGACCCGGAATCAGGCTGGAGCTCGGCGAATTGGTCGCGGGCGGCGCACTGCTGATGCTTGTCGAGGGATTCTTTCGCGACCTCTGGCTGTTGCGCGAGGCCCGGCGGTGGAAATCCTCGGTTCCACCGCGGGCCGCCCGCTGCATGTGCGTGTAGTCGGCGCTTGGCCTGACGGGCATCGTGGCCGCGACCGGCCTGGTCGCCTTTGGCCTGGCCAAGTCGATTGGGGTGAGCGCGACCGGACTGACGGCGGCAGCCGGGTCCGTGATGGCCATGGGGTTTCTTCTGAAGGACTTCGTTTTCGCATGGTCGCCGTGGAAAATCTACCGGGAGAAGGAGCACGCCCAGGTCATCTTTCACTGGGGGGAAGTGAAATCCTCGTGGCATGTCCCGAGGCATTTGACGAGCATTCGCGGGCGGGGTCGCCCGCGCTTCAACCAATCATTCTCTGGAGCCACGGCGACCTCGCCGTGGACTGTGAGGCGGGACCAGCGATCCCACCCTGCCATTCACTTCACCTTCGTGCTCACCACCAGCAGCGGGATGGTCGTGTTGTGGCGCACCTTGTCGATCGTACTGCCGTGGACTATGTCGCCGATGAGCTTGTGGCCATGCGAAGCCAGCGCGATGAGGTCGCATCCGCTCGACGCGGCGATGCGCACAATCTCATTGGGCGGGTTGCCGAGTGCCAGCAGCGCCTCGACTCGCAAGCCGGTGCGGCGCAGCCGCTCCGCGGCGGTTTCCAGGTAATCGCTGTCGGCCTTCATCTCGGCGGACACGGCGAGCTTGAGCTGCTCGAAATTGCGGGCTGCCCAGCCGTCGGCCACGTGCAGCAAAAGCAGCTCGGCGCCGACCTGGCGCGCGAGCAGGCTGATGTGCGGCAGCAGCCGTTCGTCGGCGGCGCCATTTTCAAGCGCGACGAGGATTTTCTTATACATAGTCAGTCGCCGGTCAGCCCGGCGATGCCGAGCAGCAGTTTCAAGTTGAGACCAATAATGACCAAAGTGATGGTCCAGCCGAGCAGTTTTATCCACCACGGATTGACGAATTCGCCCATTTTCGACTTCTCACCGGTGAAGCGCATCAGCGGCCAGCAGGCGAAGCCGAGCTGCATGCTCAGACAGACCTGGCTGGCAACCAACAGTTCGGTTGATTTCGCCTCGCCGTAGATGCCGATGACGACCACCGCAGGCACGATGGCGATGGAGCGTGTGATTAGCCGCCGCAGCCACGGGCGCAGGCGGATGTTGAGGAAGCCCTCCATCACGATCTGGCCGGCGAGCGTGCCGGTCAGGGTCGAGTTCTGGCCCGAAGCGAGCAGTGCCATGGCGAAAAGGATGCCGGCAAAGGTGACGCCGAGCACGCCGTCGAGCAGTTGGTAGGCGTCCTGGATCGTCGCGACCTCCGCATGTCCGGTGCCGTGGAAGGCTGCTGCGGCCAGCACGAGGATGGCGCCGTTGATGAATAGCGCGAACATCAGCGCAAAGGTTGAATCGATAGTCGCGAACTTGATCGCCTCGCGCTTGCCGCCGGCTGTCTGCTCGTATTTCCGCGTCTGCACGATTGAAGAGTGCAGGTAGAGGTTGTGAGGCATCACGGTGGCGCCGAGGATGCCAATGGCGATGTAGAGCATCGCCGGGTTGCGGATGACGTCGGTGGTGGGGATGAAGCCCATCAGCACACCACCGACGTCGGGTTTGGCGAGGAACAGCTCCACCGCGAAGCAGGTGCCGATGGTCAGCATGAGCGTAATGACCACCGCCTCGAGCCAGCGGAAACCTTTGTGCTGGAGTAGCAGCACGATCATCACGTCCGCCGCGGTGATGATGCAGCCCCAGACAAGCGGGATGCCGAATAGCAGTTGCAGGGCGATGGCCGAACCAATCACCTCCGCCAGATCGCACGCGGCGATGGCCAGCTCGCAGAGGATCCACTGGAACCACGCCACCGGCCGTGGATAATGGTCGCGGCAGGCCTGTGCCAGGTCGCGGCCGGTGGCAATGCCGAGCTTTACGCACAGGTGCTGCAGCAGGATCGCCATCAGACTCGAGATCAGGATGACCGAGAGCAAAGTATAACCAAACTGGGCGCCGCCGGCCAGGTCGGTCGCCCAATTGCCCGGGTCCATGTAACCGACCGCGACCATGAAACCGGGACCGGAGAACGCCAGCAGCTTGCGCCAGAAGCCCGAGCCCGCCGGCACTATGACGGAGCGGTGCGATTCGGGCAGGCTCAGCGCCACACGGGCGTGCCGCCAGCCGGTGTCATAGGATTTTGTTTCTGCCAGGGTCTCGTGCATGTGAAAGTATTCAGAAGCCGCGGCTCACGCCAGTGAAGAGCTGGTAATCCGGTGCTGACCGGGTGACGCCGAAATTGCAGCCGAAGTCGAGCTGGGTGGCGTCGGCCAGCGCATGGGTGAATCCGAGGTCGAGCTGGCCCTGCCACTTGAAGCCTGGCGCATTGCCGGTCACTGCGACAAACTCGACGTAGCCGCCGAGCCGGGAGGTGAGGTTACGGCCGAAAGTGATGGAGTTGAACCACTCAGTGTCAGGGCCGCCAGCGCCGTCATTGACGAAATCGACCTCGGTCATCGCGCCCATGCTCCAGCCCGCTGGCAGCTCCATCGCAAAAGGGAGAATGATGCCACCCTCGGTCTTACCATTGCGCACACTCGAGGCTGGTAGCGGCCACTTGACGAAGGGCAGGATGGCCAGCGCGGTCTTGCCGCCGTCGTTGCCCCAGAAATTGATTTTCAACCGGGTGGTAAGGTCGCCAAAACCCAACCCATGGACCGTGGCACCGGTCACGCGATCTTCCATGCGGAATCCGACATAGGGGTCGAGCATGAGCTGCAAATCCGCCCGGTTGGTGAGGCCCACCTTCAGGTTCAGGGGCGCGAGACTCCAGCCCCACGTCCGGATATCGGCACCGCCCGCCGTGTCGTGGTCGAATGTATAATTGACTGCATCCAACTCGATCTGCCAATGCCCGGCATCCACCGTGAAGGGACTCTCCGTCTGGTCCGGCCGGTCGGTCGACAACTCCCGCAGATGTCCGCTTGGCACGGGCTGTGAAAATGTAAATCCCGACTTGTCCCCTTGTCGCTCGACTGCGGGCAGCCCCACCCCCACGGCCAGCGCAAACAGCGCGGCCATTGTCGGACGGTGGCGGCAGCCCGGAAGATTCTGGCGTTGGCGGCTCACGGGTGGCTTTTCTGTTGGACGAATTCTTTTTTAGGCAAGACTAATCTTTAAATCAGGTGTTGCTAGCTTGAGGGTTGAAATATCGGGATAGCTACCGGCCTGACCGGGTCTTTAATTTCTTTCAGATTTCTACGGTTGGCCGCAGTATGCCTTATGTTCCTAGCCCCATCCCGCGTCCCCGTCAGCTGCGCCTCCTTGATCAGCTCCTCCCGACTCTCCCCCCGATTGCTCGCATCACACTCATCGCCTAGACGGACTTTCCCATGGACGACTTGACTACCATCACGGCATTGACACTAAAATGAGCTCCCGCAAAGCCACTGGCTATCACTCAGGAGATCAATAATGAAAAAGAAGCCGATCGCGTACCCTTATATTCCCAATTCCGTTCCAGCGGTCAAGGCGCAGATGCTAAAGGAGGTCAGCGCCAGAGATATCATGGAGCTCTACAAGGAGATTCCTGAGAAGTTGAAGTTCAAGGGTCGGATGAATCTCCCGGAGCCAATTCTCGACGAGTATTCGATCCGGCGGCACGTTGAAGAGTTGTTGGACAAGAACGCCAACACCACCGACTACAACAGCTTCCTTGGAGCCGGGTGCGCTGATCATTACGTACCCGCCGTATGTGATGAGATAAATGGGCGCGGCGAATTTCTCACCGCCTACGTCGGGGATTCATATGCGGACCACGGAAAGTGGCAGGCCCTGTTCGAGTACGCCAGTCTTATGGCCGAGTTGCTCGACATGGATATCCTGAGCTGCCCACTCTATGATGGCATGGCCGCGGCGGCCACTGCCTTGCGCATGGCGTCTCGGGCAGTTGGCCGGAAAAAGGTTCTGGTCGCCGGGAACATCAATCCAGACACCCTCTCGGTCATTCGTAATTATTTGAAGGGTATCGGTGAACCGCAGGTCGCCATCGAGCTGGTCAAATTCGATAAGAAATCAGGCCTGCTTAATCTTGCCGACCTCAAGGCAAAGATGACTCCAGGGATTGCGGCCGTGCTGATCGAGAATCCCAACTATTTTGGTCTCATCGAAACTCAAGCGCAGCAAATCGGCAAGATTGCCAAGCAGGCTGGCGCTGCGTACGTGGTGAGCACAGATCCGATCTCGCTAGGTGTCGTTGCGCCACCCGCGCACTATGGCGCGACCATTGCATGCGGTGATCTCCACTCCCTCGGAATGCACCAAGCCTGCGGCAACGGCCAAGCTGGATTCGTCGCCACGTTCGATGATATGCGCTATGTCGCGGAGTTCAAGGATCTGATGTTCGGCCTCACCGAGACGCGCGTGGAAGGAGAATACGGGTTTGGCGAGGTGCTGTATGACCGCACCTCGTACGGTTCCCGTGAAAAGGGCAAGGAATTTACAGGCACCTCCACTGGGCTGTGGGCCATCACTGCGGGTGTTTACCTCTCGCTGATGGGCCCGAAAGGCATGGAAGAAATCGGCCAGGTTATCATGCAGAAACTCCAGTACGCCGGAAAGCTGATTGCACAAATACCCGGGGTAAAAGTAGTGCATGCCGGGCCCTCGTTTAAGGAGTTTGTGCTCAATTTCGATAATACCGGAAAGACCGTGAAGAAAATTAACAAGGCGCTGCTTAAATACAAAATTTTCGGTGGGAAAGATATTTCCACCGAGTTTCCTGAATATGGGCAGAGTGCCTTGTACTGCGTCACAGAGAAGAAGACCAAAGGCGACATCGATAAGTTGGTGGCTGCTCTCAAAGCTGTAACCAAATAACTCCAGAGTCGCCGGCTAAAGAGCTGGCTCGTAGAACAAACAATAAAGGGAAGAAGCTTTCATTATGGCCATGAATCAAAAAACCAAACTGCGGAAGTTTCATCAAGCGCGTTGGGACGAAGAGATCATCTTTGAAATGAGCGTGAAGGGTGAGCGGGGAATACTTGTTCCCGCGGCCGAGTCCGATATCGTCGGCGCAATAGGCGATGGGGTGTCGGCCATCCCGGCAGGCCTCAGACGAAAGACGCCCGCGGCTTTACCTGAAGTTAATCAGATGCGTGTCAACCGGCACTACATGAGGCTGTCGCAGGAAACTCTCGGGACGGATGTGAATATCGACATCAGCCAGGGCACATGCACCATGAAATATAGCCCAAAGGTGCAGGAGCATCTGTGCGCGAGGAACCCGGGGATCACCGAGGTCCATCCGTTACAGGATCCCGACACCCTTCAGGGGATCTTGGAGATCTATTACAAGTTCGAGCAATTTCTCAAAGAAATCTCCGGGTTGGATTGCTTCAGCTTTCAGCCCGGCGGAGGAGCCCATGGCGTGTTTACGAACGCCTCTATAGTACGGGCCTACCACGAATTGCGTGGCGATACTAAGCGCGACGAGGTTATCACCACCATGTTCTCGCATCCTTGTGACGCCGCCGGGCCTATGACCGCCGGATACAAAGTCATCACGCTGATGCCCGACGAAAATGGATATGCCAGCCTTGAGGCCTTGAAGGGAGCACTGTCTGAGCGCACAGCGGCGATTTTCATCACGAACCCCGAAGATACCGGTATCTATAATCCTCGCATCGAGGAATACGTTCAGGCGGCTCATGCGGTCGGCGCGCTCTGCTCGTATGACCAGGCGAACGCTAACGGTATGCTGGGTATTGCGAGGGCAAAGGAGGCAGGCTTTGACCTATGCCATTTCAACTGCCACAAAACTTTTGCAACTCCTCATGCCTGCATGGGGCCCGCGATGGGGGCCATCGGTGTGCGTGAGGAATTGGCTCAATTTCTTCCAGTGCCCCGAGTCAAGTTCGACGGTTCTAAGTATCATCTCGACTATCACGCCCCTAACACCATTGGGCGCGTCCGCTCTTTCTACGGCAACGCCGCCATCGCCGTGCGCGGCTATGCTTGGATCATGCAACTTGGTGCCGATGGACTCCGGGAGGTCGCCGAGATTTCTGTCCTTAACAACAATTACATGGAGAAAAAGCTTCGGGCGATCCCCGGGGTCAGCGTCTGGTATGCCGAGGGCAAACGCCGCTTGGAGCAGGTCCGGTATTCCTGGGAAAAACTCAAGGACGCCACGGGCGTGGGCACGGCAGACGTGATGCGCCGCATGGCCGATTACGGCTTGCAGCATTACTGGACCAGCCACCATCCGTGGGTGGTGCCCGAACCCTTTACTCTTGAGCCTTGCGAGTCCTATTCCAAGGACGACATTGACGAATATGTGGCGGTTCTGGCCCAGATTTCCAAGGAAGCGCACGAGAATCCAGAGTTCGTCAAGAATAGCCCCTACAATTTGCCCGTGCACAAGGTGCCCGCTCCTAGCATTGACGAGCCCGAACGGATCGCAGTCACGTGGCGCCAATATCTTAAGAAGAGAGGCAAGAGGTAAACACAATGCATTCGCAGATGTCATCCGAGCCTACCCTCGCCAGGCAATGGGGAATGCCTGTGCCCTCGGTTTGTTTTAAGACTGCGGGTTTGGAGAATAACGCATGATGAAACGGCTTGGGGTCATAGTGAATCCCGTCGCGGGAATAGGTGGGCGTGTCGGGCTCAAAGGCAGTGATGGCAAAGAAATCCTGCAAAGAGCCATTGCTCTCGGCGCCAAATCTGAGTCCCCTAATCGGGCCACTGAAGCGTTGAAAGCCGTGGCACAGATCAACGACGAAGTTGAAGTCCTGACCTACCCGGATGAAATGGGTGAGAATGAATGCAGAGCAGCTGGCATCGAACCGAGGGTGCTTGGATCCATCGTGAGTGGTCAGACATCGCCAGATGATACGATCCGTGCCGCCAAAGAATTGGTGAATAACGGCGCGAAGCTGATCATGTTCGCCGGTGGCGATGGAACCGCGCGGGACATCCACAACGCGGTTGGTGAATCGGTTCCGGTCCTCGGAATACCTGCGGGAGTCAAAATCCACTCGGCAGTATATGCGATTACCGCACGCAGTGCCGGAGAAGTGGCGAGGATGTACCTAAGCGGCAGATTACTAAGCATAAAGATGGCCGAGGTCATGGACATTGACGAGGACGCCTTTCGCTCTGGAGTCGTTACTTCGAAGCTCTATGGGTACTTGCGTGTGCCCGAAGAGTCACAATTGGTCCAAAATGCCAAGGCTGGCGGTATCCTTGCAGAAAAAGAAACTCTTCAGGGGATTGCTATGGAGATAGTAAACGCCATGGATGAGAGTACCTTCTATTTGATCGGACCGGGGACTACAACCCGTACAATAATGGAAAAACTTGGATTGAAAAACACCCTCCTGGGCGTCGACATAGTTAGAAATAAGCAGTTAGTTGCGAATGATGTGACTGAGCAACAAATACTAGAGACTATCCAATGTTTTAAGGCGCGGATTCTAGTCACTGTCATCGGTGGACAGGGGCACGTATTTGGCAGGGGAAACCAGCAACTAAGTCCTAGAGTAATTCGTTTAGTTGGAAAGCAACATATAGATATCATCGCCACGAAAGAGAAATTGGCTTCGTTGAGTGGGCGTCCGCTGTTAATGGATACTGGAGATGAAGTCTTGAATAAACTGCTGGGTGGCTATGCCAAGGTCTTGAGCGGGTATAAGGAATTCACGATGTACCCGGTTGGATCATGAGGATGGGCGCAAATTAGTAGATCCTGAATAGATCGCATCATATTGTGCTGTAAATTTTGTACTTATAGACGGGTGTTTATTTCCCCAGAATCCTTCAACTCAAGCCCTCAAATCCGGGAAAATCACTGAAGCCAAAAGCCCTGGTCCGCCAAGCGCTGCGGGAACTTTTCCGCGTAGAATTATAGCAACTAGTGGATGCGGTGCATCCATTGGTGAAGCTTGGTCGGCAGATTGATTGGGCGATTTTCGCGGAGCGATTGGGGCGGACTTAGGCGGGTGCGAAAGGGGTGCCTCGGGTTGGCACGCGCTTGCTGGTGGCGTTGCATTATCTCAAATATCCGAAAACCCTATTCACAGCTTTCGCCGGACCGATTGTAGGGGCGCAGTCTTGCTACGCCTGAAGGACATTGAAATCCCTTTGACGCAACAAGACTGCGTCCCTAAGAGGCAATTCGGCTTACGGGTAGCTTGTAAACATCACTAGCCCACCGCCTTCATTCTTGCGTCGGTCGGGAAGCCCGTGCATCTTAGCGGGTGCATGTCGCAGAACTTCGCGCGCCTGGTCTTTGCCTTCACGCTCCTGTTCTTCTGCGCCTTCTTCCTCTGGCCGATCCTGCAGATCCTGAAGGGCGGGTTCATCGACGCGGACGGCAAGCTGACGTTCGCCTACCTCGCCTCCCTGCTCACCGACACGATATACTTGGGCGGCCTGGCCAACTCCTTCCTGCTCGCGCTCACGACTACGACGTTCGCGCTGCTCATCGCGATGCCACTGGCGTTTGTGTCGGACAGGTTTTTGTTTCCGCTCAAGGGATTTCTCGGCTCATTCATCTTGGTGCCGATGATCCTGCCGCCGTTTGTCGGCGCCATCGGCATCAAGCAGATCCTCGGGCAATATGGCGCGCTCAACGCCTGCATCATCGACCTCGGCCTGCGGCCGGAGGGGTGGACTTTCGACTGGCTTGGCGCCAACCAGTTTCTCGGCATCGCCCTGGTCAACGCTTTCAGCCTCTACCCCATCATCTACCTGAACGCCGTCGCGGCACTCGCCAACATCGACCCAGCCATGGAGGAGGCGGCGGAAAACCTCGGCTGCACCGGATTCCGCAAATTTTTCAAGATCACCCTGCCGCTTATCAAGTCCGGCCTCTTCGCCGGCGGCACCATCGTGTTCATCTGGGCGTTCACCGACCTCGGCGTGCCGCTCATCTTTGACTACTCACGCGTCACCTCAGTGCAGATTTTCTACGGCTTGAAGGATATCGGCGGCAACCCGTTCCCCTACGCGCTCGTCGCCGTGATGCTGTTCAGCTCGGTGCTGTTCTACGCGATCGGCAAGGGATTGTTCGGCCGCGATTCCTACGCCATGATGGCCAAGGCCACGTCGTCCGGCGGTCCGGGGGAGCTCCCGCACGGCCGCGCCTGGCTGTGCACCGCGCTGTTCGCCACGGTCACCTTCATCGCCATCCTGCCGCACATCGGCGTGGTGCTCGTGGCCTTCTCCAGCGACTGGTATGCCACCGTCCTGCCGCGCCACTTCAACCTGCACAATTTCGAGATGGCACTCGGCCACGACCTCACCCTGCCGGCCATTGCTAACAGCCTCAAATACGCCAGCATTTCGACGGTCATCGACCTGGTTGTCGGCATCGCGCTGGCCTACGTCATTGTCCGCTCGAAGATCGTCGGCCGGCAGATCCTCGACTTTCTCGCGATGATGCCGCTCGCCGTGCCCGGCCTTGTGCTGGCCTTCGGCTATCTTGCCATGAGTCAGGATGGAAAACTTTTCTCGTTCCTCAATCCCGTGCGCGACCCGACCGTCCTGCTCATCATCGCCTATTCCATCCGCCGGCTGCCCTACGTGGTGCGCTCGGCGGCGGCCGGCTTCCAGCAGACCAGCGAGACTCTCGAGGAGGCTGCGCAAAACCTCGGCTGCCCGCCGCTCAAGGCTGTGTTCAAGGTCACGCTACCGCTCATTATGGCCAACCTGATCGCCGGCGGGCTGCTCGCGTTCTCCTTTGCCATGCTCGAGGTGTCCGACTCGCTCGTGCTTGCGCAGAAGCAGTTCTATTACCCGATCACCAAGGCTATCTACGAACTCTTCCAACTGCTCGGCGACGGCAAGTATATCGCCTCGGCGCTCGGCGTGTGGGCGATGGCCTTCCTCGGCATCACCATCGCCGGTATGACCATCCTCCTCGGCAAGAAGCTCGGGGCGATCTTTCGCGTGTAGTGCGGGACGAATCTTAGGTTTAAGCTCGATTACCCGCCGGGCTCTCTCCTCTGACTTACACCTTACGCTCTTATACCTTACACCTTATGGCTTATCTGCTCACCGTCTCCCTCATCTGGGCGTTCTCCTTCGGGCTCACCAAGGGCCTGACGGCGGGACTCGACGGCACCTTCGTCGCCACCGCGCGGCTTTTTCTTGCGCTGCTGGTGTTCCTGCCGTTTCTCCGGCTGAAGGGAGTGACGTTTCGCACGGCGGCTGCACTCACCGGCATCGGCGCGGTGCAGTTCGGGCTCATGTATCTGGCCTACAACGAGAGCTTCCGCTACCTGCCCGCCTACCAGGTTGCGCTCTTCACCATCACCACGCCCATCCTGGTCACGCTGCTCGCCGACGCGCTCGACCGCACCTTCCGGCTCCGCGCGCTGGCCGCCGCGCTGCTCGCCATGGCCGGCACTGCGGTCGTCGTGTTTCAATCCGGTGCGCTGGACGCCACGCTCCGGGGGTTTCTTTTCGTGCAGCTATCCAACATCGCCTTTGCCACCGGCCAGATCGTCTACAAACGGCTCCGCGCCGGACAACCGGCGCTCCGTGACCGCAACATCTTCGCCCTGCTCTACGCCGGGGCATTTGTCACGGCGCTGACGGTGATGCTCCTTAAGAAAGATTTCTCCGTCATGCTGAACTCCACTCATCTCATCACGCTGCTCTATCTTGGCATCATCGCATCGGGCCTGGGATTTTTTCTCTGGAACAAGGGAGCCACGCAGGTCAACGCCGGCACGCTCGCGGTGATGAACAACGCTAAGGTGCCGCTTGGTGTCACCTGCTCGTTGCTCTTCTTCGGCGAATCCGCCGACCTCCCCCGCCTCGCCATCAGCCTCGCGCTTCTCGCCACCGCCGTCTGGCTGGCCGAAAAGCGCTGAGCCCGATTCTCTCACCCTCGGTTATCGCGGAGGTGAGACGAGACAACCCGACTCTAGTGGTCTATTAGACTTCAAACCGGTCACCCGCCATTTGTAGATTGATAGACTACAAACCCGCTTGGACGCCGAAGAGTTGTGCGATGAGCAACGCCAAGGTGGCGCTTGGTGTCGCCTGCTCGTTGCTTTTCTTCGGCGATTCCGCCGACCTTTCCCGCCCCCCATAAGTCTCGCCCTCCGCGCCTGATCGCTCCTACATCGAACCCAATTTGTTCCGATTTGTTATCGAAGAAGGCACCACTGGAGAAAATCCTATCAATTCGCTCAGAAGATTCGCATGTCTTGAAAAACAGGCGATCCGACATCATATAGCACCAAGGTGAAAACTCGGTTTGAAGAGCTTTTCAAACTGCAAGTCCGACTGCACCGGACGAAAAACTGAGGAGGCTGAACATCACGACGTGAGCGGGGGCGATTTCTGCGTGTGTCTGGCGGACTGCTCGAGCTATGCGGCATTTTGCTCATCGCCAGTTGGCCGCGGTATTCGCCGCCCTGCCCCCACCTGCCCGGCGCCATCGTGACCGCCACCGTCGCGCTCCGTTGCAGTGTCAGGGCGTCGGCGAAGTCCGGGTTTGCGCCGGCAGCCAAGTCGCCGACGAGTTCTGCCGGAAATGCGGCTTCCCGGCCGAGGACTTGCAGACTGCATGTTTTTCCGGTTGCAAGAAAGGTTGCTGGCCCTTCGACTGGCCCCGTGGTTGCCGAAGCTGATTACCGCATCAAACTGCCCGTCTTTGAGGGTCCGCTGGACCTGCTGCTCTTCCTCATCCGGAAGAACGAACTGGATATCTACGACATTCCGATTGCCACGGTGACGAAGCAGTATCTGGACGTCATCTACGCGATGAAGGAGCTCCAGATCGAGGTGGCGGGCGAGTTCTTTGTCATGGCGGCGACGCTCATGGAGATCAAAAGCCGGATGCTCCTGCCCAAACACCAGCAGGCCATCGACCCCAACGCCGAGGAGGACGAACTCGACCCGCGCTGGGAGCTCATCCACCAGTTGCTCCAATACAAGAAATTCAAGGAGGCCGCCGGCAACCTCGGCGACATGTCGCTGGATACCCAAAACATGCTGGCCCGCCCCGGCTCGGCTTTCGCCCCGGTCTCGGAGCGACCCTTGAAGCACGCCGACCGGCTCGACCTGTGGAATTCCTTCAATCTCGTCCTCCGCCGCCTCGCCGAGAAACTAGTCGTGGGCGAAATCCACGCCGAACAGGTGACCGTCGCCGACCAGATGGAATACATCCTCGAGCGCATCAAGACGCAGAAATCCTTCATTTTCTCCCACTTGTTTCCCGGAAAGATTTCCCTGCGCCGGCTGGTGGCCACTTTCCTCGCCGTACTGGAACTGACGCGCCTCAAGAAGCTGCAGTTGGAGCAGACCGGGACCTTCACAGACATTCTCTGCGCCGCGGTTGAGGAAAACACACTTGAAACACTGGCCGGGGCGAACACCTTAACGTCGTAAGATGAGAAAAAAAGTCTGCCGCCGCAAAGCTAAGACCGCCCACCTGCTGGGTCTCGGCTTCGATAACGAGGACGGCCATAGGCGCCTGACCTCCGCCGAGCAGTTCACCATCGTTGGGGGCTCCGACGAGACCCACGGCCGCATGACGGAGACGGTCATCAAGACCTTCGAGCAGCTGAAGGAGCGCGGCAAGCCCCTTACCGTGGTGGAACCGCAGGAACTGGCGGAGATCATTCATAAATCCACCCCGCGCTGAGTAATGAGCCTGATTGGCCCTAGTCTTCTTGTCGGAGCAGCTTTCTTGTCCGCCATAGCCTTGGCGATGGAGGAACGCCCGACATGGCAGTGATCAGCCGTAGCTTTTCGAGCTAGGGCTGAAACGTAAACTCCGACCTGCAGCAAGAATGCCCGAAACTTTACCCCCCACGCTGACCACGGCTTGCCTTTTTATTTCCGCTAAGTTTACTCATGCCATGTCCGAAAAAATCGCCCAGCTCGACAACGCCACTTTCCCCGCCGCCATTGCCGGTGCGACACCCGTCCTAGTCGATTTTTGGGCTCCGTGGTGCGGCCCGTGCAAGAGCATCGCCCCCATCCTGGACGAGCTCGCCACCGAGATGGACGGCAAGCTAAAGATCGCGAAAGTCAACGTGGACGACAACGGCGAACTGGCCGCGCAATACGGCGTCCGCGCCATCCCCACCATGCTCCTCTTCAAGGGCGGCCAGCTGGCCGAGCAGTTTGTCGGCATGATGGACAAGGCCTCGCTCAAGGCGAAGCTCACCGGCAAGATCTGAGGACGGTTTCAGCACCCCCCACTGTAGCGGCGCTCTTTGAGCGCCGTTTTTTTGGGAGGACTCACACCCGTTCGCCACAGCCTTGGCGACAGTGGATCCCCGCGAGCCGTTTGGTAATGGGTTTCCCCCAATAGCCCGGGCGCTTAGGGACCAGCGCCTCTACCTGCCCCACACCACCCCGGCGCTTAGCAGTACGCCGAAGGCCGCGAGAAACCTGGCTGTGTCACCCAGCAGCACAATCTGCTCCGCCGGTTCGCGCGACGCCGCCAGCCGGCGCGTCATACTCACCGCCCACGGCACCAGCACCAACGTCAGCAGCACCGGCCAGCGGCAGCCGGTCAGCAGCAGCGCCGGCGGACAGAGCAGTGCCACGGTGTTCGCCAACGCGTATTGCCACACGGCGTATTTCTTCCCGAAACGCACCACCAGGGTCTTCTTCCCGGCACGGGCATCGGTTCCGGCATCGCGATAATTGTTCACCACGAGAATATTTGACGCCAGCAGTCCAACCGCCGCCGCGCACGACGTCACATCGGCCGTCACGTGGCCCATCTGTACGTAGAATGTCGTGTCCACTGCCACGAGGCCGAAGAAGATAAAGACAAACAGATCGCCGAGCCCGTGATAGCCGAGGGGGAACGGCCCGCCGGTGTAAGCGATGGCGCATGCGATGCTCGCGATGCCGATGGGCAGCAGAATCCACCCGTCCTCGCGCACCAGCAGCAGGCCCACCACAAACGCCGTGCCCAGCACCAGCCAGGTGGCCCGGAGCATCCGGCGAGGCGCCACCATTCCCGCCGCCACGGCGCGACGCGGACCCACGCGCGCGGGAGTGTCCGCCCCCTGCACGAAGTCAAAGTAGTCGTTGGCGAAGTTGGCCCCGATCTGCACGAGCAGGGCGAAGAGCAGGCAGATGGCCGCCTTCGGGAAATTTGCGGCGTCATGCGCCGCCGCCAGCGCAGTGCCGACCATGACCGGAATCACCGCCGCCGGCAGTGTCCGTGGTCGCGCGGCTTCAGTCCAGATGTGCCATGCGGTTTGTTCCGCCATCAGGAGGAAATTGACGGCTTGGCCTTGCGGGAAAAGATGACCACCGGCCGTTTGGTCAGCAGGCTCAGCAACGGCAGCAGCAGGACAAGGGCCGAGTTTACGGCCAGCAGGTCAAGGTCGGTGCCGAAAACAAGACCAAACGGCAGCAACAGCAGCCCGTAAGCGGTGACAAACATCCGCGGATTGGGGATGATCGGGTTGATGGCCAGAACGAGGGCAAAGGCAAACAGCCCAGGGTAATGTCCGCTGGCGCCCATGCTCATGCCCACGAAATAGAAAATCGGCGCAAAGAAATTCAGCCGCCCGTCGAAACGGATGGCTTGAATCAGGGTGGCGCCGAGCAGGACCGCGGCCTGGATGATGAACGACAGCCGCGCGGCTTCCTCGCTGCCGGTCTGGAAGGCGAATAGCAACAGACTATAGCTGCCGGCCAACGCGCGGAAGAGATCGACATAATTGCGGGAATTGGCGAATTCGTGCCCCAGATAGACGGACTTGTCGTCGGGATCGCGCGCCCCCATGCCGGCGAGCCGCTCCAGCGCGCCGTCGGGCTTGCGACGCTTTTTCATGACGCGGCCTCCGGAGCGCAACCACTGACGCGGGAACCAGAGCATGGCGACGGCAATGAGCAGATAGGACCAGTTAATCGTCAATTGGCCGGACATGGGTGTCGTGGGAGTCCAAGCGGCCCGGCGGGTCATGTCAAAGGCATCGTCAGGCACTTAAGAGATGAATTTAAAACTGTAGGGCTGCCGCTTGCCGGCAGGCCGTGTCTCGCCGCAGAACGGCCCGGCGACTAGCGCCGGCCCTACAATTGCCAGCGGTTTCGAAATGGGTTCCAAATACGATCTAGCGCCGCCTACCGCCCCGCCAGCTCCTGTTCGAGCGCCTTGATCCGCTCGAGCACCACCTCGCGCCGGGCGGCGGGATCGGCGGCCGGTAATGTTGGCAGAACCTGCCGCAGCCAATGCAGGGCTTCCTGCGGACGTCCCAATTCGCGCAACAGCTCGGCATGAATGCGTGCGGCGTAGTAAGGCGCCCCCGGCTGCTCCGCCGCCAGCCGGTAGCAGCGGGCCGCGCTGGCCGGGTCATCCAGCCGACGGAGATGGATGTTGGCCATCTCCACATACAATTCGGCCGCCGGGCCGTGCCAGCGGATTCCTTTGTCCAAAAAATCCAGGGCACGGCGCGCCTGGTCTTCACTGGCACGCTGTCTGATGGGCAAGGGCCCAGCGGCCGGCGACCATTCCGGCAGATCATAAGCGAGGATGCGGGCGCCGTTCAGCCAGAAGTAGAGCGGGCGTTCGTCGGCCGCGACCGTCAGCTCGAGCAACGCGGTTGTTGCCCCCGGGCCGTTGCGCTCCTAGGCGAGATTAACCCGCAGCCAGAAGCCGCTAGCGACCGCCGACTTCATGCCGTCCAGCACCGCCAGTATCCCGCCACGCCCGGCCAGCGAGACCAGCTGCTCCGTCACCGCTGGAGCGGCCAAGGTGGCAAGGAGATGCTCCAATGGCCTCAGCAGAAACGCCGCCGCCGCCAGTAGCGCCAGCGGCAGGGCGAGTGTCGCCGGCCTAGAATTCGCGGCGCTTGAAAACATAGAATGCGAGCACCCCGAAAAGGAGCACATAGGCGGCCCAGTAACCAGCCAAGCTGAGCAACCAGTGATTCTGCGTCGATTGGGCCAGACGCGCACAAAGACCAGGGCGCCGTCTTCGCTGGCGAACGGCCGCAAATGCGCCACCATGGCGGCCAGCAGTCCCGCGCAACTGGCGAACAGCGCCGTGCCCGCATAACTGCAGATCAGCAGCGTCATGGCCGCGACGAGAGTGATTTTAAGCCACTGCAGGGCGCAGGCGCAGAGAAAGACCGGCAACCCCAACGGCTCGACCCCAAGCTGCGCGCCCCGCCCTAGCAGCAGGCCGGCGAGTAGCAGACCCAGCGCCGCCGTGAACAGCGCCAGCACAGCCGCCACGCCTGCGAACTGGCCGCTGACATATTCCCAACGGCGCACCGGCCGGGTCAAAACGCAGCAAACCGTCCCGCCCTCGATTTCGCCTAAAACAGTTGAGCCGTCACCAACGCCGCTAGGAACGTGCCCAGGAACCCGATCGCTCCGAGCCCAAAGTCACCGATGAATTTCAGCTCGGTCGCGCCGAAATTGAACTCCCGCAGCCTCAGCGCGGCCAGCACGAGGGCGGCCCCGGTGAGTGCCAGCAAAAGTGCCAGCCGCATCCGGAGAGCCTTGCTGAGCGCGTGCAAGGCGACGAGCCGGACGCGGCGCAGCGATGCCGCAATTCCATTGTGCCTCGACTCATTGGACGCCGTTTTTTTCGCCAGCGCCAATCCCTGTTGGAATCTTCGGTGATTCCGTGCGCGGCTTGTCCGGCTCCGAAGCGGGACCGGCCGGGCGGCTTCCTAAATCCCACGGATATCGCCGCGGCATGCGGCGGGGAGTATCATTCAATTCATGCACGCCCAACCTCTCCAGATACAGTTTCTCCAATTGCGAAGGCTGGGGTGGCGCGGACATCCCGAGCAATTCGGCGGGCGTGCCCTCCGTGAGCAGCCGGCCGCGCCCGAGAATGGCGATCCGGTCGCACAGCTCCTCGGCCTGCGCCAATAAATGGGAGCTGAACAAGACTATCTTGCCGCGCGCCGCGAGGTCGCGGATGAGCCGGCCGAGCGCCAGCCGGCCGGCGGGGTCGAGCCCGCTGGCGGGCTCGTCGAGCAGGAGAACCTGCGGGTCATGGAGGATGGTCTGGGCCAGACCAATCCGCTGCCGCATGCCCTGGGAGTAGGTCCCGAGCTTTAGCCCGGCCGCCGAGGCCACCCCACTCCAAGTGATAACTTCATCCACCCGCAGGGCCGTAACTTCCACCGCTAGCGAACTGAGGCCGGCGCAGTAGTGCAAAAACTCGCGCCCAGTCAGGTGCGGCGAAAACTGCGGCAACTCGGGCAAAAAGCCAATCAAGGCATGGGCCGCATCACTACCCGCCGGATGGCCGAAAACCCGACACTCACCCGCACTCGGTTCCATCAGCCCAGCGAGCGTCTTGAGGGTCGTGCTTTTGCCGGAACCATTGGGTCCGAGCAAGCCAAGCACCTGTCCGGGCGCGAGCCGCAGGTTGAGGTCACGAATCGCGTGAATCCGCGATCCCGCCCAATGCGGACGATAGGTTTTGGCAAAGCCAGTCAGCTCTACGGCCCAAGGGGCCTTAACGGACGAAGTTAATGGATGGAAAAACCCTGAAACTGAGGCGCCCGCTGTGTGTCGGTCTGCTCGACCCTGCGGATATACCCCTCCATCCGTTCCTGAACCGCAATGATGAAATTGCGGACCTCGTCGGGCGTCCCCTCGGCTTCAATCTGCACACGCCCGTCCAGCATGTTACGCACCTGTCCAGCTACGTCGAACTCCCGGGCGACATTCAGGGTCTGATAGCGAAAGCCCACCCCCTGCACCCTTCCGCTGAAATAAACCGTGGCATAATGCACATCAGGCATGGGAGCAGACAAGCACCCGAGGCCCGTGACTCAACACCATCCTCGGGGGGTCAACAGGTCGAAGAAGCGCAGTCTTGCTGCGCCCCTACACGGCTCCCATAATCCATGGCATGTCGCAGACTGCCTCAGGTCGGGCATCCCGGGGCAGAAATATATTTGCCAGCGGCACTTGACTGCCCACAGTTCCGGCTGACGCCGCAAGGCGCCTTCATTAACATGACGAACTCCGATTCCGACGGGTTGTTCGAAAACGACTGGGAAGACCGCGGGGAACTCGCCTGGACCGAGGCGGACTGGCAGAAATACCTCGGCGAGCAGGAGGAGGCCGTCCGCAACTACATCAAGCATTACGACCAGTTGCCCGAGGCCATGGACCGCATCGACGAGGCCGCCCGCCTCATGGGTTGGGAGCTGGCCGAGACGCCGGAGGCAGAGGCGGAAGACGACGCCAAAGAAGTGGAGGATGAGGTCTTCGACGGCGAATGGGATCCCTACACCCTGCACCGCAACCCGGTGTATATCTCCACCCGTGCCCTTTACCTCAGCCTGCTAGCCCATTGGGAGCGCGTGGCCGCGCAGCCCGACCGGGTGCCGGCAGCCCTGGGCATCACTTTGCAAGCCCTGCTCTACCGGGGCTACGAGCAGGCCCTCCAGGCCGCGCAAGCGCTCGAGATGGGCGACTACACCCTGGCCGTATGCCTGTTCAAGCGGGCGCTGCGTGAACTCAATCTCACCCTCGCCCGCCTCAGCCAGCCCGATGTCGCGGCTCCGCTGGCGGTGCGCTACCGCGAATACGCCCTGCCCCGGCTTTTCGACCTCCGCGAGATCTGGTTGCGCGTCATGAACGAATGTCGTACTTCCGATCCGGAGGAATAAAGATTGCCGGTTGGCTGTTTGATAAGACCATTCCGGCTGGAATAACATTTATGACCAATCGTCCCCGCCTCTTCCTGCTCATTCTTGTCTGCTCCTTGCTGACCGGCTGTGTCACCACGGACACGACCACCGCCGGGACCAAGACCGAAGAAAAAGACGAATACGTGGAATACACCCCCACCGGCAGCCATATCCCCATCAGGGTGAAGCAGAGTTCCACTCAGCCGACCAAGACAGAAAAAGATAAACTTGAGCGAGCCATGAGTAATATACAGGCCACCCCGGCGAAGATTCAAGGCAACTAGCACTTCGACTTCGATCAGGGGGTTTATCAGCCCCGCCGGCGCTTTTTATCTGCCGGATAGGCGGACGATGTCCGGCCAGATTTCTTGTAGTCGCCTGATTTCAGGGAATTGATCTGGTCGCGCAGCAGCGCGGCGCGCTCGAATTCCAATTTGTTCGCCGCCTCCTGCATCTCGTCCTCCAGCTCCGCGATCACCGCCGCCACGTCCTCGTTACCGGCCTCGGCCACGGCCGCATCGTCCCGCCTAGCGCCGGTATAAACATGCAGGCTGGCCTGGACGCCGCGCTTCACGCTGCGCGGGATGATGCCGTGCGCCTGGTTGTAGGCCAGCTGCTTTTCCCGGCGGCGCGCCACCTCCTCCATCGTTCGCCGGATCGACGCAGTGACGACATCGGCATAGAAGATGACCCGACCCTTCTCGTGCCGGGCTGCCCGGCCGGCCGTTTGCATCAGGCTGGTGGCACTGCGCAGGAACCCCTCCTTGTCGGCGTCGAGGATGGCCACGAGCGCAACCTCGGGCAGATCAAGCCCCTCGCGCAGGAGGTTGATGCCGATCAGCACATCGAAATTGCCCTGCCGGAGATTGCGGAGAATTTCCACCCGTTCCAGCGCGTCGATGTCTGAGTGCAGATACTCCACGCGGACCTTCGCCTCGCGCATATGGGTGGTCAGGTCCTCGGAGAGCCGCTTGGTCAGGGTGGTCACGAGCACACGCTCGCCCTGGCCCGCGGCCCGGCGCACCTCGCCGATCAAATTCTCCACCTGCCCCTTGGTCGGGCGCAGGGTGATCGCGGGATCGAGCAGGCCGGTCGGACGGATGACCTGCTCCGCGACCACGGCGGAGTTGGCCAATTCGAACGGGGCGAGCGTAGCCGACACATAAACGGTCTGGCCGGTGATCTGCTGGAACTCGGCGAAGCTCTGCGGGCGGTTGTCCAGCGCCGAGGGCAGCCGGAAGCCGAAGTTCACCAGGGTCTTCTTGCGGGCAATGTCGCCGTTATACATGCCGCCGATCTGCGGCACGGTCGCGTGGCTTTCGTCGACGAACGTCAGAAAATCCTTCGGGAAGAAATCAATCAGGCAGAACGGCCGGTCCCCGGGCTGGCGGGCGGTCAGGTGCAGCGAATAGTTCTCAATGCCGGAACAAAAGCCCATCTCCTGCAGCATCTCAAGGTCGTAGTTGGTGCGCAACCTGATGCGCTGGGCCTCGAGGTATTGCTGGTTGCGCTCGAAGAACGCGACGCGCTCCTCAAGCTCGACCTTGATACCCCGGATGGCGGACTCCAGCCGGCCCTTGTTCGTGACGTATTGATTGGCCGGGTAGAGGTCGAATTGGTCCAGCTTGCGGAGCACGGCACCGCTCACCGGCTCGAATTCCGTCAAAGCCTCAATCTCGTCGCCAAAGAATTCCACGCGGAGCCCGTGTTCGAGGTAGGCCGGCATCACGTCCACCACGTCGCCGCGCACGCGGAAGGCGCCGCGCTTCAGCTCGTAGTCGTTCCGCTCGTAAAGATTCTCCACCAGACGCTCGAGTAATTTATTGCGGTTGAACGACCCGCCCTGGCTGAGGGTGATGCGCATCGCCGAGAAATCCTCCGGCGAGCCCAGGCCGTAGATGCACGACACGCTCGCCACCACGATCACGTCACGCCGGCTCACGAGCGAGCTGGTGGTGGCGATGCGCAGCCGATCTAGCTCCTCGTTGATCGAGGAATCCTTCTCGATGAAGGTGTCGCTCGTCGGCACGTAGGCTTCTGGCTGGTAATAGTCATAGTAGCTCACGAAGTATTCGACAGCGTTCTCCGGAAAGAAACCCTTGAACTCGGAGTAAAGCTGCGCCGCGAGCGTCTTGTTGTGCGAGACGACCAGCGCCGGCCGGTCAAGCTGCGCGATGAGATTCGCCATCGTAAAGGTCTTGCCAGAGCCCGTCACGCCCAGCAGGGCCTGGCAGCGGTTGCCGGCCCGGAGGGAGCGAGCGAGCTTCTCGATCGCCTGGGGCTGGTCGCCCGTCGGCTGATAGTCCGCGTGCAGCTTGAAAAGCATCTCCCACCCCTACCCAATTAAACGCGTTCGGCAACTCCCACGTTCAGAGCCCGAAGATTCGGAGCAGGCCGCACCGGATACTGGCCCAGAATTTCCGCACCTGCTCCTGCGGGTCCTTGGCTGAGGTTTCCTGATAGAGAAACTCACCCTGACCCGCGAAGAGGTCGCCGAACAAGGGATTCATCCCGCGGAAATAAGTCCAGAAGGTCTCCGCCCGCAGCAGCCGAACGTGAGTTTTTGCAGCAACCACGGGTAAAACGTCCCACGGCTCCCATAAATCACCAAGACTACGCGTGCGATTGGATTGTTTCAATGATTTGCAGCTCTAGCCAGAAGCCAATTGCCAAAAGCGCGCCGACCGCCAAACTGAGGTAAATCAAAACCGGGCACCGGCCCTCATTTTCCATGGCTCTTACCCAAACCATTTACCAGTCGCCTGTCTTCCAGCAAGCGTGCAACCAGTTCGACGACGCCGCCGACATCATCGGCATGGACGCCGGACTCCGCGAGCGGACCAAGCGCCCCCGGCGCTGTGTCATCGTCTCCATGCCCGTCCGGATGGATAGCGGCAACATCGAGATTTTTGAAGGCTACCGCGTGCAGCACAACCTCTCCACCGGCCCAGCTAAGGGCGGCATCCGCTTCCACCAGGACGTAACCCTTGGCGAGGTCGCCGCCCTCGCCATGTGGATGAGCTGGAAATGCTCGCTCGTCGGCCTGCCCTACGGCGGCGCCAAGGGCGGCGTGATCGTCAACGCCCGCGACATGTCGTTGACCGAACTCGAGCGCCTCTCCCGCCGCTACATGCAGGAAATCACGCCCTTCATCGGGCCGAACATCGACATCCCCGCCCCCGATGTCGGCACCAATGAGCAGGTGATGGCCTGGATGATGGACACCTATTCGAACCATGTCGGGCACTTCGACCCGGGCGTCATTACCGGCAAACCCATCGCGCTGGGCGGCTCGCTTGGCCGCCGCGAGGCGACCGGTGAGGGCGTGGCCTGGTTCGTGAAAGCCTACCTGCAGGACTTGGGCGTCACACCGGAAACCACCACCGTGGTTATCCAGGGCTTCGGCAACGTCGGCAGCGAGACCGCCCTCGTCCTCTACGACTGGGGCGCCGAGGTGATCGGCATCTCGGACTTCACCGGCGGCATCTACAACCCGAAGGGGATCAATCTCAAGGAGGCCATAGCCTATTCCGCCCAGAACCGTTCGCTTCAGGGCTACACCGGCGGCCAGGCCGTGACCAACGAGGAACTGCTGGAGTTGCCCTGCACCGTGCTCATTCCGGCGGCACTGGAGCGTGTCATCACCGAGAAGAACGCGGGCAAACTGAAGTGCCGTATGCTGGCCGAGGGCGCCAATGGCCCGACGACCAACGAGGCCGACAGGATTCTGACGGCGCGCGGCGACATCGAGCTGATCCCCGACGTGCTTTGCAACTCCGGTGGCGTGATCGTCTCCTACTTCGAGTGGCTGCAAAACCTTCAGAACTACTATTGGACCAAGGGCGAGGTGTTCGACAAATTATACCGCATGCTTGCCAAGGCGAAGGCCTCGGTGGATGAGACGCAGAAAAAATACGGCTGCAGCCGCCGTACCGCCGCCCTCGCGCTCGGCATCTCGCGCGTCGCTGAGGCCAAGGCCAAACGCGGATTGTTCCCGTAAGCAGACTCACACTTGTCGGGCCGGTGCTCGTTGACGCGCCGTTGCCAGCCGACAGGCGGCAGCCCTTCACCCGCTTGCTCTCAGCACCATGAACGAAAGCGCCACGATGAGTGTCGGCACCAGGGCGCCGAGGAACCGCCCGAGCGGCGCGACTCCCTCCCGAAAATAGCGCTACAGGATCGACTGGCCGGCGGGACTCGGTGCGTTGGCCATGACCGTCAGCCCCGCCGTGAATCACGAGGCAGGCGATAAAAAACCGAGCTGCCGCGAGAGGCGGCGGTTCATTGGAGCAGGGCGGGGAGTTCGGCCAGACTGTAGATGAAGTGCTGCGCCCCGGCCTTCACTTTGGCGCGCTCCAGATAGCGGCCAAATCCTACAAAGTCGTCTACCACCGGACTGGTCTCCAGATCGCTCACACCGTCCCCGACCATGACGGTGCGCGCCGGTGAAGGCTCCCGTTTCAGCTCGGCAATGTACGCCGTCTTGCCGCCGGAACGAGTCGTGGGGAATTTTTCGTCAAACCCGGCAAAGTCGCCCGCCGCGTCAAAAAAAAGATCCACGGCTTCGACCCGCGCGATGCCTAGGTATTGGGCCATTGGTGCGATCGCCGGACGGAAACCACCGCTCAGGATGAGCGGGGTCCAGCCCGCGGCCTTGAGTTGGGCGATCGTGGCACGGGCCGTGGGTTCAACCTGTGCCACATAAAGCCGGCTAACCGCCGCGACATTCGCGCGGGACGGGCGGATGATGGCCAGCCGACGGGCAAAGACTTCCTCGACAGGGATTTTTCCGTCCATGGCATCGCGCGTCATGGCCTCAACCCGGGCATGAACCTCCGGGCCGCGCGTGCGCGCCAGCTCGTCGATGCCCTCGATGGCACTGAGCGTCGAATCGCAGTCGAAGATGATGAGTTTAAGGGGTCCCATTGAATACACGAAACACACGAAACTGGCTGCCTGCCCAATCTTTTTCGTGTCTTCTAGCGAATTTCGTGGGCCAAAAAAATGCCCTGCACGGCGGGAGGGCATCGGCAGGTGGCCAGACCCGGACTTATTTGACCTTGGTCGCGCGTTTGAACTTCGTGGTGAACTTCTCGACGCGGCCGGCAGTGTCGACAAGACGCTTCTCGCCCGTGTAGGCGGGATGCGAGTCCATGGTCACGTCGCGTAGAATCACGAAGTAGTCCTGGCCGTCGATCTTCTCGGTGCGGGCGGACTTCATCGTGGATTTGGTCAGGAATTTCCTGCCTGTTCCAATGTCGAGGAAGCAGACGTGGTTGAGGGCGGGATGGACTTCGGTCTTCACGGTATAACGGATGATTGAATCAGCCTTGTCGCGCCTTGTAGCGCGGCTCGACTTTGTTGATGACGTAGATCTTGCCTTTGCGGCGCACAACCTGACAGGCCGGGTGACGCATCTTGGCGGATTTGATGGAGGAAACGACTTTCATAAAAACGAGGAAGAAGATGCTCGCTGCCATCCCTGTCAAAGCAAAAGATTTCTGCCGCCGAATCAGCAGACGGCCCGGGCCGCGCAGTAGCCTAACCCCCTGATGGGGCTAATTTACAGTCGGATCTTCCGGCTCGTTGGCGAGTAGTCGCAGCTCGGGGTTGATCGAGCCGAGGATTTTGCGCCAGAGGGCGACGCCGTCGGCCGAATCGAGCAGGTCGCCCCCCACCGGGGTGGCAAACCATGTGTCGTGCTTTATTTCATTTTCAAGCTGTCCCTTGCTCCAGCCCGAGTGGCCGAGGAAGGCGCGGAGGGTGACACCGGGCGCGCTCGCCAGTTCGGCGGCCGCGTCCGGCTCGAGCCCGAACTGGAGCTGGAAGGCGTGATCAGCCTCTAGCCACTGCCACGAGACAATAATAAGCTGTTCCGGTGCCACCGGGCCGCCGCAGTAAAGGGGCACACCGGCCAGCGGCCCGAGGGCGAACTCGGTGTTCAACTCGCCGAGCTGCCGGTTGAGCGGCTGGTTGAGCACCACGCCCATCGCGCCTTCAGCGCTGTGGCTCGACAGGAGGATGACCGTGCGTTTGAAATTCGGATCGCGCAGGCCGGGGTGCGCGAGCAACAGCTGGCCCGCGAGGGTCAGGAGTTTTCGCGTAGTGCGGCGTTCGCGCATTGGGATGGAGTATTGTGAAATGGGAAACTCGGGAAATCAGGAAGGAACCGCTTGGAGTCTGGTTCATTAACTTGAGTTCCAGCTTCCCCCATTTAATCGTCTCCGCTTACAGTTTGGCGATTTTCACGCCTGCCTCCTCCAATATCGAGCGGACGAGCGGGTCATCGAGGTAATCCTCGTGATATTTTATCTCGGCGATGCCGGAGGCCGCGAGGATTTTGGCGCAATTGATGCACGGGTAGTGCGTCACGTAGGCCGTGCAGCCGTCCACACTGGAACCGCGGCGGGCGGCATCGGCGATGGCATTTTGCTCGGCGTGCACGGTCGCCTGCTCATGGTTGTCCCGCACCCGGGAGACATGCGGTGTGCCCGGCAGGAAACCGTTGTAGCCGGCCGCGACGAGGCGGTTATTTCGCTCGCCGCCGGTGACAATGACGCAACCGACGTTGAGCCGCTCGCAGTTGGAGCGCGAAGCGATGAGCTTGGCCGTGGCCATAAAATACTCGTCCCAGCTCGGGCGGTGCGGAAAGGCCTCCGTGGCCTGGGTGATGAGGTCGATGGGGCTGGGGGTCGGATTCATGCAGTTGCCGGCTATTACTGGACAACTCTTCCGGCCTGAGCAATCTTCCTCTCCGGTATGCAGCGCGAGCTTAAACCCGAGCTTCTTGATTCGCTGGCACCGGAGCATCCGGATGCACTCCACAATCGGCGCGACCTGCGACTGACCAATCGCCTGCTGGGCAACTACCGGTGGTTTGTCCGCACTCTGCCGGACGAGCTGCGTCCACCCGGGAAGGTGCTCGAAATCGGCGCCGGCACGGGCGAACTGGGCGATCATCTGGCCGCCCGTGGCATCGCCACCCGGCACTTTGCCGTGCCCAGGATCAGGGGGTTTTCGACCTTACGTCCGACCAGCTCAACGCCGCCTATCGTGCCGATGGCCCGAAGCTCGCCGCCCAGGCTCTGGCCGGCGCGCTGGAAAAATCCGGCGTCAAACCGGCCGAGCTCGACGCCCTGCTGATCTGCACCTGCACCGGTTACCTGTGCCCGGGGCTGACCAGCTATGTCGCAGAGCTGCTCGACCTCCGGCCAGATGTTTTCCTGCAGGACCTCGTGGGTCTCGGCTCCGGGGCGGCGATCCCCACGCTGCGCGCCGCCAGCCATATGCTGCACGCCCAACAGGAGGCCACCGTTGCCTGCATTGCGCTCGAAGTCTGCTCGGCGGCCTTTTATCTCGATGATGATCCGGGCGTGCTCATCAGCGCCTGCCTGTTCAGCGACGGCGCGGCGGCCACGATCTGGCGCGCGACGCCCGGGCCGTCCGGCTTGCGCTGCTTTGATTTCAACACCCTCCATTTGCCCGGCGACCAGGACAAACTGCGCTTCGAGCAGCGTGACGGCAAACTCCGCAATCTGCTGCACCGCTCCGTGCCCGGGCTGGCGGCCGACACCGTGGCGCGCCTCTGGGCCGGGCGCGGCCCGCGGCCCGTGGCCCAAGTTGTAACCCATCCGGGCGGACGTGATGTGCTGGAAGCGCTCGTGCCGGTCCTCGCGCCATATTCGCTGGCCGCCAGCGCCCGGATGCTGCGGGACCACGGCAACATGAGCAGCCCGGCCGTGCTGTTCGCGCTGGAAGAAAGCCTTAAAACCGCCACTCTGGATGCGACGGGTGATTATTGGCTCGTGAATTTCGGCGCGGGCTTTAGCGCACATAGTTGCCGAATCGGCCTCCCGCCCCATGCCCACCCTTAATGAAGTCACCACCTATTGCGACAAGCGAACCCGGCGCACCGCTTTCAAGGATTATCCCGGGGCGGTCAACGGCCTGCAGGTCGCCAACGACGGCCGGGTGACCCGGATCGGCGCGGCAGTGGACGCAGGCCTGCTGCCGTTTGAAAAGGCCGTCGAGCGGGGCATCGATTTCCTCATCGTGCACCACGGCCTCTTCTGGGGCGGCGTGCAACCCCTCACGGGCCCCGTTTACAGCCGGTTTGCCACGCTCCTCCGCGGCAACTGCGCCGTCTATTCCAGCCACCTGCCGCTCGATGCTCATGAGGAGATCGGCAACAACGTGCTGCTCGCCCGCCAGCTGGGCCTCAAGCCCCGGCGCCCGTTTCTCTTTCACGAGGGCGAATTCGTCAGCTGGATCGCCCCCAACAAGCTCAAGCGCTCCCAGCTCTGCGCCCGGCTCGAGGAACTCTACCCGCGTGTGGTCGCCATCGACTGCGGCTCCGTGTCGCCCAGGCAGGTCGCGTTTTGCAGCGGCGGCGGCAACAGCGCCGTGCTGCAGCTGCTCGCGGCCGGCGTGGACACGCTCGTCACCGGCGAGCTGCGCGAGGAATGGTTCAATTACGCCCAAGAGCACAGTCTCAACCTCATCTGCTGCGGCCATTACGCGACGGAATTGCACGGTGTGAAGGCGCTTGCCGCCGAGCTGGCGAAAAAATTTCGCCTGCCCTGGGAATTCATCGAAACGGAGAATCCACTTTAACCACTCGCCCATCACGTAAATCCAAGCGAATGATTTCTTGGCAATTGGCGCCAATTCGCGTGCAGTTCTCCGATGAAAAAAATCGCCATCCTCCACGGTCCCAACCTCGACCGACTCGGCCGGCGCCAGCCGGAAATCTACGGCACAGCCACGCTGAAAGACCTCGAGAAATTGATCCGCACCGAGGCGCGGCGCCTCGGCTTCACCGTGACGTTTTTCCAGTCGGCCCATGAGGGTGCGCTGGTCGACCGGATCCACTCCCTGTCCGACCGAGGCGTCGATGCCTTCATCGTCAACTTTGGCGCCTACTCGCACACCAGCATCGCGCTGCGCGACGCCCTCGAGGCCGCCAGCCGGCCGGCGGTGGAGGTGCATATTTCCGATATAAAGAAACGGGAGAAATTCCGGCGTGAGTCCATGACCGCCGGCGCGTGCCTGGCCATGATCTCCGGCAAGGGCTTTCCCGGCTATATCGAGGCCCTGCGGCTCCTGGCGGGCATCTAAGATGGGTCAGCACCTGCCTGACTTCGCCGAGCCCCGCTGGTTCGTCTGCCACACCCGACCCCGGTGCGAAAAGAAGTTCGATGACCTGATGGAGCGGGAGCAGTTCGCCCACTACCTGCCGCTGATCCAGAGCGTGCGGCGCTACGGCACCCAGAAGAAGACGTTCACCAAGCCGCTCTTCCCCGGCCATGCCTTCGCCCGCCTCGAGCCGGAGCGGAAGGACCGGATCTACCAGCAGGACCTGCGGGTGCGCGCGATGCTGGTCGAAAACGAGCCGGTGTTCCTGAGGCAGCTGGAGGACGTGAAGACGGTCTGCGCCTCCGGCTTGGAAGCGGCGCTGCATCCGTTGATAAAAAAGGGCACCCACGTCCGGGTGAAAGGCGGACCGCTGCACGGCCTCAGTGGCTATGTGGACGATCCGGTAAACCCGCAAGGCATTGTGGTGTCAGTGGATGTGCTGCAGCAGGGCTTGCTCGTCCGGCTGCCGATGGAGTAGCCTTCAGCTACTCCCCTGAGTCTAATGACCCGCTACTACCTTCTTGCCGTATTTGGTTTTGCCGTCGCCACGGCCTTGGGCGGATCAGCACCGCCCGCCGACCTCGTAGACGACAAGGTGCTCCACAAAATCAGCGGCATCTTTGACACGGAGCTGCCCAAGACCGAAAAAAAGGGCCGGATTCGTTTCATCGTTCATCCGCATTTCGGCGATTTCACCCGGCGCAGCTATGTGCGCATCCCTCTTGGCGTGCGCTGGGGCGTCAACGATCACGTGGAGTTCAACGCCACGGTCGAGCCGTATTTCCAGCACTACCTCCGCAGCGGCACACCGGGCAACGGTATCGGTGATGTGCAGTTCGGCGGTAAATATGCCTTCCATGAATGGCTCAAACCCGACTACGACGCGAGTGTCGGCATCAATACCCGCATCCCGGTCGGTCATCCGCCGATCGACCTGACCGACGGCTACAACCACTACGCACCTTACCTCGTGATTTCCAGAAAAAGCCCGGCCACCGCCGGTCTCACTTGTTTTGTAAGCACGACGCTGGACGTCATGGAAAAATCCTCGGTCGCCGGCAGTTTCCGACAGAATGACTCGCACAGCACCTCAATGATATTCGGCACGGGCTTCGTACTCGACCGCTATCCCTACCATTACACGCTCGAAGCGGGCTACCAGACCACTTCGCTCGTCGGCAAAGACAACAGACAGTTCTTCTATGTGCGCCCCGGCTTTGCTTGGGACCTGCCGCGCCGCTTGACCTTCAATTCGCACGGCCGCTGGCTGCTGGGGGGCAGGATCAAGCTCACCGAGGGGCCCGACGGCACGCGCATCGACAGCGGCGGGAAGATTCGCGGCGAATTCAGCATCAGCCGCTGGTTCCGCGGCGACAAGAGGGCGGCGCCGGAATCTGGCGCGCGCTGAGTCAGCGCAGCAGGGCCCAGAGCCCGACGCCGAGGTGCAGCGTGGCGCATGTGACCAGCGCGGCCGCGAAATCGTCCGCCACGATCCCCCACCCGCCCGGCCAGCGTTGCAGCCGGGCGATGCCCAGCGGCTTCAGGATGTCGTAGAAACGGAACAGCGCGAAGCCCGTTAGCAGCACCGCCCAGTCGGGCAGTGCAGCGAGCCAACCTGCGCGCCAGCCGAGAAACACGAGCGGCATGACCACAAACTCATCGAGAATCACCTCACTCGGGTCGGTCTTCCCGAGGCGCCGCGCCGCATCGCCGCAAAACGCCACCGCCCCATAGCCCGCGAGCGCTGTCCACACGACTGTCACTTCCCAGCGGGCATGGCGGAAGAGCACCAGAAAATACAGCAATCCCGCCAGCGAGCCCCACGTGCCTGGCGCGGGCAACTTCCGGCCCAGGGGCCCGAGCGTGGTGACCGCGCAGACGAAGCGGGTGGAGAAAATCCTCGGCCAGCCTGGCTCGGGCAGATTCATGGTCAGTCCTGCACCGCGTGCCCGTGACTCCGGTAATAGGAATAGCCCGAGGTGACGGTCAGCACGACCGACAACGCATACAGCCCCATTCCGCTCCAGTGGATGCCCGTGATCCACAACCGTTGTCCGCCTTCGAACAGATGGCCGAAATCGCGCTCGAACATCCGGGCGCCAAGCAGCCAGCCGATGGAGTTGAGTTGCACGAAGGTCTTCACCTTCCCGCCCGCGTCCGCCTCCACCACGAGGCCCTTGGTGGCGGCTGCCATGCGCAGGCCCGAGATGGTGAACTCGCGGGAGATGATCAGCAGCAGCAGGAGCATCGCAGTGAGGCGGTAACCCTCGAAATAACCGCCGTTCACCAGTGCGATCATCAGGCCGATGACCATCACCTTGTCAATGACCGCGTCCATGAAGCGGCCGAAGGCGGAAACCTGGTTGGCCCGTCGCGCCAGCAGGCCGTCCAGCCAGTCGGTCAACGCCGAGGCGATGAACAGCCAGAACGCCCAGGTCGCGGCCCCCGCCCAGTCCGAATACATCAGCGCGACGACGACAAACATCATCGGCACGCGCGAGATCGTGAGCACGTTGGGCAGGGTGAACTTCACGCGGCCAGTCGAGCGCACCGCCCCGGCCTTGGCAATCCCTTGGTTCAGCGTAAAACTTCCTCGCCATCCCCCGGCGCCCTGCAATCCTGCCCGGCGGATCCGCCGCATGAAACTCTGCATCTATCCCGGGACCTTCGACCCCTTCACCAACGGCCATCTCGACGTGCTCGAGCGCGCCGCGAAGCTGTTCGGCCACGTCCGCGTCGCCATCGCCGTCGATTCGACCAAGGCCCCGCTTTTCACCCCGGCCCGGCGGGTCAAGCTGATCCAGGAAAATATGCACGGCCTGCCCAACGTCGACGTCGTCAGCTTCGAAGGTCTGCTGGTCGAGTTTGCCCGCAAGCAGAAGGCGGCCGCCATCATCCGCGGGCTCCGCGCGCTCTCCGATTACGAGTTCGAATTCAACATGGCGCTGATGAACCGCCACCTTGATCCGAACGTGGAAACGATCTTCGTCATGCCCGCCGAGGCCTACAGCTACACCAGCTCGACCCTCGTCAAGCAGATCGCCAAGCTGGGCGGCGACGTCTCGAAGTTTGTCCCCGCCAACGTCGCCAAGGCACTACGCGAGGTTTTCGCCAAAAAGTAGGGTTGTGACCGGCCTCAACTTTTCGAGCCACCCGGAGGGTTAGTCTGGGCGCCTGTTATGGGTTGATGTGTTGGGTTGGGTTTGCGTTGTCCCGACTCCGGTCGGCCTCCGGCCTCCCTCCGTCGGGACAGCAGGAAGTTGAGCGGCGTAGTT
>SIBQ01000018.1 GCA_009695095.1 Lacunisphaera sp.
TCTGCCCCGAGATGTTCTTCTCCTTACAGATCCCTGCGATGCTCTTGCCGCCATCGGCCGCCCGTAAAATACGGATCTTGTCCTCGGTCGTATGTCCAATGCCTTTCATAGTCTGGGTCCTTCTTCTGGCCCAGACTAACACCGAAGGCGGCTCAAAGTTTCGGGGTCAGGTCAATTGTGCCTTCGAACTCCAAGGAACCCGGCTCACGCTTCCGAACAAGCCCGGCATCGGCGTAACCTTCAATCGCGAGGCTGCCAAACAACATCCGGCCGACATGACCGAGCCACCCCATTTCCATCGCGAAGACGGCAGCTATACGAATTATTGACCATCAGCCGTCGATTACGCTCATCGGCTGTGCAGAAGCCGACCAAAAAGCGAAGTGTGTTGAGAAAGTGCTGGGTACTACTCGCTCTCCCCGACTGGCGGCCATTCGAACGTGAGGACAACTTAAGCAATGCCTGCAACTCTGGCAGAGTGAACGCGCGGCGGCCACTGTCTTTTGATTTCCGAACCTGCACCCTGGCGGCAGGGTTTTCGGCCCGCAGGCCGTCTCGCCAGGCGCCTGGGGGAAAAGTACGGACAAGCTTGACCTTGTTGTCGGCAGTTCTAGGCGGTGCCTTCTTTGTGGCGTGGTCGCGCCATGTTGCAACCTGGACGGGGGTGATGTAATGGACAGGCTGCGCCGCTCAATCTTCCCTGAAGCCGATGAATTCCCGTGTCGCGTGCTCGTAGCATTTGAGCGTGACGGCGGTCGTCTCGCCACTTTTTCTCCCCAACCACTGATCCACATCGGCGGATAGGGTGGAGGTGGAAAGGTGGGCGCCATGGATCTGCTCGTGAATATATGCGACAACACGCCGCGCTTGCGCCTCGGTGCTGCAATTACGCACCGGTACTTCCTACTGCGAGGCAAGTTTCATTGCGGACTTGCGGTCAGTTAATTATGTGCTTCGCTGCATTCTCCTGCCGTCTGGTAAATTGAATCCTGCCATCCAGTACGGAGAGCGTTTCTGTTGTCATAGGTAGGCCATAAGTTACAGCTTTCGCCGTTGTTTACAATCATTCTTGGACGTGTTTCTCCACTAGAGAAAAAATTCCACCTAGAAGAAAACAGTCGGGGTTCGAGTCCCTCACCGTCCATTCTTCGCCTGTCCCCACTGACTCATGAAGTTTACTCTAGCCACCCGCAAAAGTCCGCTCGCTCTCGTTCAGGCCGAGCTGGTCGCGGCGTGGTTGGGCGAAAAAATCCCCGGGGCGAAGTGCGAGCTGCTGAAGATCGTCACCACCGGCGACCAGCAGGCTGGTTGGTCGCTGAGCGAGCAGGGGGGCAAGGGTCTCTTCACCGCCGAGCTCGAGCAGGCGCTGCTGCGCGGCGAGGCCGAAGCAGCCGTGCACAGTTGCAAGGATTTGCCCGGCGAAAACACCCCGGGCCTCGCGGTCGCCGGCTTCCTGCCCCGCGAGGACGCGCGCGACATGCTCGTACTGCGGGAGGGGGTCACTCGGCCCGCCACCATCGCGACCAGCAGTCCGCGGCGGCAGTTGCAGGTGAAGGCGCTTTTCCCGGCCAGCACTTTCACCGAGATTCGCGGCAACGTGGACACGCGGCTCAAGAAAATCGCGGCGGGACTGGCCGATGCGACCGTGCTGGCCGCGGCCGGGCTCAATCGGCTGGGCATCGCGGGCTGGCCGGGCGTGGTGTTTCGCCCGCTGAATTTAAACGAGAGCGTGCCGGCCGTGGGGCAGGGGGCCATCGCCCTCCAGTGCCGCGTGGCGGATGTCGCGCGTCTGGCCGCAGTTCTCGATCCCGCCACCGCGCGGGCGGTCAATCTGGAGCGGGCTTTCCAGAATTTGCTCGGCGGCGGCTGCCAGACCGCCTTTGCCGCTCACGTCACCGCCAGCCAGCTTTATTATTTCCACGAAAAAACCGGCATGCGCACGCTGCCCCTTGGCGACGCGGACTTTGCCCATCCGCAAGCCAGCGCGGCGCGTATGCTCAAGGAGCTCGGATTCCATGTCTGACCTGAAGCCACTCACCGGCCGCCGCCTCGTCGTAACCCGTCCCGCCGGGCAGTCCGCCGACTGGCGCGCCCGGCTTGAGGCCCTCGGCGCGGAGGTGATCGAACTGCCGCTCATTCAGGTCAGCAAGGACGTGAACCTCGACACGCTTGCCGAGGTACTAACTGAGTTTGGCAGCTATGAGTGGATCATTTTCACCAGCGCGAACGGCGTGAAGTATTTCTTCGAGGAGTTCATCCGGGTGCACGCGGATTTGCGCGCCCTCGGCTTGATCCGCATCGCCGTGGTTGGCGAGGCGACCGCCACAGCCGTGCGCGAACTTCGCCTGCGGGTGGATTTGCAACCGCGAAAATCAAGCGGGGAGGAGCTGGCCAAGACCTTGACCGAGCGCGAGGCGATGGACAGTGCCAAGGTGCTGGTCATCACCGGCAATTGCAATCGGGAGGAGCTCGTGGACAAGCTCCATGAGGCACGAGCCATCGTGGACCGGCTGGTGGTCTATAAGACGGAGGAGACCGACCTGGCCAAGGATCCCGTCGCGGCGGACTTTCGCGCCCACGGCGCCGATGCCATCCTCTTTGCAAGCCCGTCTGCCGCCCAGTCGTTTTTCGATCAGGCCCCGGCGTTGAAACTGGCCGCCAAGGCGCGTCGGCCCATCGCTGGGAGCATCGGCCCCAGCACGACGGCGGCGATGAAGCAACTCAGCCTGCCCTTGGACTTCGAGGCGGCTGACGCCAGCCTCGACTCACTGGTGAGTGCCCTCTTAGCTAACCTGAAATGAAAGTCCCTTTTCTCGACCTCAAACCGCAGCACCAGACCATTCGCGCCGAGGTGCTGGCCGCGCTCGCCGAAACCTATGATCACACCCGCTTCTGCCTCGGTCGGGACGTGGAGGATTTCGAGAAAGCTTTCAGCGCCGCACTCGGCCACACGCGCACACTTGGCATGAACAGCGGCACCTCTTCGCTGCACATCGCGTCGATTTGCGGCGGCTTCGGCCCCGGCGACGAGGTCATCACCACGCCGTTTACCTTTGCCTCCAGTTGCTGGGGCATCAGTTACGTCGGCGCCAAGCCGGTGTTCGTGGACATCGATCCCGATACGTGGTGCCTCAGCCCGGAGGCCATTGCGAGGGCGATCACGCCCAAAACCAAGGGCGTCGTCCTCGTCCACCTCTTCGGCCAGCCGGCGCGGATGGATGAGATCATGGCCCTTGCGAAGCAGCACAACCTATTCGTTATCGAGGACTGCGCGCAGGCCGTCGGTGCCACCTACAAGGGCGCGCCGGTCGGATCCATCGGCGATTGCGGCACGTTCAGCTTTTACCCGACCAAGAACCTCGGCGCATGCGGCGAGGGGGGGGCGTTTGTCTCAAAGCACGCGGCGGTCATGGACAAGGCGCAGCTGCTGCGCGTGCATGGCTCGCCGAAGCGTTACCAGCACACGGAAGTCGGTTTCAATTTCCGCATGGACGGTTTCCAGGGCGCGGTGCTGGGCATCAAACTCAGGAACCTCGCCAAATGGACGGCCCGCCGCCGGGCCATCGCCGCCCGGTATCGCGCCGGCATCAAGCGGCCCGACGTTCAGCTACCGGTCATGCTGGCCTATGGGGAGTCGGTCTGGCATCAGTTCACGCTGCTGCACCCGAAGCGCGACGCCCTGCGCGTCCATCTCGAGAAAGCGGGCGTGGGGACGGAGATCATTTATCCCGGCCCGATGCACCAGCAGCTCTGCTATGCGGCGCTGGGCTACCGGCCCGGCAGCCTGCCCGTGACCGAAAGCACCAGCGCCCGTTGCGTGAGTCTGCCGATCTTCCCCGAGCTGACTGACGCGCAGGTGGACCATGTCATCAAGGCGGTGAATGCTTTTAAATTTCCCTAGAGATAACGGAAAGTTTTTTTCCATTTTATCCGTTTCCTCCTGCAAAACTCAATGATCAATGGCATAAGGTTAAAGGTTTGCGGCATCACCTCGCTGGTGGATGCCGATGCGGCCGATGCCGTGGGCGCCGACTACCTCGGATTTATTTTCTATGCGAAGTCGCCGCGGCATGCCCCGCTGACGCAATATCAGGCGATGAAAGAACGCCTGCCGCCGCGCAAAAAAGTGGCGGTGTCGGTAAACCCGTCCGTCGCGGATCTGGCCGCACAGACGAAACTCGGTTTCGATTATTTCCAGGTGTATTTCGACCCCGGCACGCCGGCGTCCACGCTGGCGGCTTGGGCGCAGATGGCCGGGCGCGCCCGCCTCTGGCTGGCGCCGCGGCTGCCGATGGGAAAAGATGTTCAGTCCGAGTGGCTGCCGTTGGCCGACACCATCCTGCTCGACACCTTTCACCCGGACAAACCGGGCGGCACGGGCGAAACCGGCGACTGGGAGAAATTCAAGCGGCACCGCGAGACACATCCGACCAAGACCTGGATTCTCTCCGGTGGCCTGAACCAGCATAACATCGCCGGGGCGGTCGCGGCCACCGGCGCGAAGTTCATCGACGTGAACAGCGGGGTGGAGCAGGCGCCGGGCGTCAAGAGCCCGGCCAAGCTGAAAGCCTTCGTGCACGCGCTGCACAACGCGACGAAGCACCACAATCCGGCGTATGGGTAAGCTCTGACTGTGGGAGCGTGCTAGCACGCGACAGTCCTTCGAGTCGCGAGCAAGCTCGCTGCCACAAAAGAAATACTCAGAACCCGGGCATCCCGCCCTTGCCCTTCATCGCCTCCATCTGGCGCATCATCTTCTGGTTCCCGCCTTTCATCATCTTCATGAGCTTCTGCATCTGCTCGAACTGCTTGATAAGCTGGTTGACCTCGAGGACCTTGACGCCCGCGCCGGCCGCGATGCGCATCCGGCGGCTGCCGTTGAGCAGGACGGGCTTTCGGCGCTCCTGAATGGTCATCGACTGGATGATGGCCTCGGTGCGTTTCATTTGACGCTCCGAGTCGTCGGGCAGTTGCACGCCGCTCATGCCGGGCATCATGCCCATCAGAGACTGCATTGAACCCATCTTCTTCACCTGCTGCATCTGCGCGAGGAAGTCTTCGAGGTTGAAATCCGCCTTGCGCATCTTCTCCGCCATACGCTCGGCTTCTTGCTGGTCGATGTTCTCCTGCGCCTTCTCGACGAGCGAGACCACGTCACCCATGCCGAGGATGCGCGAGGCGAGCCGGTCCGGATAAAACGGCTCGAAGCCCGCGGTCTTTTCCCCGGTGCCGATGAACTTGATCGGCACGCCGGTGACGGCCTTGATGGACAGCGCCGCGCCGCCGCGCGCATCGCCGTCGAGCTTGGTGAGAATGAGACCGGTGAGGCTGAGCGCGTCGTGGAAGGCCTTGGCGACGTTGACCGCCTCCTGCCCGAGCGCCCCGTCCACGACGAGCAGCACCTCGTCGGGTTGCACCCTGGCGTGGAGCTGCTTCACTTCCGCGATCAGGTCCTGATCAATCTGGAGCCGGCCGGCGGTGTCAAAGAGGATGACGTCGGCGTCTTGTTGCAGCGCAAGCTCGCGGCCCTTGGCGCCAATAGCGGGCACGTCCTTGGAGACCCGGTCGCCGTGGAAGCCGAGCTCCTCCTGCTTGGCGAGGATCTCGAGCTGGTCGATGGCGGCGGGACGGTTGACGTCGCACGCGACGACGAACGGCCGGGCGCCTTTCTTTTTGAGCAGCCTGCCCAGCTTGGCCGTGGAGGTAGTCTTGCCCGAGCCGTGGAGGCCGACCATGAGGACCTTGAGCGGGCGTTTCTGGGCCAGCTCGGTCGTGCCTTCGCCTAGCAGCTTCACCAGTTCGTCGTGGATGATCTTTACGATCTGCTGGCCGGGGGTGACGGACTGCAGCACAGTCTGACCGGTGCACTGCGCCTGCACGCGGTCGATGAAATCGCGGACGACCTTGAAATGCACATCGGCGGCCAGCAGGGCGGCGCGCACCTCCTTGAGGGCATCCGTCATGTTGGCCTCGGACAAGGAGCCTCCGCCGCGCAGGAGGCGCAGGGCGCTGCTAAGTTTCTCGGTCAGGCTGGCGAACATGGAACCGGCAACTAAAACCACTAATGGACACGAATAAACACTAAACTTTCGACTGCCGGGCTGAGTGAGAACTTCGTGCTGGCTAGTTGAGCTTAAAGCTTATCGCTTACAGCTTACTACTTATGTCCCGCACCGTCGCCATTGTTGGCCGCCCCAATGTGGGCAAAAGCCGCCTGTTCAACCGGCTGGCCCAGAAGCGCATCTCCATTGTCCACGACATGCCGGGAGTGACCCGTGATGTGGTCAATGCCGAGGTCAGGGACGGCAGCTACACACTGCTCGACACTGGCGGCATCGGCCTGACGGGCAGCGACACGCCGGCCCGGATCACCAAGGCGTCGGAAAACCAGGTGCGTTTCGCCATCGAGGCAGCCAATGTGATCCTCTTCATCATCGATGCCCGCGCGGGGGTCACCGCGCTCGACGAGCGCATCGCGCAATTGCTGCGGAAGAGCAAGAAGCCCGTGCTGCTGGTCGCCAACAAGGCGGACAGCGGGAAGGAGAAGATCGCGGAGATTTCTGAATTCTACCGGCTTGGCTTCGGGGAGCCGCTCTACATTTCGGCCGAGCACGGGAACGGTGAGGCGGAGGTGCGCACTGCCATCCTTGCCCGGCTCGGCCCGGTGCCGGAGGCGACCAAGCTCGACGAGGAGCGCCTGAGCATCTGCTTCGTGGGCCGGCCCAACGTCGGCAAGTCCTCGCTCAGCAACCGCCTGCTCAAGAACGACCGGCTCATCGTTAGCGAGACGCCCGGCACGACGCGCGACGCCATAGAGCTCGACTTCATTTACACCAGCCGCGACGGCAAGCCGTGGCCGTTCCGCCTGATCGACACCGCGGGCATCCGCGCGGCGACCAAGCTGTCGTCCTCTGTGGAATATTTCTCCCGCCTGCGCTCCCTGGAGGCCATCCACCATGCTGACGTCGTCTTTATGGTGCTCGATGCCATGGACGGGGTGACCCAACAGGACAAGGCCATCGCCGGCGAGATCGTCAAGGCGGCCAAGCCCATCGTCATCGTGGTTAACAAGTGGGACCTGGTGCATGCGGCCCTCAGCATGGGCACGCTGAAGCAGTTCAAGGACGAGCGCGAGTTTCGAGAAAAATTCGAGCGCGCGCTGTTCGAGGAGCTGTTTTTCACTCCTGGGGCGCCGGTGATGTTTGCCTCGGCGCTGACCGGCCACGAGATCACGCGCATGCTCAAGTCAGCCCGCGCCCTCGACCGCCGCCTCGACACCAGGATCCAGACCGCGAAGCTCAACGCCGCCATCATCAAGCTGTCTGAACGCACGCCGCCTCACGCTATCGGCGGCCAGCGCTTCCGCATCTACTACGCCACGCAGACCGGCACGCGGCCGTTCCGCATCAAGATATTCTGCAACCAGGAACGCAACCTGACCGAATCCTACCGCCGCTACCTAGAGGCTGGGCTCGTCAAGAAGTTCGACCTGGACGGCTGCCCGATCCATTTTGACCTGGTCGGCAAGGAGAACCGTTCCGCAGCTGACCGCATCGCCGCGCTGGGCACGAAGCGGAACCTCATAATCGCGGACGAAGCCGAAGGGCCGGTGCCCGTCGTTTTCGATGATTGAACCATGCGGCGACTCATCTTCATGGGCTCGGATGCCATCGCGCTACCTGCGCTGAACTGGCTGGCAGGTGAGGGAAGCCGCGTGGCGCAAGTCATCGGGGTCTTCACCCAGCCGGACCGGGCCGCGGGCCGCGGCCAGAAGATTACGCCCAACGCGATAAAACTCTGGGCACTCGCCCGCCGGCTGCCCGTGCTGCAGCCGGCCAAAGTCGGCGCGGCCGAGCGGCAGCAATTGGCAGGCCTCAAGCCGGACGTGACGCTGGTCATGGCTTACGGACACATTCTGTCGCAGGAGGTCATTGACACGCCGCGACTCGGTACGTTGAACCTACACACCTCGGTGCTGCCGAAATATCGCGGCGCCTCGCCCATCCAGACCGCCATCACCTGCGCGGAAACCGAAACCGGCGTCACACTGATGCGGATGGTGCGCAAGCTCGATGCCGGCCCGGTCGCCGACGGGGAGCATGTCAAGATCGACCCGCTCGACACGGCGGCCGAGGTCGAGGCCAGGCTGGCGACGGCCTGCGTTCCCCTGCTCGCCCGCTGCCTGAGGGGAATTGCCGCGGGCACCCAGGCCTTTGTGGCACAGAACGAATCACTGGCGAGTTACTGCCGGCGGCTGGAGAAAAAGGATGGGGTGCTGGATTTCGAACTGCCGGCGCGATTGCTCGCCGGTCGGATCAACGGGCTCATGCCTTGGCCCGGCTGCAGCGTGGAGATCAGCGGCCAGTCGGTGAAACTTGGCCTCGCGGACATTTGTAGTCTGTTAGACCACAAACCCACCGGGGCTGGTGCAGTCGTGGGCGTGGATGCCGAGGGATTGCTGGTTGAGACCGGGCAGGGGATACTGCGGCTGCGCAAGCTCCAGCGGCCGGGCGGGAAAATGCTGCCGGCGGCCGAGTTTCTGCACGGATTCCCGGTCGCCACCGGCACCCGGCTGGCCTCTAGGCCGATGCCACCGCTGGTGGCGCCAGAACCGTTTTTGCGCCCGAAGGTCTAAGGCTTGTTTTTGCCCTTGAATTTCCCAACTATCGTTCACATGCAAAACAAATTTCAGCAAATCGGCGGCCTGCTGGCGCTCCTGGTGGTGACCGCCCCGGCCCAGATCGACAATAACTGGATCGAGCTGGCAAATTTGCGCCAGGACGTGTCACTGCTGACCCAGCGGGTGGGTGAGCTGACGATGACTGTCGAACAACTCAATCGCGAGAACACCTCGCTGCAGGCCAAGACCAACCAGAGCTTCGTGACGCTCGATCAGCTCAACCGGGCGGTGGCGGACCTCAACCGCGTGATGCAGAGCGCGCTGGCCGAACAGAAGCGAGAGACCCTCAGCCAGATCGGTGGCCAGTTGGAGCGGCTCGCCAAGCAGACCCAGGCCGCGATCGAGGCGGTCGCCAAGAACCAGGCCATGCGCCCGGCCGTGCAGACCACGTTCACCGAGGATTTCCCTAAGGAAGGCGTCAATTATACGGTTGTGAGTGGCGACACGCTCTCCGGCATCGCCAAGAAGACCGGCGCGAAGCTGACGGACATCCGCAACGCGAACAAGATCTCCGACGATACCAAGATACGTGTCGGTCAGACCCTGTTCATTCCGCAGGGCAAATAACTATGGCCACCCCAAAAACACGACTTGGCCGCGGACTCGGCGCCCTCATTGCCAGCGGCACGACGCCACCGAAGACCGTGCCGTCCACTTCCGGGGCCATGCCGGCTCCGGCCTCCGTTCCTGCACACGACGGCCTGAGCGGCTACCGCGAAATTGCCGTCCACCAGATCGAGACCAATCCCTATCAGCCGCGCCGCGACATCGACGCCGAGCAGCTGGCCGAACTCGTCGAGAGCATCCGCGCCGAGGGGCTGCTGCAGCCGATTGTCGTGCGGCCCGTGGGCGACAAATACCAACTCATTGCCGGCGAACGCCGCTGGCGCGCCTACCAGCAGCTCAAGCTCCGGACCATCCCGGCGCGGGTGATGACGTCGAGCGACGCCTCGTCCGCGTCGCTGGCGCTGATCGAGAATCTGCAACGCGAGGGGTTGAACCCCATCGACGAGGCGCACGGCTACGCCAGCCTCATTCGCGATTTCGACCTCACGCAGGACGCCGCGGCACAGCGTGTCGGCAAGGGCCGTGCGACGGTCGCCAATTCTCTCCGGCTGCTCGGCCTCGAGGCCGAGTTGCAGGCCTATGTGGGCAAAGGCCTGCTCAGCGTCGGCCACGCCAAGGTTTTGCTCGGCTTGGAGAATTCCCCCGAGCGGCTGTTGCTGGCCCGGCGCGCCCTCGAGCAGGGCCTGAGCGTCCGCGCTCTCGAGGAATTGCTGAAGCACAAGTCCGGCGGCGCTGGCAAGCGGCGCAAGATGCCCGGGGCCACCGCCGCGGCCCTGTCGGACATCGAGAAGAAGCTGACCTCGCACCTCGGCGCACGCACCACCCTCAGGCATTCGCCAAAACGCGGCCGCATCATCATCGAGTATCAGGGCAATGACGACCTAGCCCGGGTACTGGAGAAGATGGGCATTGCGCTCTAGCTGTTATGGGCAGGGACAAACCACCAGGCCGGCCGTCTTTCCCGGCGCGCCCAGCGGTCGCGCCCTGCCTGTAAAAGTCCAGAACTTTTGTTGACAAAGCCAGTCCGACTACGTTGCTTCTGCACCCTTTATGAGCCTGCTCATCGGTATTCTGACTTTCGTCCTGATCATCACTTCGCTGTTCCTCGTACTGGTCGTCCTTATGCAGCGTGCCAAGACTGACGGCGGCATGGGCGCGGCCATGGGTGGCGGCAGCATGGAGTCCACCTTCGGCGCCGAGACGAGCAATGTGCTCAGCGGTGCGACCATCAAGGCGGCGATTGCCTTCTTTGTGATCAGCTTCACTCTCTATCTGGCCCACATCTACCAGTCCAAGCACCACAAGGCCGCCGACAGCAGGCTGCCGACGGTGAGCGCTCCGGCCACGCCGCCGGCCCCGCAACCCGCAACGCCGCAGCCGGGTGATCCCCAAAAGCCTTAGCCTCCAAAGCCCGGTCCTCCACCGGGCTTTGTTTTTTGTGCTGGCGGCGGTGATGCTGCCGGCCCTCTCCGCGCAAACCTACCGCCCGTCGCCCAACTATGTCGCCGGCGGCAAGGCCGACCAGGCCGAGGGCGCGCGCATCCTCGGCGAATTCCGGCAGACGGGCATCGCCGGCACCTATTGGCTCGAGTTCGAACTGCGCGTCCTGCTACGCAAGGGCGACGGGCAAACCGTCAAGGGCCGGATGCTCGGCACACGCGGCGATCACGGACCGTTGACGCGGCTGGACGTCGAGGACCAGCGCTGGCTCATTCAGAGTGGCCCGGCGCCGGCGGCCTGGCGGGGAATTGACGGGGTGGCGGCCCGGACCATGTCCGCGAAGGAAACCATGCAGCCGGTCGCCGGCACCGACCTGACCATCTTCGACCTGCAGATGCCCTTTCTGCAATGGACGGATTTTGTCTACGAGGGTCTCGCCCGGATGCGCGGCCGGCCGGCGCACAGCTTCGTGCTTTACCCGCCGGCGGATCCCGCCGCGGCGCGGCACGGGCTGACCGGCGTGCGCGTGCTCCTCGACACGCAGTTCCAGACGCTCGTGTCGGCCGAGCTGCTCGGCGCGAAGGGCGCGACCGAGAAGAGCATCACCATCCTTGACTTGAAGAAAATGGGGGGGCAGTGGCTCGTGAAATCGATTGACCTGCGCAACCACGTCACGCGTGACAAGACCCGCTTCACCGTCACCATGGCCGCGCTGGACCTGGCGCTGCCCGAGGAGACCTTCGCCCCGGCGGCGCTGGCCGCCGACGCCCCGGCCGTGCCGCCGGAGAAAATCCAGCGCTTCTGACGCTGGAGTGCGTTGACCTCAACGCGCCTTGCCTTGTCATCGCGAGCCCGGCAAAGTCTGGCGTGGCGATCCACGCCAGATGGATTGCTTTGTCGTCCGTTGCGGACTCCTCGCAATGGCAAACGAGGACGCTATTGAACGTCTTGAGGTCAAGCCGTTCCACCTGTTAGGTAGACATCCGCACCAAGCCCATGCCCACCAAGCCCGCCAGGCCTTTCCCCATCCAGTTGGAGGTCGAGTTTCTCGACCGGCTCAGCGAATAGGTGCGTGAAGGCCGGGCCGGATCCGTCAGCGCCATCATCCGCGCCGCGCTGGCGCAATATGACTTTGCGAACGTGGTGGTGCTGTACCCGGCGAAATTGCAGATCTCGGTGCGGCTGCCCGCGGCTATCCGGAAAAATCTCAGGAAAATCTCCCGCGCCAAGCACACCAGTGTGGGGCAGCTGGTGCGCGCGGTGGTCGAGGCCTACCTGCCGTCGATCGAGACGCCGGCCGGGCCGGGCGATCCGGCAATTCCGGAGCAGAAGAATCCACCGCGGCGAGGTCGCCGGGCGCGGCGGGGTCGGCGAACCCGCCCTACGCTATGACATCCTGCGGGCCAAGGGCTGGCTTGCGTTCGGAAACACAGGGCCTTTATTTCGCGTCAGCATGAGCACTCCGCATCCTCTGTCAGTTTGGGCCCGGAACATCGCGCCGTCGCCAACCTTGGCCATTGACGCCAAGGCCAAGGCCATGCTGGCCGCAGGCGAGGATGTCTGCAGCTTTGCCGCGGGCGAACCGGACTTCGACACGCCGGAGTTCATCAAGGACGCGGCCATCGTGGCGCTCAAGGCGGGCAAGACCAAATACGCACCGACGCCCGGCATCGAGCCGCTGCGCGTGGCGGTGGCCGAACGTTACGCCGCGGAATACGGCTACCAGCTCGCACCCGCCCAGGTGGTCGTGTCGCCGGGCGGCAAGTTTTCGTGCTACCTCGGCATCCTCGCCACCTGCAACCCTGGCGACGAGGTCGTCATACCCGCACCGTATTGGGTGAGTTATCCCGAGATGGCCAAGCTGGCGGGGGCCACGCCGAAGTTTGTCCTGTGTGACGACCAGGCCGGCTTCAAGCTGACGCCGGCGCTGCTCAAGGCCGCGCTCACCCCGAAGAGCAAGCTGCTTGTCCTTAACTCGCCGTCGAACCCCACCGGGGCGATCTACAACCGCGCCGAGCTCGCCGCGCTCGCCGACATCTGCGTGGCGCACAATCTCTACGTACTCGCCGACGAGATGTATGAGCACCTCATCTACGACGGCCACCAGCCGGTGAATTTCTCCATGCTCGGCGCCGAGGTCGAGCAGCGCACCATCACGGTCGCGGGATTCTCCAAGACCTACGCGATGACCGGCTGGCGGCTGGGTACGCTGGTTGCGCCTGCGCCGATCGCCAAGGCCTGCGCGGAACTGCAGAGCCAGATGTCGTCCAACGCCACGACCTTCGCCCAATACGGCGCGCTTGCCGCGCTAAAGGAGAAGGCCAAGGCAACCGTTGCGCTCGCCGAGATGAAGACGGCCTTCGACCGCCGGCGCAAACACCTTCACGCCGAGCTCAACAAGATCCCCGGCGTCTCCTGCCTGCTCGCTGGAGGCGCGTTCTACCTTTTCCCGAACATTTCCAGCTTCGGGCTCAAGGATGTCGATTTCTGCGCCCGGCTGCTCGCACAGGAGAAGGTGGCAGCCGTACCCGGCTCAGCCTTCGGCGCCGAGGGTTACCTGCGGCTCAGCTACGCCACGAGCGACGAGATCATCAAGAAGGGCGTCGCGCGCCTGGCGAAGTTCTGCTCAGCGCTGAAGCGCTGAGCTAGGGTCAGGTTCCGGGTCTTAGGTTCCTGGGTGTCAAGCTTTCAGCGATCAGCTGTAAGCCGGAATCATGCTGTAGTAGGGATTCGCAGTTCAGACGATCACGAGACGTCCATCTTGATGTCGATGGCCAACCGCAACCGGTGCAGATTATGCGTAAACGGCTTCAGCCACGTCGTCCGGACGAAGGCCAGTTGGGCTCCACCGGTCGGAGCTCGGGGTGGACATGGTGTTGCCAACCTAGCCGCAATCCAGCGAGGGTGACAAGGGCGATTGAAAATTCCCGGCCCCTTAAAACAAGGGAAGCGACGGGAAGGAAGCAGGATTTCACGGGGAGGGTGAGTCGGCCCGGCGGAAGGCTGAAACCCTGGCACGCTGTCCGTCAAATCGGGGCAGCCTCTGCCTGACCCCTTGGCTCGGTCCCTGGGATTGACAAATTCCCGGGATATTTCTCGCTGAAGCCATGGCTGACCCCACGCAATCAGCAAAGACGCCTTGGCACCTTTGGGTGGTAGGGGTGGTTTCCCTGCTCTGGAATTCAGTCGGTGCACTGGATTTCACGATGACGCAATCGCACAGCGCGACCTACCTGCAAGGCCACACGCCGGAACAAGTGGCCTACATCCGTGGCTTCCCCCTCTGGGCGGTGGTCGTCTGGGGTCTCGGCACCTGGGGCGGCTTCCTAGGTTCGGTGGTCCTGCTGCTGCGACGGAACTTCGCCATCAAGCTCTTCGGTGCCTCGATAGTGGGCGCCGTGCTGACCAACCTCTACAACTACGGCCTCTCCGACGGGATGAAGGTCATGCAGAACGGGACGAGCGCTGTGATCTTCGTGATCGCAGTTTTGCTGTTCATCTACGCCCGGGCCATGCGGAAGAAGGGCGTACTGCGCTAAGGGCACAATTGACAGCGCACAGACCCCTTGCTGAATCGAACCCCATGGACTGGGACGAAATCTACCGGAAAGGCGAAGTGTTCTGGAACAAAGGCGCGCCTTCGCCGCCAATGATGCAGTATCTGGAACAGCACAAGCTGAGCGGGCGCGCACTGGTGCCGGGCTGCGGCCACGGGCATGAGGTGGCGCTGGCGGTGGCGCACGGGTTGGACGCGATCGGCCTGGACATCGCGCCGACGGGAATCGCGGAGGCGCAGGCACTTTATCCGAAGCTGGCGAAGCGATTCATCACCGGGGACATGTTCAAACCGGCGGCGGAGTTGCGCGGCGCCTTCGACGTGGTGCTGGAGCACACCTGTCTGAGCGGGCTGGCTCCCACGCTGCGCGCCGACTATCGGGGCGGCATTGACCTGACGCTGAAGCCGGGCGGCCTGCTGGTCGGCGTGTGGTTCATCAATCCGGATCTCGATCCGGGTGACGAAGGACCGCCGTTCCCACTGAGCGTGTTCGACCTGACCGCGCTATTTGCGGACGGCTACGAAATCGTGGAGGACTATGTGCCGGATGCGGCATTTGAGACGCGCGTCGGCCGGGAGCGGTTGCGCGTGCTGCGGCGCAAGACGTGACCAGACGAAGAAACATCCCATGTCGCGCCCTGACCCAAACAGCCCGCCGGATCGCACCCCGTTCAAGATCGGTGACGTCCTGGACAATCCGGTCAACGAAGAACGAGCCACGCTGCTCGAGCGCCCTTGGGACAACCCGGAGGGCCGGGTGATTGCCGAGCTGCTCGCGCGGGTGGGGGCCCGGGTTGTGGGCGAGCACCGGCATTCTGGCATCGTGGAAAAATTCACCGTGCTGGAGGGCGAGCTGACGGTGAAGCGCAATAGCCAGACCGGCATCCTGCGTCAGGGCGAGACGTCTGTCGTCGAGCCCGGGGTCCGGCACGACTGGTGGAATGCGGGCAAGCGCGACGCGCGTGTGCGGGTGGAAATCACGCCCGGCGAGAGGTTCCTGCACATGATCGAGACCTTCTTCGGGCTTGCGCGCCTCGGGCACACCGACGCCACCGGCATGCCGAAACTGCTGCAGCTATCCCTGACGGCGCGCGAGTTTGCCGACGTGGTCGAATTCCGCTCCCCGCCGGCGCTGGAGCAGCGGACGTTATTCGGAGCGCTCACACCGATCGCGCGCTGGCGAGGCTACCGCGCGAGCTACCTGCAATTCTCGCGCACCGTGCTGGCGCCCCGGGCGTAGCGCCCCAGCGCAAGACACGTGCAGGTTAATAGGTAAGCCAGACCCCTTTGCTCTCTCTAGATTGAGTCCAGTATGTCGTTGAGCGTCTTACTCGGGCGGAGGGCCGCGTCGGCCTTCTTGTCGTCCGGTTGGTAGTAGCCACCCACATCGGCGGGCTTGCCTTGGACGGCGAGGAGTTCGGCGGCGATGGCTTTTTCGCCAGCTTCAAGCGCCGCGGCCACGGGCGAAAAGATCGTTTTAAGAGTTAGGTCTGACGTTTGTAGGGCCAATGCTTGGGCCCAGTAGAGGGCGAGGTAGAAGTGCGAGCCGCGGTTGTCGATCGTGCCGAGCTTGCGGCCGGGGGACCGGTCATTCTCCAGGAACTTGCCGTTGGCCGTGTCGAGCGTGTCGGCGAGCACCTTGGCCTTGGCGTGCTTCTGGGTGATGGCGAGATGCTCGAAGCTCGCGGCGAGGGCGAAGAACTCACCGAGCGAATCCCAGCGGAGATAATTCTCCTGGATGAATTGCTCGACGTGCTTGGGCGCCGAGCCGCCGGCGCCGGTCTCGAACAGTCTGCCGCCGTTCATCAGCGGAACGATGGAGAGCATCTTGGCGCTCGTGCCGACCTCGAGGATGGGGAAGAGGTCGGTGAGGTAGTCGCGGAGGACGTTGCCGGTGACAGATATTGTGTCCTTGCCATCCTTGAGCCGCTCGAGCGAGGCGAGGCAGGCGGCGGCGGGCGGGAGAATCTTGATGTCGAGCCCCTTGGTGTCGTGCTGCGCGAGATAGGTTTTAACCTTGGCGATGATCTGGGCGTCGTGGGCGCGGGTCTCATCGAGCCAGAAGATGGCGGGAGTATTGCTGAGCCGGGCGCGGGAGACGGCAAGCTTCACCCAGTCCTGGATCGGGGCGTCCTTGGCCTGGCAGGCGCGCCAGATGTCGGCCTCCGCAACGGAGTGCTCCATCAAAACCTGAGGGCTGAAACCTGAAACCTGAGAGGAGTCGGAAGGAATGGTGACCACGCGTACCGTGCCTTTGCCGGGAACTTTAAAAGTCTTGTTGTGCGAGCCATATTCCTCGGCGGCCTGGGCCATGAGGCCGACGTTGGGGACGGTGCCCATCGTCTTCGGATCGAAGGCGCCGTGCTTTTTGCAGAAGTCGATCGTGATGGCGTAGACCCCGGCGTAGCAGCTGTCGGGGATGACGCAGAGGGTGTCCTGACCCTTGCCGGCGGCGTTCCACATCTGCCCGGAAGTGCGGATCATCGCGGGCATGGAGGCGTCCACGATGATATCACTAGGGACGTGCAGGTTGGTAATGCCCTTGTCGGAGTTCACCATCGCGACGGCGGGGCGGGCGGCGAAGACCGCGGCGATGTCAGCCTCGATCACCGCCTTCACGGCGGCGGGGAGGTTCGAGATCTTCTCGACGAGGTCACCGAAACCGTTGTTCAGGTCGACGCCGAGCTTGGCGAGGGTGGCGGCGTGCTTGGTGAAGAGATCCTTGAAGAACACGCGGACGGCGAGGCCGAACATGATGGGGTCGGAGACCTTCATCATCGTGGCCTTGAGGTGGAGCGAGAAGAGGACGCCGTCCTTCTTGGCCTTGGCGATCTGCTGGGCGTAGAAAGCGCCAAGGGCGTTCTTGCTCATGAACGTGCCGTCGAGGATTTCGCCAGCCTTGAGCGTGAGCTTGTCTTTGAGGACGACGATCTCGGGCTTCGGGCCGTTGGGGGCAACGGCCCCTACCTCTGCCGGGACGAACTCGATGCGGACAGTGGTGGCCGCCGCCATAGTCACGGACTTCTCATTGGAGCGGAAGTCGTCTTTGCCCATGGTAGCGACGGAGGTCTTGGAGTCGGGGAACCACTTGCCCATCGAGTGCGGGTGTTTTCTGGCGTAGTCCTTGACGGCCTTGGGTGCGCGGCGGTCGGAGTTGCCCTCGCGAAGGACCGGGTTGACGGCGGAGCCCATGACTTTCGCGTAACGTGCCCGGGCGTCCTTCTCGGCGTCGGTCTTGGGGACTTCCGGAAAGTCCGGGAGCTTGTAGCCGTGCGACTGGAGTTCGGCGATGGCCTCCTTCAACTGCGGGACGGAGGCGGAGATGTTGGGCAGTTTGATGATGTTGGCCTCAGGCTTGAGCGTCAGGGCGCCGAGCTCGGCGAGGTGGTCGGCGACCTGCTGGTTGGCAGGAAGTTTGTCCGCGAAGGCAGCGAGGATGCGGGCGGCGACGGAGATGTCGCGGGTCTCGACCGCGATGCCCGAGTGCTTGGTGAAAGCCTGGATGATCGGCAGAAGGGAATAGGTGGCGAGGGCGGGGGCCTCGTCGGTCTTGGTGTAGATAATCGTAGGATTTTGGCTCATTGTGAAAATGGCAGACTTATCGTTCATTCAGCATGCTTCGTCTTGGTGCACCGTTGAGGCCTGCTGACCGCCTGGTGTTTGTCCTCGGATCTTGCGGAGGCGCGATCCGAGAGAAAGAGCTAAGGGCGAAGAGCCAAGGACGGGAAGCTGAAAATTGAGGGTGGGTGAGCTGATTGTTGCGGATAACGCAGATGGACGCGACTGGCTGCTAAAGACATCAGCGTTCATCACGTTATCCGCGGAGAATTTGCTTTCCCTCCGTTCTCCGTATTCCGTCTACTGGTTTCCACGTTCCTTTGCCGGGCGTTGGCCCGGATAAACCCCGGGCTGGCGGCAGCCAGCAACCGTGCAACTTCCGCATATGCCCGAAATCCCGTCACCCACCCCGATGCCTTTGCGCGTCGATCCGCTGAAGCCGACCGTCTGGCAGCGGGTCAAGCAAGTGCTGGCGCCGGTGGTTGTGGTTCTGTTGATCATCGCCAAGTATTTCGGGGAAATCTACTACCTGTTCCTGCCGGCGCTGAAATTCCTGCCGATGATCCTGAAGACGGGCGGCACCATGCTGCTGTCGATTTGGTTCTACGCGATGAACTGGGGATGGTGGTTCTCCGCCGGGTTTGTCTTCCTGATCTTCGTCCACGAATGCGGGCATCTGGTCGTAGCCCGGCGGTTCGGGCTCAAGGTGGGCGCGCCCGTTTTCATCCCGTTCATGGGTGCGTTCATCGCCCTGAAGGACGCGCCGCGCAACGCGTGGGTGGAGTCGTGCGTCGGCATCGGCGGGCCGCTGTTCGGCACGGCGGGCGCGGCGCTTTGCGAGGCGGGCTTCCTGGTCACCGGCCAGCCGCTGCTCCGGGCGCTGGCCTACTCGGGATTTTTCCTGAACCTGTTCAACCTCATTCCAATCGGATTTCTCGACGGCGGCCGGATTGCCACGGCGCTGTCGCCGTGGCTGTGGGTCGCCGGACTGGTGATCGTCGGCGCCATGGTGTTCACGCACCCCAACATCATCCTCATTCTGCTTCTGGTGGCGTCACTGCCGCGGCTGTGGACGCTGTTCCGGACCAAGACCGCCGAGGAGAAGCGTTTTTATGAGATCACCCCCGGGCAGCGCTGGACGATGGCGGTGCTCTACTTCGGGCTCGTGGCGCTGCTGGTGCTCGGCATGCAGTATTCGCACCTCGCCCCGCCGCCGCGGGCTTGAGTGCCCCGTTGTTTCCTCCTGTTGGCGCTACCGGGCGCACTGGGTCTGTGCTGCGGCCTAAAACGCGGCAGCGCTGCCGGCCGATGACCGTGACGGTGCGCCTCTCCGATTACGGCGAACTCGAGGGCCTCGACGTGGTCTCGCCGTAGGGCAGCGGAAATCAATTCAGCCTGAAGCCGAGGGCCTCGAGCTCGTTCATGTTGAACGGCGCGCACTCGAGCAGCTCTTGCAGCTTGGCGAGCGCCCCCGCCATGTTGGGCGCCTCGAACAAGGCGGCCCCGTCGTCGCTGTCGTGCAAATGCACTGCCCACGGGCCGGCCAGGTCGGCCGAGAGCTGGAAGGCGGAGCCGTGAAGATAATTGCCGGGCAGGCCATGATGCGGGCCGGTGCCGGGTACGAGGAAAAGGGTATGGATCGGGTCATGGACGGTCACCACGCCGTGCTTGGCCCGGTGGTGTGCGACCCGGCCGGCCACCACCGCCTTGCAGCCCTCGGCCTTTTTTCGCAGGTCGAGCGCCAGGGAATGGACGTAGCGGTCAAAGATGATGGCGTTGGGCTCGAGCGCCTCGGCGGCGATCACATTGGCGACGAGGTCGTCGAGATTGCTGGCGTGGAAAGGCGGGGCCGAGGCGAGCGAGCGAGCGGTGACATGGCCGCCCTTGTGGTCCGCGCTGGCGTAGACTTGGTGCGCCGCATACAGCCGGTTGAGGGCATCCTGGTAGGCGGGTGTCGACGGCACGGCGCCGATGGGGCTGTGGTCAATCATGTCCAGGATGGTCTGGTCGAAGTGGGCGTGGGGGTTCGAGGCCATGGGGGGATCGGAGAAAGAAGGATAAACCTTTTTGCAAACGAAGGTGGGAGCGGTGGGAAACCAGCCGTCGGCTATTTTCTGTAGCGCTCCTTCATATACCGGGACATTTGGATATTTTACTCAAGGGAGCGGCTCGTCTCTTTGGCCTCGGCAATCTGTTTGGAACTCAGACGGGCGGCCAGTTGGTCCAGTTCCTTCTGATAGATGCCACTGGCGGTCATATCGGTTGTCTGCACGGCCATATAGAGCAGGGCCAGCGCTCCCACTTCATCCTTCTCCACGTCCTTTTTTCCCGTGGCTAGCAGCTGGGCGAGGTTGAACATGGCCCGGGGGTCCTGCAACTCGACGGCGCTTCCATACCACTCCCCGGCTTTTTTGAAATCCTGCGGGCCGCCTTTGCCCTGGGCCGCAAGTTCGCCGAGGTTTAACATTGCTGTGCTGCTTCCATGAGCGGCGAACTTTTCATACCAGGCCCTGGCGGCGACATAGTCCTGGGTCAGGCCCTGGCCCTTCACATACATCACCCCGAGTTGGAGCTCTGCCTCGGCGCTGCCCTGGTCGGCGGCCTTGCGATACCAATCGGCGGCAGCGCTGTAATCCTGAGGCACGCCATCGCCCTGGGCATAGATGGAGCCGAGCCGGACTTGGGATTGCGCGTAACCACCGTCAGCCGCCTGGCGGAACCACTTGATCGCCTCGGCGTCGTCGCGGGGCACGACATTGCCCCCGGCATAGATCTGCCCCAGCAGGTGATGGGCCAGGAGATATTTCTGGGCCGCGGATTTGCGGAGCCATTCCAGTCCGGTCTTCGGGTCCTTGGGCAGGCCGCCCCCGATGGCATACTGCAATCCGACCTGGCATTGGGAGCCGGCATCGCCCTGTTCCGCCGCCTTGAGGAACCAGATTGCGATGGCGGCCTCATCCTTGGCCACGCCCTGGCCCTCACCATGCATCTGGGCCACGATCACCTGGGACGCGAGCCTGCCCTTTTCGGCGGACTTGAGAAACAGTTTGAAGGCCAGCGGCATGCTCTTCTCGTCGATCTCGTTTTTGCTGTAGGCATCGATCATGGTCGACAAGGCGACCGGGTCGCCCTGATCGGCCAGGGCGATCCATTCCGGGATGGTGTGGGAAACCTTGATCGCGGCGCAGAGCGGACCAGCGAGCAGGGCCAGGAGCAGACAGAGTTTCTTCATGGCAGGCAGATTAGGGTCTGGCCTTCTCAAAGCAATATGAGCGGTAGGAAAGTTCGTTGCGCTGCAGGGCGGTGTGGACGCGCGAGCCCTTGATGCCGGCGAAGTCCCGGCCGAGCGAGTGCAGGAATCGGGGCAGGTGCCTGACGAGCAAATCCTGCGAGCGTGGAGAATTCCGGTCCATCCCGCGCAGCACCTCGGCGTTGATGACAAGGGTCCGGAGCATTTGCAACGGAGCCAACCCGAGGGTCTGCTCCCATTCAGCGAGGCTTTCCCGGAAACGGAAGTCGGCATAGAGGAAATGACCACCGGGCTTAAGCACGCGAGCGACCTCGGACAGAAAGCGCGGGAGGGCAGGATAGCAATGTGACGCCTCGACATTGATGACGGCATCGAAGGAGTTGTCCGCGAACGCTAGGTTTTCCGCATCGCCCTGCACGAAATGCAGCCCCTCCACCTGGTGGCGGTGCAAACAGAAGCGGATGCCAGTGGGATTGAGGTCGAGCGCGGTGTAGGTCAGCGGCCGGAGAGTCCGCGCGAGATAGGACGCGCCGCCGCCGTGGCCGCAGCTGACTTCGAGGATATTCTTCCCGCGCAGATCAACCTGGGTGGCGACGTGGTGGTAGAGCTGGATGCAGGCGCGGTTCGGTTCGTCGGCCGGGTCGAGAGGCAGGCCCAGGGGCGGATCGGTCTCGAAGGCGTAATTGAGAAACAGCACTTCCTCCGACGTGAGCCGGCGGGTGAGGAATGGATACCACAGTTTCCAGATGGCCTTGCGCAAAAAGCCGACGGAGAAGAGCGGATCGATGAGGGACATGGAAAGTGATCAGTGAAAGTGAGGGGGAAATTAGTAGGTAGGTTTCGCGAAAACAACCGGTGCCACATTCACTTTCACACTCACTATCACACGCCGGCCTCAGGTCGGTCTCACGGCAGCTTCGACTGAATGAGTTTGCTGGCGGCGCCGAAATCGATGAGCGCCGCCTCGGGCCGATGCTTCAGCGCGCCGATGACCTTGCCCATCTCCTTCTTTGAGACCGCGCCGGTGGCGGCGATCACCTCGACGATGAGGGCCTCAAGTTTGGCAGCGTCCAGGCCGGCCGGCAGGTATTTTTCCAAAATGGCGATCTCCGCACTGTTGGCGGCGACGAGGTCGGCGCGGCCGCCTTTCTCGAATTCCGTGCGGGCGTCGGTGAGATTCTTCACGGCCTTGCGGAAAGTGGCGATGACGAGGGCCTCCTCGATCGGCTTGATGGCGTCCATGGCGGAGCGCTGGATGGCGGCGTCCATGGTGCGAAGCGCCGTGGCGGTGGCGGTGTCGCGGGCCTTCATGGCGGTGATGATGTTGGCGCGGAGGTTTTCGTAGGTGGTGGGCATGGGAAGGGAGTTAGTGAAGCGCCCCACGCTCAACATTCAACGCCCAACATACAGCTTTGCTGGCGGCCTCTGGCTGGTGCCATGGTGACAGGCTACTTTTTTCGTTCCTTTTCCTCAAAATACCGCTCCATTTGAATATCTTCCTCCATGGAACGGCTCGTCTCTTTGGCCTCGGCAATCTGTTTGGAACTCAGACGGGCGGCCAGTTGGTCCAGTTCCTTCTGATAGATGGCACGGGCGGTTGCATTGGTCGTTTGCACGGCCAGATAGAGCAGGGCCAGTGCCTCCACTTCATTCTTCTCCACGCCCTACTTGCCCGTGGCTTGCAGCCGGGCGAGGTTGAACATGGCCCGGGGATCATCTAGTTCGACCGCTCTTTCATACCACTCCACGGCCCGTTTGAAATCCGGCGGGCCGCCTTTGCCCTGGGCCGCAAGTTCGCCGAGGTTTAACATTGCTGTGCTGCTTCCATGCGCGGCGAACTTTTCATACCAGGCTCTGGCGGCGACATAGTCCTGGGTCAGGCCCTGGCCCTTCACATACATCACCCCGAGTTGGAGCTCTGCCTCGGCGCTGCCCTGGTCGGCGGCCTTGTGATACCATCCCGCTGCTGCGGCGTAGTCCTGGGGCACACCTCGACCGGCTATATGGATCTGCCCCATATGCAGCTGGGCCTCGAGATAGCCATTGTCCGCCGACTGGCGACACCAGGCGGCGGCCGCCTGAAAATCCTGGGTCACCCCCATGCGACCCTCGTAAAGCAGGCCCAACATATATTGCGAGGAGGAGTCCTTCTGCGCCGCTGATTTACGGAGCCAGTCAAGTCCGGCTTCCGTATTCTTGGTCACCCCCTTGCCAGAGGCATAGCAGAAACCTATCTGGCCCTGGGCCGAAGCATCCCCCTGCTCAGCTGCTTGGAGAAACCACTTGGCGGCTTCCGCTTCATTCACGGGCATGCCCTTGCCCCGGGAATAAATCCGCGCTACAATATTCTGGTAATTAGGATCCCCCCTTCTCGGCAAACGTGAGAAACAATTTCAAGACCATCGGGTAGCTGGAGTTGGTTATCTCGCTCTTGAAGTAGGCATCGAGCACCGTGTTCACGGCAGCCGGGTCGCCCTGTTCAGCTAGGAGCAGCCATTCGGGTATGGTGTGGGTGACAACCGCCTCGGCCGCATGCACGATGCCGGCCAGCAGGGCAAGTGACAGGAGGAAATGCTTCATGAAATCAGACCACGGAGGCGACGAGGAACTCGTTGCGTTGTCCGCCGAGATCGAGCTGCAGGGTGTCGCCCTGCTTGCGGCCCATCAACTGGCGGCCGAGGGGCGATTGCGGGGTGATGACCATCACAGTGCGGCCGTCGATGCGAATCTCCGTGCCGCCGGCCCGCGGACCGATGAAATAATGGCTCTGGCTCTGGCCCTCGAGCACGACCAGCGCGCCAAGGCTGATGGGTTCACCGGCGGACAGATCGCGGATGGGCAGCTTCTGGAACTGCGCGACGGCCTGCGCCGCTTGCTCGGCAGCCTTGGACTGCCCGTGGGCGAGGTAGGACGCCTCAAGGCCGCGGGTGTCGTATTTATCCTCGGCCTTGTTCTCCTCATTGGTCGCCTCGGCGTGGGTGGCCAGCGCCGCCGTGGTCAGCTGCTCCAGATCGATGGCGAGCTTCGCGATGCTCCGTGCAATCAGGTCGCGCTTGTTTATGAAGGCAGGCATCGCGCAGACTCGGCAGTTTAGGCGGCGCAAGCAAGCACCGGGTCAGGAGCGTCGCGCCTTGGGGGCGGTGAAGACCAGACGGCCGGCCAGCTCGGTGAGACGGGTGCTCAGGAGCGCATTTTCTTTTTCCGGCGTCTGCTGGTAGGTGCTGCGCTGTGTGGCACGCTCGGCCAGCTCGGTGCTGATGATGAAAATGTGACGGTTGCGCACAAAGAGCAGTGTTCCGCGTTTGGCGGTGACGGTCCGGGCCGGCGGGGCGTCGAGCACGCGGTTCATGCCTTCAAAAAACGAACCGCCCGGCAGCAGGGCATAGGTGATCACAGCGCCGGCCATCAGTTCCGGCAGGAACCGCGCGCTCTCAATGCTGGCGCCGGGATAGCGGCCCTGAAAATCCGCCAAGACCACGTCGGTGAAGAAATAGAGCAGGTAGTCGCGCAACCCGCGCGTCTCGAGCTCCCACTTTTGCGAGGCATCCAGCGGGAAGCAAGCGATGCTGGTGTGGGTGCTGTAGCGGTCGTTGAAGGTGACGACATTCTCCGTGTCGGTGATGGTGCCGCCCAGTTCCGGCAGGACCGGCGCGGGGATCTTGAATTCGCCCGTGGCGGAGACGTAGATGTCACCCGACATTTTCCCGGCGAGCCCCGCGTCCTGGGCGCTGGCCAGGACGGCCAGGACGGCGTTGGCGACAAGGAGGAGAGCCAGGCGGAACACGGGGAGGAGACTAAGGGCGGGGGAAGAAATTTCAAGCTGGCGCCAGCTCAGACCGCGAACTCCCGCCACAGTGCCACCGGAATCTGTTCCGGCCGCGCGCGGGCGTCGAGTCCGGCAGCAGGCAGGCGGGCGAGCCACGCCGCGCCGCCGTCGGGCAGCTTGCCGCGAAGCAGGCCGCCGATTTGTTTTCGGCGCTGCTGGAAGCAGGCGCGGATGCGGGCCTTGGTCGCCGGTGGGAAGACGAATGGCGCGGGCTGGCGGGAGAGGTGCAGCAGGCAGGACTCGATGTCTGGTTGGGGGAAGAAGCATGAGGCATCGACCTTGTGGCCCGGAGTGACCGCGTAGGCGGACTGCAGGAAAATGGAGATCGCGCCAAAGGCCTTGGAACCCGGCGAGGCGGTGTAGCGCTGCGCGGCCTCCTGTTGCAGCATCAGCACCAGCCGCTCCGGCAACGGGCCGGAGAGCACGCCGTCGAGCCAGGGCGTGGCGATGGCGTAGGGCAGGTTGGCCACGATCTTGCAGTCCACGGCCCGCTCCGGCGGCAGGCCGGCCAGTTGATGCTCGACCGCATCGCCCTCGAGCAGGTGAAGTCGTGGCTGTTCCTTTGCCAGCGTCTCGGCGAGATAGGCGTGCAGGTGACGGTCCTTTTCGACGGCCCAGACCTCGGCCCCGGCGTCGAGCAGGGCGGCGGTCAGGATGCCGAGTCCCGGACCAATCTCGACCACGGTGTCGCCGGCCTTGACGCCGGCGAGTTCGAGCGATTTGCGGACAATATTGCCGTCGACGAGAAAATTCTGACCGAGATACCGCTTGGGCTCGTGTCCCAGACGGGCGAGCAGCTCCCGCGTGGTTTTTGGCGTCAGTGGCATGCGCCCTATTTGCCCTCGTCACCTTCCAGGTGGAACTTGTGCAGCGAGCGATGGATCACCGGGGCGAGGATGACGCCCGTCGTGCCGATGAGCGTGATGCCGCAATAAATCGCGTAGCAGCCGGAGAACATCTTGCCGGCGAAAGTGTGCAGGGTCGCGACCGGCCCCATGCCCGACATGATCATCGCCGCCTCCAGGAAGGCATCGATCCAGGCCAGGTGTTCGAGTCCGTGGTAGCCCACCATCCCGATGCTGAGCGAAAACAGAATCAGCCCCGCGCCAGCGGCCACGCTCCAGCCAAGCCGGAGGACAAATTCGTGCCGGGGCAGGAGTCGGGCCTTGCGGTGCTCAAACATGGCGCTGGAAATTTGCGATGAGGGTGGCGGGGTCGCCGGCCTTCATCAAGGCCTCACCGACGAGCACGGCGTGCGCCCCGGCGGCCCAGGCCCTTGCCGCGTCGGCCGCGGTGGTGATGCCGCTCTCGCTGACCGCCACGACGTTCTTAGGCAGGTGCGGGATGAGCTGCTCGCTGAGGGCGAGGTCGGTCGTGAATGTGGAAAGATCGCGATTGTTGACGCCAATGATCCTCGCGCGGTGATGCACCGCGCGCTTCAGCTCCTCGAAATTGTGGATTTCAAACAGGGCGTCGAGGCCGGCGGCAGCTGCGGCGTGCTTGAGCGCCTCGATCTCCTCGTCGGTCAGCACCCGGACAATGATGAGGATGGCGCTGGCGCCGGATTCGCGCGCCTGCCGCACCTGGATCGGGTGCACCATGAAATCCTTGCACAGGCAGGGGACCGCCGGTGGGGTTTGGGTGAACTGGGCGGTGACTTCCTCCAGGTCGGCCAGAGTGCCACCGAAATATTTCTCGTCAGTCAGGATCGACAGTGCGCTGGCCCCGGCGGCCCGGTAGAGCCGGGCCTGTTCGAGGGCGGAGGCGTTCTCCTTGATGACCCCGGCGGACGGCGAACGGCGCTTGATCTCGGCGATGACGGCCAGCCGGCCGTCAGTGTGCTTGAGCGCCTGCAGGAAAGAGGGCGGCGGGGGCAGGGATCGATGCAGCTCGGCCAGCTCGTCGGGGAAGACGGGGCGCACCAGCGGGGCGATTTCCCGGCGCTTATGGGACATGATTTCAGTTAGCTTGTCCATGGGACGGTGCGGGTGCAACAGGATTGCCCAAGATGAGGGCAGTTCAACTACAAGTTTCTTGTTAATCCGCCCAATCCTGTCTGATGTTTTGCCCATGAGTGCCATCGAAGACCTGCGCCGCACCATGGCCCGCCTCCGCGCCCCCGATGGCTGCCCGTGGGACCGCGCGCAGACGCACCAGTCGCTGGCCCGCTGTCTGATCGACGAGTGCAGCGAGCTGCTCGACACCATCGATCGCCAAGACCTGCCGCACATGCGCGAGGAGCTCGGCGACGTGCTCATCCAGGTGATCTTTCACGCCCAGCTGGCCGAGGAACGGGGCGAGTTCGACTTCGACGACGTGGCGCGCGAGATCAACAACAAGCTCATCCGCCGCCACCCTCACGTCTTCGGCACCGGCTCGGCCGATACACCCGCGCAGGTCATCGAGGTCTGGGAGCAGGTGAAGGCGGGAGAGATGGCCGCCGCCGGCAAGTCTGGTTCGGCGGTGTTCAAGCATTTGCCGCCGCGCCTGCCGGCGCTGATGTTCGCCGAGGAGGTGTGGAAGCAGATCGAGAAGAAACAGCTGTCAGCCGCGGGCGTGGTCGATGCGGCGCATGTGCAGGCGCTCGGCCGCCAGCTGGACGGGGTCACGCTGGGCCGGAGGCTGTTCGAGCTCGCCGCCGCCGCGCGCGCCCAAGGCCTTGATCCCGAGAGCGCCTTGCGCAAGGAAACCGACCGGGTGATGCGCGAGGTGGAAGCGAAGGCAGGGGTGGTTACTCCTAACCGCCCTTGAAAGCGGGCCGTTTAGGGCAGTAGCCCCTACCATGAAACCAACGATCAACACCGCGCCTGAGCCGGTCGTGCCGCCCAAGGTGGTGGCGGAATGGCTGCAGCCTTTCACCGATTACCTGGCGAAGGAGCGGCGTTACTCGGTCTACACCGTACGCAACTACCGGCAGGCGTTCGAGGATTTCTATCGCTGGATGGGGCAGGCCAAGCGCGATTGGCGCACCGTCGCCGGGCTCACGTCCCGGGATGCGCGCGACTTCATCATCGAGGCGCAGCGCCGCTTCGACCGACGCACACTGCACAACCACGTTTCCGGCCTGCGGACCTTCTTTCGCTTCTGGATGCAGCGCGGCCGGCTGAAGCACAATCCCTTCGCCGGGGTGCCGTTGCCCAAGCTCGAGAAAGTCTTGCCTAAATTTCTGACGGAGACGCAAATGCCGCTGCTGCTCAGCGGTCCGCTAAAATTATTCGCGAATGAAAGCCTCGATGCCTTCACCGCTTGGCGCGACCGGCTGGTGCTCGAGCTGCTCTATGGCGGCGGGCTGCGCGTGAGCGAGCTGGTGGGCCTGGACTACCGGGACATTGATTTCGGCGCCGGCAGCGCCCGCGTGCTCGGCAAGGGCCGGAAGGAACGGATGTGTCCGCTCGGCGCCATGGCCATGGTGGTGATGAAGAAGTTTCGCGATGAATTCGCCAGCGGAACCGAGGGGGACGATCCGGTGGTCATCACCACACAGCACAAGCGGATACAGGTGCGCGCCGTGCAATTGCTGGTGAAGAAATATCTAGCTCACGCCGACCTGCCGATGGATCTCTCGCCGCACAAGGTGCGGCATTCCTACGCCACGCACCTGCTCAACTCCGGCGCCGACCTGCGCACGGTGCAGGAGCTGCTCGGCCACGCCAACCTGACGACGACGCAGATTTATACTCACACCAGCGTCGCCCGGCTGAAGGAAATCTACGCCAAGGCCCATCCGCGGGCCTGAGAGCTGTTGATTTTACGGGAAAGGTTTAAGACAATCCACCGTAGCGTTTCTCCGGCTTACGACTTACAGCTCAAAACTTATCACTATTTCAGCGGCAGCCGTGTCGACAAGCTGTTGCCGGCGTCGTCGTAGAGGACGATTTCCACGGACGTGGCGCCCGCGGCCCTAGCCTCGGGAATTTCCGCCGTGAAGCGCTCCTCGCGGCCGTCGAGGATGCCGTCGGCCGGGTGGGTCACGGTCTCGTGCGTGCCGTTGTTGAGCACAAATTCCGCGCCCTGGAGCAGGGAGAGGGCGTCGCGGCCGTCCACCGAGATCAGAATCATCCCGTTGCTGTGCTGCACTGAAGTGGCGCTGAGGTCGGGCGGCGTGCGGTCGACCAGCAGGTTGTCGGTCTCATAGGTGTAGCTGAGGCGCTGGGCGGCGGACCGGGGCGACTGCTCGCTGGCCGTCAGGCGGGTCAAGTAGAGGCCCTCGGGCAGTCCGCCGGTCTCATACTGCACGTAGCTGTCGGAGGAGTTGACCGTGAGGTCGGTCCAGGTCTCGGTCTTTTCCGCGCGGATGGAGAAGGTATAGGCGAGGGTGTCGCCGTCGGGATCGCTGACCATCCAATAGACCACCTGCGTGCCGGGTTGTGCGACGACCTGGCTGTTTAGGAAGGCGCTCTTGCGTTTGTCGGTGGCGTCGTCGCCCGGGTCACGCTGGTTGGGGAAAAGCAATTGATTGAGGGTGACGACCGCGCTGGGCGGCTGTTCGCCGGCGGGAATCAGCCCGAGGTTGGGGGAGAGAATCCGGAAGTTCGCCAGCGTCGGGCGATGGTTTTGCGGCAGGTTATAGAGCGCCGCCTTGTCGATTTGGAAATCGGCCGCGGCGCCGGTGACCTTCAGGCGGAATTTGACGTAGCGGCCCCGCAACCCGTCCGCATAGAACGCGCCGTCGCGCACCTTCATCTCGGTCCAGGGGGTCCAGCCCTCCAACTCGTCGCTGCCATAGTTGGTGCGCACCTCGACCTTGAGTGCCGGTAGTTCCACGCCACGGAGACGGGAGAAGCGGAACCCGCCCAGATCGGCGGACTGGTTGAGGTCGAGCCGCTTGGTTTCAAGCTCACGCACAGGGGCGGTGGCGAAGGACATGAGGGCCAGGCCGGGTGCGTTGTTGCGCAGCAGGAGGAAGCGGCCGTCGCCGAGTGCGGCGAGGTCGTTGAGCTGGGCCGAAACGCTGCCGGCAAAGGTCAGCAAGCGTCGCGCCACGGGGTCGTAGCCGAACGCGTCGCCCATATCGCCGGCGGTCAGCAACAGCCAGCCATTATGCCGGGCAAGGCGGTATAGCGCGATGTTCAACCTGGTGACGACGCTCTCGGGGAATCCGTCGGCCGGAAAACGCACGACGCTGGTGCGGCCGATGAAGCCGGGTTTCGGTGTCTCCTTCTCCTTGTCCTTGCTCTCGTCCTTGGGATCGGGAGCCCGGCCCACGCGAATGGTGTCGCTGGTGGTGAAAACCAGCCCGGCGTAGAAGCTGCCGTCCTCCATTGGCAGCAGATCCACGACCTCGGCGGCAAGGTTTTCCTGCAGAATAAGCGGCGAGCCGCCGGCGGTGCCAAACGAGTAGACATTACCTTTTGGCGAGGAGCCGGCAATAATCCGGCCGTCGACGAGGCGGGCGAGCTTGCGGACGTTGCGGTCGCGGACCCCGCCAAAGAGAGTGACGCCCTTGTCGACGAGCACCTTGTCGTCGCCGATCTTGCCCTCGATGAGGCCGGCCGTGGCGAGTTTCTTGAGGTCGAGACGGTAGATTTTCCCGGGATTGCCGGTCGCGGCCAGTACGCCGCCGTCGGGTAGCGGCAGGAAATCGAACACCGAGTCGGCGGGCAGCGGCACGCGCGCCAGGGTCTTGCCGTCCTTCACGAGGTAGATGGCCGCGGTGGGCGAAGTGCCGATGAGCAGGCTGCCATCGGCGAGGGGTTGCACCGCGATGGCCTGGGTCTCGGCCACGTCCGCGATCTCGCGGACGGTGTAGGTGCTGTCCTTGGGGTTGAAGGTGACTTCCTGCACCTTGCCCTCTGGCCCGGTGCCGATGACGAAGCGGTTGGCGCCGGCGGGCTTCAACTGCCAGAGGATATCGCCAAGCTTCGGACCGGTCAGGTCGGTGAACACCGGGCCGGGTAGCACGCGTCCGTCGGAGCGGGTTGCGAGACCCTTCAGGTTGCGGCTGGCGACGTCCCGTCCGAAATCCACCTCAAGTTGTTTCGTGAGAGGGTCGGCGGGGAGAGCCACCACCAAACACACGAATGACACGAAGAGGGCGGAAAGTCGGGGGTAGGACATAAATTTATCGGAGCGCGTCATCCTGAGTGGAGCGAAGGATCCAGAGTGATTCGCATCATTCTGAAGAATTCTTCGCTCCGCTCAGAATGACACGCGAGTGGGGATAAAGGGGTGGCTCAGTCGGTGATTTTCAGCGGCCTACGCGCCAGGATGTTGAACAGCCGGCCGGGCAGGATTTGCTTTTCCCAGAGGGGAGCCAGGACATCGCGGCGCTGGAACCGGGCCTCGTCTGCGCTGCGGGCGATGCGCTCCAGTGAGCCGGGCATCTCCGGGGTCAGGGTGCGCTGGTCGGTCATCAGCCGCGTCTTCTCCATCACCGCGAGATAGAGTCCATCGCCCTTGCGGAAATCCCGCAGGGCGGAGATGTATTCTTCGAAGCTGCGTAATTGCGCGATCGCCACAATCCGCGACCGGCCGGTCAGCTCGTCGAGGGCGGGGCCGGTGCTGAGGATGACCTCGAGCTCCTTGCCGGCCCATTCGCGCGGGACGTCTAGGCCGACCAGCTCGCTCAGCGGGTCGCCTTGGAAGGGACGCCAGCCGACAGTGAAATCGACGTGCTCGCCCGGCGCGGCCTCCGTGCGCGACACCAGCATCTGTTCGATGTTGCCCGACGGGGTCTCGGGCGTGTCCTCGATGCTGAACCGGATGTGCGAGGGAAAGACGCGTTCGTAGGGATTGAAGAGCCAGAGCGAGAGATTGCCGACGAAGTCGCCGAGCCCCTGGTTGAAGCCCTGTGGGCCGGGATATAGCTGGCTCAGTTCCACGGGCGCCGAGCCGGGAAAATCCACGGTGGTGGTCACCTTGAACCCGCGGGAGAAGCCGGACTCGTTGGAGCCCATGACGGCTTGCGCGAGCCCGGTGGCCACGATGAGCGGCAGCACCTGCTCATGGCGCACGACCTCGAAGTGGAGCGCCTTGCGGTTGGCGCGGCCGGGGAACACCACATCGACCGGCACCATTACCGGTATGCGTCCAAGTTCGCCGTAGATGCCGGAAAGGCGGTCCTGGCTGAAGGCGCCGATGATGCCGCCGGTGTTGCTGATTTTGACGGAATTGAACTGGCTCGGGAGAATCGTAACGATCTCGGCCGATGCCATCGGCAGCTCGGTCGCGCCGAGGCGAAGCATGGGATGGCCGAAAGCCAGGATGCGGTTGCCGTCCACATGAGAGACCGTGCCGGTGCCCGCGAGGCTAATGTCGCCCACGGCCAACGCCACCGCGACAACGTCGCCGGGCCTAAGAGATTTTGGATTTGGGACTGCGGATCGCGGATGGTCCGAGCCGGAGTCACTGCCGCCCAGGCCATTGATGGATAGACCCAGCGCCTGAAACTGCGGGGCGAGCAGAGCCGCCACCTCGGGGGACAATCCGCCGACGGAGAACGCCGGCGTCAGCGGCTGAAAATCGCTCGCGGTGACGATCACCGGTGCCATGCGGCTATCGCGGTCGCCTTTGACGGGGATCGGCGTCGGCGCGAAGGAATCCCTGACCGGTGGCAGCGAGCTGACCTCGAGCATGTCGCTGATGGGGGTGAAGCCCGCATAGCGCACCGTTTCAAAGCGCTGGATCTGGTAGGAGAGCACACCGGCTAGCTGGCCGTCGATGTAGAGCGGGCTGCCGCTCATGCCGGCCACGGCGCCCATGGATTGCACGCGTGGGTCGGTCAGCTCGCACAGGATCATGCTTTTGCCTGGCCCGAGGGCGTTACGTAGGATGCCGGTCACCTGCACGCTGAAGGGCTCGGGATCATGGCCCTTGAAGACGGTCCAGACCTCGCCCTTCATTCCCGGCTGCAAATCATTGAGCGGGAGGAGCGGTGCGCCGATTGGTTGGGCGGGCAGAATTTCCACCACGACGACGCAAAGGACACTAAGAATACAGCGGCGGAGTTTCATGCGTTGTGTCGTGGTGCCGTTATGGTTGATTCTTCAGACGGTTGGCTGGCCTGAATCTTAGAGGGACTTAATTGCGTTATTGATGACATCGCAAGCCTGGTCAACGGCTGCGCCCTCGTGGGCGGTGCTCAGAAACCACGTTTCATAGGCGCTGGGAGGCAGATACACGCCGCCGGTGAGACAGGTATGGAAGAATTTGGCGAACAGCTTCAAGTCGGAGGCGAGCGCGGTCGACATGTCGCGGACCGGTGTCGGCGTGAAAAACAGGCTGAACATCGAACCGACCTGCGGCGCCTGCAGCGCGATACCCTTGGCCTTGGCGGCGGAGAGGGCGGTGGCGCAGACTAGCCGGCCGAGCTTGTCGAGCTTCGCGTAGGGATTCAGTTCGTCGAGCAACTGGAGCGACGCAATGCCGGCCGCCATGGCGAGCGGGTTGCCGCTGAGCGTGCCGGCCTGGTAAACCGGCCCGAGCGGCGCAAGGAGATCCATGATGTCCACCCGGCCGCCAAACGCGCCGACGGGCAGTCCGCCGCCGATGATTTTTCCCAAACAGGTGAGATCGGGGGTGATCATCTCCAGCTCCTGCACGCCGCCGCGGGCAAGACGGAAGCCGGTCATCACTTCGTCGAAGATGAGCAGCGCGCCGTGCGCCGTGCAGGCCTTGCGAACGTGCTGCAGGTAGCCGGCGTCGGGTTTGATGAAGCCGACGTTGCCGATGTAGGGCTCGAGAATGACACACGCGATTTTATGGAAATTGGCGGCGAAGGCAGCGTCGAGTGCGGCGGCATCGTTGAAGGGGAGGACGACGGTCTCCTGCGCGAAGGCGGCGGGGATGCCGGCGCTGTCGGGATGGCCGTGAGTCAGCGCGCCAGATCCGGCCTTGATGAGCAGCGAGTCGGAGTGACCGTGATAGCAGCCGGCAAACTTGATGATCTTGTCGCGCTTCGTGAACCCGCGGGCGAGCCGGATGGCCGACATCGTCGCCTCGGTGCCGCTGCTGCACAGCCGGACCTTCTGGATCGAGGGAAAGAACTTCACGATCAGCTCGGCCATCTGCACCTCGTAGGGATTCGGCGTGCCGAACGACGTGCCGTTCTCCAGTGCGGCGGCAATGGCGGACTTGATCCGTGGATGATTGTGACCGTGGATGGCCGGGCCCCAGGTGCAGACGAAGTCGATCAACTCGCGACCATCGGCGGTAGTGAGCGTCGCGCCCTGAGCTGACTTGGTGAAAAATGGTGCTCCGCCGACCGAGCGAAACGCCCGGACCGGCGAGTTCACGCCACCGGGCATGAGCTTCAATGCGCGCTCAAAAAGATCTGAGGAATTCATTTTTCACCACGACTTACACGGATGGGCACTGCTGCCTTGGCTTTCAATCCGGGAAATCTCTGCAATCCGTGGTCGTTCTAGCTCACGTATTTCTGCACGATCGGAATCCGGCGACCGACGCCGAAGGCGAGGGGCGTGATCTTCAGACCGGGGGCGGCCTGCTTGCGCTTGTATTCGTTGAGGTCGACCCGGCGGACGATGTCGTTGACCACGCACTGGGCGAAGCCCAGCGCGGCGAGGTCGGCGCGTGACAGGCCTTCCTCGATGTAACCCTTGAGGAGGGCGTCGAGCATCTCGTAAGGTGGCAGGCTGTCCTGGTCGGTCTGGTCGGGCCGCAGCTCGGCGCTCGGGGCCTTGTCAATGCTGGAGCGCGGAATGACCTCCTTGTTGCGGTTGATCCAGCGGGCGAGAGCGTAGACTTGCATCTTGAACACGTCGCTGATGACCGCGAGGCCGCCGCACATGTCGCCGTAGAGAGTGCAATAGCCGACGGCCAGTTCGCTTTTGTTGCCGGTGGTGAGTAGCAGAGCGCCAAACTTGTTGGAGATGGCCATGAGGAGCAGGCCGCGGGCGCGGGCCTGGATGTTCTCCTCGGCGATGTCGCGCGGCCGGTTGGCGAAGACCGGCGCGAGGGTCTTTTCTGCGGCAGCGACCGCCTCGGCGATGGAAATGGTGTGGAATTCCAAGCCGAGGTTGCGGGCGACTGCGACCGCGTCGTCCTTGGAGTGCTGGCTGGAAATGACCGAGGGCAGGCTGATGCCGATCACGTTCTTCGGGCCGAGCGCCTCGGCAGCGATGACAGCGGTGAGGGCGGAATCGATGCCGCCGGAGAGCCCGAGCAGGGCCTTGGTGAAACCGGTTTTTCGGGCGTAGTCGCGGACCCCGAGCACCAGCGCATCGTAGATGTCGGCGAGCTCCTCCTGCTCGTAGGTGGGGTGAAGATGCGGGGAGCTCGGCGCAGGGAGCTTGGCGCCAGAAAGCCCAACCTCAATGACCTTTAGTTCCTCGCGGAAGGCGGCGAGTCCGCCGAGGATTTTTCCGGAGGCGTCGCAGACCATGCTGCGGCCTTCAAAGATGAGTTCGTCATTGCCGCCGACGGCGTTACAGTAGGCGGCGGCGCAGCCACAGTTCTTGGCGGCGTCGGACACCAGCGTGCGGCGGAGGGTGTTTTTGGCAACATACCAAGGACTGGCGGAGAGATTAAGCAACAGGTCCACCTTCTGGTCGTGCAGCCATTTGACCGGGTCTAGGACGTAGAACCGGCGCGTGGGGACGAGCGGATGGGCCCAGATGTCCTCGCAAATGCTCAGGCCGATGCGCTTGCCGCCGAATTCCACGATGATCGGCAGCTTGGCCGGCTCGAAGTAGCGGTCCTCGTCGAACACATCATAGGTTGGCAGCAGGCATTTGCGGGCGGAGGCGAGGATTTTGCCTTGCTGGCAGAAAGCGGCGGCGTTGAAAGCCGAGCGGCCCTGGCCGGTCATGTTGGCCTCGGTGTAGCCGATCAGCGCGGGTACGTCGCCGACCTGGGCGGCGAGCTCGCGGGTGGCCTTTTCCACGTCAGGGACGAAGCGCTTCTTGAACAGCAGGTCGCGGGGCGGGTAGCCGCTGACGGCCAGCTCCGGAAACAGCACCAGTTCGGCGCCTTGGGCGACCAGCGCGCGGTAAGCCTCGACGATGCGCCGGCTGTTGCCGGCGAGGTCGCCAACGATGGTGTTGATCTGGGCTAGGCCGATGCGCATGGGAGAAGGGCCCAACCTGAGGGCAAAGCGCTGGACTGCAACCTCAAGCCGCGGATTACTCTAGCCCGGGCCGCGGATTTCCGCCTACTGTGCCGGGCCATGGTAAACACTCCCGCCAGCCGTCTGATTCTCGCCTCCGACTCGCCGCGGCGGATGAAGCTGCTGGCTCAACTCGGCCTGCCGTTCGAGGTCGTCCCGGCCGACGTGACCGAGCTCGAGGCGCCTGACGCCGACCCTCGCGAAATGGTGCGGCATAACGCCGCGCTCAAGGCCGACTGGGTCGCCGCGCGCCACACCGACGCCACCGTGATCGGCGCGGACACGACGGTGTTCATCGACCGCACCGTGCTCAACAAGCCCCGCGACCTTGCCGAGGCCCGGGTAATGCTGCGGATGCTGCGCGGGCGCACCCACACGGTCTTTACCGGACTGGCGGTCCGGCGGCAGAGCGACGGGTTGAAGCTCGACGCGGAGGTTGCCAGCGAGGTGACCTTCAAGGCCTTTGACGACGACACCCTCGAGCTTTACCTCAGCCGGGTGCACACCTTGGACAAGGCCGGCGGTTATGCCATCCAGCAACACGGCGAGCTCATCGTGGCGGGGCATACCGGGTCGCTGACAAATATTGTGGGCCTGCCGCTCGATGAGATAAAACAACTTTTGACTAAAGCGGGTCTGAGGCGTTGATTTTAATCCCGTGACCACCCAGTTGGCAGAGCTGAATGAGCATCCGGCCGCGCCGGAAAAGGACCCGACGGACCGCTCCATCGTGATCGGCCTCGCGTGCACCCTGCTGTTCCACCTCCTGGTCGTCTGGCTGTCGCCGGATTTCGCCTTTGACAAGTTTTCCGGGATCCACAGCGGCATCTCGGTCAACAATCGGGACCGCAGCAAGTCCTTCGATTTCGAGCTGGCCCAGCCCAAGGCGCCGGAGCAGCCCAAGAATCCGTTCAATTTCGTCGAGACCAATCCGGACGCGCCCGACAACACGCCGGACAAGACCAATAATTTCAGCAACCGCAACCAGCAGTCCGCCCAGCCCGAGCCCGCCATGGAGAAGGATCCGGAGAACCGCCCCAGTGTGAGGGGGCAGGACGAGATCAAGAGCGACAACACCATCGTATCCGGCAACAAGGCCCAGCCGCAACTCGGCGGCCCGTCCACACCCGACGTGGCCAAAAACGACGCCCAGGACCAGCAGGCACAGGCCGCCCGCGCCGCCCTGATGCCCTTGCCCGGCTTTGAGAAAACGAAGGGTCTTTCGCCCGACGGCGTCGCGACCAATGTCTCCACCACCAAGGCGCCGACCAACCGCGCCGAGCAGGCGGTCGAGGGCGCGCCCGACGCCCGGGACCCGAACGGCGCCCTTGTAGCCCTGCCGCAGATGAGCAAGACGCAACCCCGGGAGCGCCCGCGCTTGCAGATGCAGCAGCGTCAGACAATTCTGAGCAACCGTCTCAAAGGCGCAGCCAACATCGGCATTCTCGGCATTGACGCCCGCTGGAGTGAATACGGCGAATACATCAATGAATTGATCGAGATCGTGCAGACCAAGTGGTATGACCTCCTGTCCGACAGCCGGGTTTCCCCGCCCCGCGGTTCGCACGTCATCATCACCTTCCGCATCAATTCCAAGGGTGAGACCGAGATTACCAAGGTGGAGGACGCCGACAGTGGCAAGCAGGGCGTGTTCTCCTGCCAGAATGCCATCACCTATCCGCAGCCCTACCGCAAGTGGTCGGACCAGATGATCGCGGTGCTTGGGGATTCGCAGGAGCTGACCTTCGCGTTCTACTACCAGTGAACGGGTTGCCGGGAGATTTCTGGGAGACGCTGCCCTTGGGCACCGGCGCGCGATTGCTGACACGCGACCCGAACGGCCTCGCGGCCTTCGACAAGCCCCACGGCATGCTCTCGCACCCCAACGATTCCACGGACGAGCCCCGCGCGCTGCTGACCTGCCGCTACGACAATGAAGCCCAATGCTTCCAGTGGAAAGCAGCCGACGGCTCGGATCGCCGGCTGTGGCTGCTCAACCGGCTCGATTCGGCGACCTCCGGGGTGATTCTCGCCGCCGCGAGCGAGCAGCTGGCCGAAGCTATCCGCGACCACTACCTGAACAAAAAAGTGCACAAGGTTTACCAGGCGCTGGTGTTCGGCCAGACGCGCCAGAACTTAGAATTCTGGCGCGACCAGCTCGCCGTGAAGCGTTCGCACGGCCGGATCCGCACGGCTACCGTGGGCAATGTGTCGGCAGAAACCCAGTTCCAGCTCATCAGACATACGCAGAAAAATTTCTCCACCTCGCTGGTGCGGCTGGAGCCGCGCACCGGGCGCAGCCACCAGCTGCGTGTGCAGTGCGCCAAGCGGCACCTGCCGATCGTCGGCGACCAGACCTACGGTGACTTCGCGCGGAACCGGGCCTTCGCCAAGGGCACCAAGAACAAGCGGCTGTTCCTGCATTCGCTCGAGACCGGCTTTACCTACTACTTCGGTGGGAAGTCATATACATTCAGGGCCGTCGCGCCGCTGCCCAAGGATTTTACGCTGGCCTATTGAGGGCGTTTGGTGGAGGGCCCGTCCTTAGTTGGGCCGCGTGGGTCAAAGCAAATTCAGCTGCGAGTCATCCGGTGGTGCCACGGTGACCTTCTTCTTCGGACGGGCCTGGGGTGAGGGGAGGGACACGGAGGTGTCGTCGGACTCGAGTTTCTCCAGGATGGTTTTTGCGCGGTCAATGACACTCAAAGGCAGACCGGCGAGCCGGGCGACCTGGATGCCGTAGCTGCGGTCGGCCGCCCCGGGCACGACGCGGCGGACGAACACGATGTCGTCGTTCCATTCCTTCACCGCGACAGAATAGTTCATGAGCCGGGGCAGGTGCTTCTCGAGCTGGGTCAGCTCCAGGTAGTGGGTGGCGAAGAGGGTGCGCGGGCCGCGCTCGGTGGAGCGATGCAGGTGCTCGACCACGGCCCAGGCAATGCTGAGGCCATCGTAGGTCGAAGTGCCGCGGCCGATCTCGTCGAGAATGATGAGTGAGCGGTCCGTGGCGTTGTTGAGAATGTTGGCCGTCTCGTTCATCTCGACCATGAAGGTCGAGTTGCCGCGGGCGAGATCGTCGCTCGCGCCGACGCGGGAGAAAATCCGGTCGACGAGCCCGATGCAGCAGGCCTTGGCAGGCACCCAGCAGCCGATCTGCGCCATGAGCGTGATGAGCGCCACTTGCCGGATGTAGGTGGACTTGCCAGCCATGTTGGGGCCGGTGAGGAGGAGGATCTGCGCCTCGGTCGCGGACAGCGACGTGTCGTTGGGCACAAAGGTCTGGTTGCCCATGACGGGTGAACTGCCTGGCGACTTGAGCGTCTGCTCCACGACTGGATGGCGGCCGTCGGTGATGCCGAGCACCTCGCCCTCGTCGAGTTGCGGCCGGCAATAATCCCATTCGCGCGCCAGCACCGCCCAGCCGGCGAGCACGTCGAGCTCGGCGAGGGCGTCGGCGGTGCGGGTGAGGGTGGCGGCCACAGCCAGCACGGCACCGACCAGTCTGTCGAAAAGCTCCAGCTCGCGGGCGAGTGATTTTTCCTCGGCAGAGAAAATCTCCTTCTCCTTCAGCTTAAGCTCCTCGGTCACATAACGTTCGCCGCCGACCGTTGTCTGCTTGCGGATGTAGTCGGCCGGCACATTGGCCAGGTTGGCCTTGGTGACCTCGATGTAATAGCCGAAGACGGAGGTGAAGCGGACCTTGAGGCTCTTGATGCCCGAGCGCTCCTGCTCCTTGCGCTCCAACTCGGTCAGCCACGACTTGTTGTCGGTGGTGAGGCTGCGCAGCCGGTCGAGCTCGGCATCGTAACCGATGCGGATGTAATTGCCGTCTGACAATTCGTTAGGGAGCTCGTCGGCGAGGCCCTTGGCCAGCAGCTCGCACAGTGCCGGCAGGTCGGCGAGGCGCTGCCTCACGCGGGAGACTTCGCCGACCTTGCGGCCGACCAGATGCAAGTCCAGCAGGTCGAGGCAGGCGATGATGGCTGGAATCTGCGCAAGGGTATCCTTCACGCCGCCGAGTTCGCGCGGATTGCGCAGCCGGTTCTGCAGCCGGCCGAGGATGCGGGGGATGTCGCGCACCTTGTTGAGCAATTCCCGCAGCTGGGCCAGATCCCCGGGCTGGCTGAGCAGTTCGCCCACAACCGTCTGGCGGCGGATGATCTCGGGCAGGTCGAGGGTCGGTGCGGCGAGCCAGCGCTCGAGCAGGCGTGAGCCGGCGGCGGTCGTGCTGCGGTCGATGGACCCGAGCAGCGAGGCGTTGCGCGTGCCGTGGGTGGATTGGAAGATCTCCAGGTTGCGCAGGGTGGCGGGATCGAGCAGCAGCGTGTGCTGGGTGCGGTATTCCTGCAGTGAACGGAGGTTCTCCGGCTTCGCACAGAGATTTTCGGTCGCGTAATAAACCACCGCCCCGGCGGGGCCGAGCGCGGGATGTTGGTGGGAAAGGCCGAAGCCCTGCAGGTTGAGCACGCCCAGCGTGTCCATGACAGTCCTCGCTCCGCTGGTGGTTTCAAAGTGATAACCTGGTAATTCCGAGCAAAGCCGCGGTGCGCAGAACTGGTGCAGGGCGTGGATGGCGTGCAGCTCGTGCGGGGCAGCCTGCCACTTGGCCAGGTCACCCTCGATGAGCACGAGCTCAGCCGGATCGAGCGCGGTCAGGACGGGCAGCAGGTTTTCCGGGTGCGGGTCGCTGGCGAGACGGAACTCGCCGGTCGAGAGATCGAGCCACGCGGCGTGCAGGCCGGCCTTGTCAAGGGCTAGTGCGCAGAGGTAGTGGTTCTTAGCGGCATCGAGCTGGCTGGCGGAAAGGGTGGTGCCGGGTGAGAGGATGCGCGTGACCTTGCGCTTGACAAGCCTGCCGGCCTGGGCGGCCTCGGTCTGGTCGCAGATCGCCACCTTCTTGCCGGCGGCGAGGAGCTTGCTCACGTAGTTGTCGGCCGCGTGGTGGGGGATTCCTGCCATCGGCGTGTCCTGTCGCTTGGTCAGGGTGATGCCGAGAATACGCGAGCCGATCTCGGCGTCTGCGAAGAACATCTCATAAAAATCGCCAAGCCGGAACAGCAGCAGCGTGTTCGCCGGGAGGCCGCGCTTGACCTCGAAATACTGCTGCATCATCGGCGTTAGCTTTTCGACACTCATGCAAGAGCGGAAAGGCTCACGCAAAGCCGCAAAGGCGCAAAGAAAAAAGCAGGGGAAAGTTAGGCTTGGCGTCTTTGCGACTTCGCGTGAAAGAGAAGCAGCATGCTTCTCCATCATATCGCCTTGGGCGGTACGGGCAAACCGCCGATGCTCGTGCTGCACGGCATGCTGGGCTCCTCGCGCAACTGGAAGACGACCGGTCGCGACCTGGCGGAGCACTTCCACGTGTTTGCGCTCGATGCCCGCAACCACGGCAAGTCGCCTCATGCCCCGGAGATGACCTACGAGGTGTTGATGAACGACCTGATTGCATGGCTGGACGTCAACGGCATTGCGAAGGCGATTCTAGTCGGGCACAGCATGGGCGGCAAAACGGCAATGCTGCTAGCCTGCCGTCATCCGGAGCGAGTGGAGCGGCTGGTGGTGGTGGATATCGCACCCAGGGATTATTACTGGGTGGCGCACCGCGGGGAGTTCGCGGCGATGAACGAACTAGATCTCACCAGTCTCCAGTCGCGTCATGAGGCCGAGTTGCGGTTCGAGACGCGGGTTTCATCCCATGGCATACGGAAATTCCTGGCGACAAATCTGGAGCAGGGCGTGGAAGGCTGGCGCTGGGCCGTCAACCTGCCGGTGCTCACCCAGGGATTGCCGGTCATGGAGAAAAACAGTCTGCAAGTGGACGACCGCTTTGCCGGCCCGGCCTTGTTCATCTCTGGCGGCCGTTCCCATTACGTGCAGACTGCGGATCAAGTCGTCATTAAAAAGCATTTTCCCGCCGCACGGATCGAGGTCATCGCCGACTCCGGTCACAACCTGCACATGGACCGGCGCGAGGAGTTCGTGAGGCTGGTGCTTTCCTGATTGGGTAGAGCGGTGAGTCCCTTCACCGCCGAATCAGCTCGGCGCGGAACAGAGTCCGCGCCCTACCGTTTTGACCATAGTCGCAGGGACGAGAGCAGGAAATCCTCAAAGGCGGCGGCTTCGTTGAGATTGAGGCGGAGGAGGCCAACGCTGTGCTCGAGCTTCCCGATGGCGGCGGTGAGAGAGCGGCGGGCAGTCTCGTCGCCGGCCTTCAGGCGTTCCTGCGCGAAGGCGCGGGTGGAGTGTTCCAGCTCGATGAAGAGTTTCTGGCGGATGCCGTTGGCGATGCCGGTCTCGATTGCGGCCTGCTCGTCGTTGTCAATGTCCGCGGGGAGCTTGCCCTTCTGTTGCTTCCAGGCCTGGTCGGTGGCGGCGGCGAGCACGGCATTGAAGCGGGTGATGAGGCCGTAGACGCCCATGAGCTGGTCGGCGACGGCGCGTTTTTCCACGACGCCGGCGGTCAGCAGCCCGAGCCAGGCGGCATAGTCGGCACGGGTGATTTCCCAGAGTTCGCGGGTGGGCTCGTCGGCGTCGGCCAGCGCCTCGCTGCCCGCGTCGGTGAAGCGGAAGTGCAGGCAACGGCTGCGGATGGTGGCGAGCAGCGAATAGGGGCGGGTGGTGAGCAGCAGAATAGTCGTGCTGGGCGTGGGCTCCTCCAGCGTCTTGAGGAATATGTTGGCGGCAGCGGTATTCATCCGGTCGGCTTCGTAGATGACGGCCACCTTGCGTGGCGAGACGGTGGCGGACATCTGGATCGTCCCGATGAGCTCGCGGGTGGAGTCCGCGCCGATCTGGCGCGCCTTGCCAGCGGGCCGCAGGGCGTGGAAGTCGGGGTGTACCTTGGGTGGAAAATATTGGGTGGGCTGCCGCGGGTCGTTCAGCAAGCGGTCGGCGATGGCGTGGGCGACCAGGGCGAGGGTGCCGAGATTATCGCCTTGAAGCAGAAGGCTGTGGGCGAGCCGCCGGCGCTCGATGGCGCGCTCAATGACGGCGACGGTTGGTGTGCCGTCGAGGGCGGAGGGCCAGGGGGTGCGAACGGAAGGCATCGGAGTACGGAAGACAAAGGACGGAGATCAGAGGGCGGAAGGAAACCACTAATGGACATTGATAAACACTAATTTTGGAAAAGGCCTGGAGGAAATAGGGCAATTACCGGGAGAGTTCGATTTCGTCTCTATTCGTGTATCTTCGTTGTTAAATTGTCTGGATTATTCATTCTAGGCGCATTTGCACCTCGGTCCAGATTTTCTTGTCGAGGGCGTCGGGCGACAGGGTGCCGTCGAGCACGACGACGCGCTCCGGCCATTGCTTGGCCAGCAGGAGGTAACCCTCGCGGACCTTGGTGTAGAACGAAATATTCTCCCGCTCCATGCGGTCCGGCAGGTCCGTGGCGCGCTGGCGGATGCGGGAGAGGCTGACCTCCGTGGGCACATCGATGACGAGGGTGAGGTGCGGCATGATCTCGCCGACGGCGAACCGATTGATCTCGCTGACGGGGCCGGGAGCGAGATTGCGGGCAATGCCCTGATACACGGTTGAAGAGTCGAGGTAGCGGTCGGTGAGCACGACGGCGCCGCGGGCGAGGGCGGGGGCAATAACCTCGCGCACGACCTGGGCGCGGGCGGCGGTGAAGAGCAGAAGCTCGGTCTCAGGGCACATCTCGTCGCCCTTGGAGTTGTGGACGATGATGTTGCGGATCTGCTCGCCGATCTCGGTGCCGCCCGGCTCGCGGGTGGCGACGACCTCGCGACCGATTTCCTGCAGGTGGGCTGCAAGACGGGCGATCTGGGTAGACTTGCCGCTGCCTTCGGAGCCTTCGAAGGAGATGAGTTTGCCGGCGGGCTGAGACTTGGAGGGCATGGGAAAAGGAGCCGCCACCACCGAACTAAGGTTGCCGCGGGCGCGCAACCAGAATTGAGCGCCGCATTCTACATTCGGTCATTGCAGGAGTCCCGTGGTTGCGGGACGACGACGCAATCCATCCAGCTGGATCGCCACGCCCGGCTGCGCCGGGCTCGCGAGGACAATTCAAATGCTGGCAGGCTCGCAATTTCCGTTGATTGCACCGCGCAAACGCGCCAACACTCCACGCACATGCCCGACCTCCTGCCGTCCCCGTTTCTCGCCTCCACCGTTAATGTCTGGAACGTCTTCCTCACGACCGACCCGGTGGGACAGGCGGTCATCGCACTGCTCGCGGTGTTCAGCATCTTCGCCTGGGCGGTGATGATCGGCAAATATTCCGAGCTGAAAAAACTGCGGCAGTTCAACCTGCTGTTTGAGCGCAAACTCGGTCAGGAGCGCCACATCCTCGATTTGCCGGAGAACCTGCGCCACCGGCGCGACATTCCCTACGCCGACCTGCTGGCGGACGCGCTGGAGGCCTACTGGCGCGCGGCGGCCATAGGCAAGGAGAAGGGTGACGACAATGTGCGCTCGAGGCTGGAGCATGCGGAGAACGCCATCCAGCGCGCATTGGCCCGCCAGTCACTGCGCTACGAGTCGAGCATGATCATCCTCGCCTCGCTCGTGTCCGGCGCGCCGTTCATGGGCCTGTTCGGCACGGTCTGGGGCATCATGGAGGCGTTTAGCGCGGTGTCTGTCATGCAGAGCGCCAGCATCCAGACCCTTGCGCCGGGCGTGTCGGCGGCGTTGCTGACGACCATCTCCGGCCTCATCGTCGCCATCCCGTCGGTCTTCGGCTACAACATCCTGATCGGTCATGTGAAAGTGATGATCACCGAGCTGGAAAACTACGCGAGCAACCTCGCGGACCGCATCGAATTGGAGGCCAAGTAAAACACGACTATGGCAAAGATCTTCCGCCGTCCCCGGCACCTGAACCCTGTGGCGGAGCTCAACATCACCAACATGGTGGACTTGGGCTTCACGCTGCTGATCATCTTCATGATCTCCACGCCGCTCATCCAGTCGGAGCAGACCATCCCGGTGAACCTGCCGGTGGAGGGCAAGAAGCTGCAGCAAAAGCCGCCGTCGGACACGGATTTCCAGATCGTCGCTATCGACCGGGCAGGCAATTTCTACTTCGGGGCTAAGCGTGTGAGCTTCGCGGAACTCACCAGCAATCTCGGGGCGCTGGCCGCTAAGCCCAAGCCGCCGGTCATCCGCGTCCGCGCTGACCTCACGCTGCAATGGCAGCAGGTCGTGCGGGTGATGGACGTGATCAAGAAGCAAAACCTGACTAAGATCACCTTCGACACCGAGGCCAGGTGACGCCATGCGCCCGAATTCACCCAGTGCGGTTTTTGTCTCGCTGATCCTCCACGGCTTTGTCGCCGCGATTATCATTGTGACCACGCTATTTGTCGCGCGGCAGGAAAGAATGGCACCGGTAATCTTTGAGCTGGTGGCCGGCCCGCCTACGGCGCCCGACGAGCTGGTGGCGCCCGCAAAGGGCAACACGACGGCCCCAGTGACGCCCAAGACGCCGGTGCCGGAAGCGACCCCGGCGCCCGAACCTGAAATAACCGAAACGATACCTACCAAGCCCGACCCGGCCATCGCGCGGGAGATTAAGAAAAACGAGCGGGTGTCCTACCAGGAGTATTTGAAGAAGCATCCCACGCCCAAGCAGCGCGTGACGACCCCGCCGCGCAAGGCTGCCAAGGTGCCGCGCATCAACGTGACGGGCCTCGCCGGCGGCGTGACCGGCGGCTCGACAGCGAACATCCGCGGTGGGGGCGGCGGCAATGCGCTGACCCGCGAGGAACACAGCCAGATGGACACCTACATTTCCCTGCTCATCCAGGAATTGAAAAGAGCCCATGAGCCGCCGCCCGGCGTGAGCGACCTCTTTGAGGCGAGGGTGACCTTCGACATCACCGCCAGCGGCGCAATCATGGACCCGCGGATTTCCAAGTCATCCGGCGACGTAGCGTTTGACGAGTCGGTGCTCGAGGCCTTCCGCCGGGTGCGCTCCATCGGGCCGACGCCCAACCGGAAACCCGACACGTGGACGGTCACATTCAAGATGAGGGAGGATGGATAAAAAGTCCTTGCATTCCGGGGCCAAAACTTACTTTTAGGCCTTTCGGTGGTTTGGTTACGGGCTCTTAGCTCAGTTGGTAGAGCGCCTCAATGGCATTGAGGAGGTCAACGGTTCGAACCCGTTAGGGTCCACCACTTTACACAAGTTGGAAAGTCACTGGTGGTGTGTTGGTGGCATGTTAGCCACCCCAATGCCTCTCTTCGGGGCACGGGTCATGGGTCATGGAGCGGTGAGTTCATATTAGATGCTATGTCCGTAGCCCATTAAAATAGCTCGTGACCCGGAAGCAGGTCTCAGAGTTGTGAAGCTGGTGTCACGTTGGTGGCATGTTTCCCCACACAAAAAGATTCACTGTATTGACAGATTCAAATCTCTCGCCATCACCGATGGATGATGAAGAAGAAGAAAAAGAATTAACGGGGCGGGGCTCGCCCGGGTGCCGGTGCCCCACTCAAGTCGGGTGCTCCGCTAGTTATGCGGTCATTTAAATTTACACGCGAATCGGTGGCCTTGCTGGATCGTCTCGCCGTCGGTCGGACGAAAATATCCGTTATCGAGGAAGGTCTTGAGCTAGTTGCGGACCGAGTCAGCACCTAACTGATTGGGGTGCTTTTCTGGAGCTGGCTGTGGCATACTCTGTCCCGCCGCGTGGCGTCTCTTCCACGCCACCTCATCAGCGTCAGCCAGCACAGCGGCTAGCTCCTCGTCTGAGTACTCAGGAATCTCGTGCTCAGTGTCGTTGGGGAACTGTGGGATCATGGTGATTTCGGAAGAGCAAAGCGTTGTAGTGAGTTGCCGAATAATCCTTCTGTAAAATATTCCTTGTTCTTGAACAGTTTCAAGACCGATTCTGGGGTAGGATCGTCGCTAGACTTAACGAGGTCGTAGGTGAGGTCGAGGCTCGAGTGCCCGACTGCCTCGTTCTTGATCGCGTTCCACCCCTTCCAGTGGAGGCCCCCGACGTTAGCGTGTCGGCCGAGCACTTGCTTGAGCTCTGGCGAACGGTCGATGGCCTGCTGGAGGGCTGTCTCCATACCCTCGTAGAACGCGAGCGAGAACGCGGGAGAACTGCCCTCCAGTTTTCCGTATGCCGCGTACATGCCGTTCGGATCCTCGGGGGTCACGGTCTCCGAGTACTTAAAGTAGTCGCGAGACTTTTTCTCGAACTGAGGGTGGAAATATTCGACGAACTTCCAGCGGTCCATGATCAGCCCCGGTGTCCCAAAAGTTAGCTCGATGAATCTCTGGACCTTGTTCTTGATGCCGACAGGCCCTTGACCCATCGCCCAAAAAGCCCGCGCGTTTGAGGTTTTTATCGGTGATCGCAAAACCCAAAGGATGGATCAGGTGCAAGCGACAACCACTCACCGCGCACATGCGCCCAATATTTCCCGTGTTGGGAGGAATCTGCGGATTAAAAAGCACCACGTGAATCATGATAGGGCTTAACGTGCCGCCAAGCGGCTAAGCCTGTCAACGGCAGGCCGCGCAAGCATAGGTGCGCAAGAAAAAATTCCCTTGATCATTTTATTACCATGCAGCCGAAGGTTAATTTACCGTCGTCCTCGCTATTTGACAGCCAGCACGCTACCAGTTTGTATCTTCCCAGCGTTACACGCGATCAGCTTTAAGCATTCACTAGGCAACTGAATATTCTAGCATGACAGCCTCGCGCAAGCCCTAGGCAAGAATTGCCTGCCGCCACTTTCTATTTTGCAGCATGGCCACTAAAAATGACCGCGATGATGTGACCTTAACTCGCTCCGAAAAACCGACCCCGTGAAAATAGAATCCACCGGCAGCAATCATTCGACCCCTCCGAGCAAAGCCACTATTGCTACTTGGAAATGGGGGATCGTGATGATGCTGCTACTCGCCACAGTGGTAAATTATATGGACCGACAGACCATCGCGTCGCTGGTCACCTACATCAAGGCAGACTTTCACTTAAACGAGGAAGGTTACGGTAAATTAGAAGCCGTGTTTGGCTATTCGTATGCCGCCTTCATAATTGTGGCGGGCTTTATGGCTGACCGCTGGAATCTGCGCTGGCTCTATGCGATCGCTTTATTGGTCTGGTCCGTGGCGGGGTTCGCCACAGGGTTCGCACAAACTCTCCTCCAGTTGCAAATTTGCCGCGCAATCCTCGGCGCGGGCGAAGCCTTTAACTGGCCGGTGGCGGTCAATATTATTCGGCGGATAATCCCACGGGAAGCACAAGGATTGGCCAATGGAATTTTTAATAGCGGCATGACCTTCGGCGCGGTGTTGACGCCGTTAATGGTCTTGGGGCTGGTCGGACCGCACGGCGAAGGCTGGCGGCAGTTGTTTATGCTCACGGGGGCCGCTGGGGCGATTTGGGTGGTGCTGTGGCTTTGGGGAACACGGGGCGCACGAGGCGCGGAGATTGCCCTACCTGCGCCGCAAGCGGTGAACGAAGCCGTAGTCATCCCGTTTCGTGAAATTTTCCTCCTCCGCATTTTCTGGATTA